>DATFRD010000154.1:0-13379 GCA_035263645.1 Candidatus Dormiibacterota bacterium | reverse complement strand
ACCTGCGCGACCTCTGGCCTGACCGGGACGAGGTGGACCGGGTGATCCGCGAGTGCGTTCGCCAGGAGATGTACCAGCGGGAGTACGAGCGGATCTACCAGGGCGACGAGAACTGGCAGCGGATGGCGGCGCCGGCCGGCGCCAGCTACGCGTGGGACCCGGATTCCACGTACGTCCGTGAGCCGCCGTACTTCGAGTCGTTCTCGCCCCAGCCGGAGCCGCTACGCGACGTGATCGGCGCGCGGGCGCTCGTCCAGGTCGGCGACTCGGTGACGACCGACCACATCTCGCCCGCCGGCAACATCGCCGCCCAGAGCCCGGCCGGCGAGTACCTGCGGTCCAGGGGAGTCGAGAGGGCGGACTTCAACCAGTACGGGGCCCGCCGGGGCAACCACGAGGTGATGATGCGGGGCACGTTCGCCAACATCCGCCTCAGGAACGAGATCGCCGGTGGGCGCGAGGGCTTCTGGACCCGCCACTTCCCCTCCGGAGAGGAGATGACGATCTACGACGCGGCGATGCGATATCGCATGGAGGGCGTGCCCCTGGTCGTCATCGCCGGCAAGGAGTACGGCTCGGGCTCGTCCCGGGACTGGGCAGCCAAGGGCCCCAGCCTGCTGGGGGTGCGCGCCGTGATCGCGGAGTCGTACGAGCGCATCCACCGCTCCAACCTGATCGGCATGGGCATCCTGCCCCTCCAGTTCGCCGGGGACGCGAGCCGGCAATCGCTCGGCCTGACCGGAGAGGAGGAGTTCACCATCCGGGGCCTCGAGGAGGGCCTGGAGCCCGCCCAGCGGCTGGAGGTGGAGGCCCGGCGCACCGGCGAGGTGACCCGCTTCCCGGTGGTCGCCCGCCTGGACAACGCGACGGAGGTCGAGTACGTCCGCCAGGGCGGCGTCCTGCCCCTGGTCCTCCGCCATCTCATGTAGTACGCGGCGTCCGGTGACCCGCCGTCTCGTGCTCGCCTCCGGGTCGCCACGGAGGGTTGCCCTGCTGCGCGGCGCGGGCTTCGACGTCGACGTGCGCCCCAGCGGCGTCGCGGAGTGGCCCTATCCGGGCGGCGACCCCGTGGCCTACGCCGAGGCGCTGGCCCGCGCCAAGGCGGAGGCGGTCCCGGGGGAGGTCGTGGTGGCCGCCGACACGATCGTGGTGCTCGACGGCGACGTCCTGGGCAAGCCGGCCGGGCCCGCCGAGGCCGCCTCCATGCTCCGCCGGCTGTCAGGCCGCACCCACGACGTGGTGACGGCGGTCGCCGTGCGCCGCCCCGGGGGCGTCGCGTCGGCTGCCGCCCGAGCCCGGGTCACGTTCCGGGCGCTCTCCGCTGGCGAGATCGAGGCGTACGTGCGCAGTGGGGAGCCGATGGACAAGGCAGGCGCCTACGCGTACCAGGGCGGCGCCTCCGCGTTCGTCACGGCCCTGGAGGGCGACCCCGACACCGTGATCGGCCTCCCCGTCCGCCTGCTGTACGAGCTGCTCCCCGCCCGATCGTAGGCGGTCAGGAGCCCCTCCCCCCTCGCGGGGGAGGTGGCCCGCCAGGGCCGGTGGGGGGGAATCGATCGGCCCCCCTCCCCCAACCCCTCCCGCGAGGGGAGTGGGGCTCCTTTTTTCAGTTGTAGGCCCGCACCAGCTGGAGCATCACCGACTCCTGCGCGAACGCGGCCTGCGCCTCGGCGCCGGCGGCCATGCGCACCGCCACGCGCCGGCGGGCCGCCTCGTCCAGCTCCGGGAAGCGCCGGCCGACCTGCTCGAAGGTCTCCTGGGTCTCGTCCACGCCGTCCATCGGGTCCTCCTGTTCCAGAAAAAACAGAAGCCCCGCCCGGGCTCCGGGCGGGGTCCTGCGCGCTCCGCTCAGGGCGCGCCCGACCCCGCCTCGATAAGGAGGCCGATCGGGGTCGCGAGCACCGTCACACCGTGGGGTCGAGGCATCATGCGGCGCCCTTCGACTCCAGCTCTCCGCCGCCGTCGGTCCGGGGCTCGACGGGCACCCGGCGCTCGTGGCCGCACTCCGGACAGACGTACGCCGCCAGCACCTGGTCGGGAACCGTCTGCTCCGAGTGGAGTGTGCGCAGCCGCATCGGCACGACGTGATTGTGCCTCGGGCAGTTGGGAGACTCCTTCGTGCCCATCCCCACCACACGCTAGGTTGGATCGCGGCCGGTGCCTAGTCGGACAGCCACAACGACACGCCGTGTGCAATTGGGGGACGTCCACATTGTTAAGCTGAGTGGCTGCGGATGGCTAACCCCGAACCGGCGCCATTTCCGGTGCAGCCGGAGCTGAAGATCCCGCCGCCGAGCGTACGCGAGGCCACGGCGTTCGGCGGCTTCGCCGAGGCTACCCTGGTCGGCGGCCGCCGCGGTCTCGACCGCCAGGTCCAGTGGGTCCGCGTCATGGAGACGCCGGAGACCGCCCGCCGTCTGCGCGAGGGAGAGCTCCTGCTCACCACGGGCTTCCCGGTCAAGGACGACGTCCAGGCCCAGATCGACCTGGTGGACGGCGTCGCCGGCAGCGGCGGCTCGGGCCTGGTGGTGAAGCTGGGCCGCTACATCGACGACGTGCCGCCGGAGATGATCGCCGAGGCGGACCGTCGCGACCTGCCCCTGTTCACGATCGACCAGCAGGTGCCCTGGAGCAAGCTGATGGAGCCGCTGCTCGAGCGCATCATCAACGCCGAGCACTGGCGGCTCAAGCGCTCCCTGGAGATCCACCGCCGCTTCACCGACCTCGTCCTCGACGGCAAGGGCGTGAACGAGATCTGCCGGACCCTGGCCGACCTGATCGGCAGCGGGGTGGCCGTAGAGGACGCGTCGTTCCACCTCCTCGCCCACGCCGCTGGCTCGACCAGCGACCCGCATCGCCGCGAGACGATCGCCAGGCACGGCACGCCGCCCCGCGTGCTGTACGACCCGCAGATCCAGCGCACCCTGCGCGAGGTCCAGGAGAGCCGGCGCCCGATGAAGGTGCCCGCATTCCCCCACCTCGGCATGAGCCGGGAGCGCATCATCGCCCCGATCCTGGCGGCGAACCAGCTGCTGGGCGTGATCTCGATCCTCGACCACCCGCCGGACAACGAGGAGCTGGCCTTCATGGCCGTGGAGCAGGCGGCGCTGGCCGCCGCCCTGGCGCTCATCAAGGAGCGCGAGGTGGCCGAGGTCGAGGGCCGCGTGCGGGGCGAGTACCTGGACGACCTGGTCCAGGGCACGTACGGGGACGAGGCGGCAGCCCAGCGGCGGGCGCGCCACCTCGGGTACCCGCTCCCCGGCCGCCACGTGCTGCTGCTCGTCGACATCGACGACTTCCGCGGCTTCCTGCGGGCTCGCCAGCTCGGCGAGGACGCCATCCAGGCGCTGAAGCGGGAGTTCATGCGCCGGATTGCCGGGGTGGTCAGGTCCAGCTACCCACGCGCGCTCCTGGGCGCGCGCTCGGACAGCGTGCTGGCGCTGCTGCCGCTGGGGATGGACGGCCAGGACCAGGACGAACGGGTCCACGCCCTCGGCCTCCAGGCCCGGGAGACGATCGCCGACTGGCGCGCCGGCTTCACCGTCTCCGTGGGCTTCAGCGCCCCGGTCGACGCGCCCACCGGGGTGGCCACGGCCCACCGCGAGGTGCGGGCGGTGATGGACACGCTGGCCCGCTTCAGGCGCTGGAGCCAGGTGGTGGCGGTCCCCGAGCTGGGTCTGACGGGGCTGCTGGCGGGCGTCAGCGACGACCGGCTGGTGGAGTTCGTCAACCGCCACCTGGGCTCGCTCGTGGAGCACGACCGGGCCCGTGGCGCCAACCTGATCCCCACGCTGAAGGCGTACCTGGAGGCAGGGGAGCAGCAGGCGGCGGCACGCCGGCTGCGCGTGCATCCCAACACACTCAGGTACCGGCTGGACCGCATCCGCGAGATCTCCGGCGCGGAGCTGGACGACGCGGAGACGCGGCTCAACCTGGCCGTCGCGCTCCGCGTCCAGGGGCTGCTGGGGCTCTGAGTTGCAAGGGGGGGCGGGCCCCCCTTCCGGAACCCCCCTCTATCTGGGATCTCCTGGGCACCTTCGGTGCTTCCCTTCGGGGCCTTCTGTGGCGTTCTCGGCATCGGGAAGACGGACTCACACGCTCGGGCGGAGCCCTTGCTTACGCTGCCGATGGATCTCGTGCAATTGGGGGGAATGCTTGTCGGCTGGCTACGAGCCCGCTGGTCGACTTTTGGTGTTCTCCGACTAGGAGGTCGGCCGTCTGGACAGGTAGCCTTCCGACCACAGATGCCCACCTCCGCCGCCAGCGTCAGCGGAGCGTGGCCTGGGCAACTGCCGGAGCATCGCGCTGCATGCGGGATGGGCTTCGTCGCCACGCCCGGGACTCGCGCCACCCACCGAACCGTGCAGCTCGGCCTCACGGCCCTGGCGCGGCTGAGCCACCGGGGCGGCCTCGACGCCGACGGCCGGAGCGGCGACGGCGCGGGCCTGCTCGTCCAGGTGCCGCGCGCCCTCTTCGGTCCCGACGTGGCGGTGGCCGTCCTGTTCGAGTGGGACGACCGCGCCCGCCGGGAGCTGGCCACGGCGCTGGCCGGCTACGGCATGGGGATCGCCGACTGGCGGCGGCCGCCGCTCGACCCGGACAGCCTGGGCGAGCGGGCGCGGGAGCGCATGCCCGGCATCTGGCACGCCGTCATCACTCGCCCGGACGTGCCCGACGACGAGTGGGAGCGGCTGCTCTACTTCGCCCGCCGGCTGGCGGAGCGACGAGCGGGGGCGCGGGGCATCCGCATGTACATCGCCTCCTGCTCGTGCCGGACCATGGTCTACAAGGGCCTGATGGCCGGCACGTACCTCGCGGACTTCTACGCCGACCTCCGCGACGAGCGCATGGCGAGTCAGCTCGCGGTCTTCCATCAGCGCTACTCCACCAACACCCTGCCGGACTGGCGGCTGGCCCAGCCGTTCCGGATGCTGGCCCACAACGGCGAGATCAACACCGTGACGGGCAATCGTGCCTGGATGCGAGCGCGGGAGGCCGAGCTCCCGGAGGGCCTGCGGCCCGTGGCCGCGGCGGACGCCTCCGACTCGGCCAGCCTCGACAGCGTCCTGGAGCTGCTCGTTCGCCGCGGATTCGACACCGGCGAGGCGCTGATGACGCTCGTGCCGGACGCCTGGGAGGGGCGCGGCGACATGGCGCCGCGGGTGCGGGACTTCTACCGGTTCCAGTCGACCCGGTTCGAGCCCTGGGACGGGCCGGCCGCGCTCGCCTTCTCGGACGGAATCGTCGCGGGCGCCGCCCTCGACCGCAACGGGCTCCGGCCGCTGCGCTACCAGGTGGCCCGCGACGGGATGGTGGTCGCCGCGTCCGAGGCCGGCGTGATCCCCGTCGACCCGGCCGACGTCGTGGAGCGCGGCCGGCTGGGACCGGGCCAGCTCATCCTGGTGGACGTCCGCGAGGGGGTGACCTACCGGGACCACGAGGCGAAGGAGCACGTGGCCTCGCGCCACGACTACGGGCTGCTGGCCGACCGCGTGCTGGTCCCGGTCGAGCGCGGCCACCTCCCCGCCGAGGTCCCCGAGCACCTGGCCCGGCTCCAGCGCATGCACGGGTGGGGCGCCGAGGACGTGCGCATGGTGCTGCAGGAGATGGCCGACACGGGCCTCGAGCCCAACTACTCGATGGGCGACGACATCCCGATCGCGTCCTTCGCCCGCGTCCCCCGGCGCCTGACCAACCACCTGCGACAGCGCTTCGCCCAGGTCACCAACCCGGCCATCGACTCCCTCCGCGAGCGGTCGGTGATGTCGCTGCGGGTCGTGCTGGGCGCCCGCGGGCGCACCCTGGGCCCGGAGAACCAGGCCGGCGCGGAGCTCGGACGACGCCAGCACCCGGCCACAATCGGCCACGACCACCCGCTCCTGGAGCTGGAGTCGCCGGTCCTCGGCCGCGGCGAGCTGGCCCGGGTGCTGGAGTCGGCGCTCGTGCTCGACGCCTGCCTCGGTCCCGGCGAGGACCTGCGGGGCGCGATCGAGCGTCTCTGCCAGGAGGCCGAGCAGGCGCCGCCGGGGATCGTGGCGCTCTCGGACCGGCGGGCCGGCCCGAGGCGGCTGCCGCTGCCCACCGTGCTGGCGGCGGGTGCCGTCCACGAGCGGCTGCTCCGCAGCGGGCAGCGCATGCAGAAGGACATCGTCGTCGTGGCCGGCGACGTGATCGACGTGCACGACCTGGCGTGCCTGGTGACGACCGGCGCGAGCGCGGTTCACCCGTATCTCGCCCTGGCCACCGCGCACCTCCACGGCGGCGACGACGGCGAGCGCCTCTACCGGCACGCGCTCGAGCACGGGCTGCTCAAGGTGATGGCCAAGATGGGCATCTCCTGCGTCTCCTCGTACTGCGGCGCGCAGGTCTACGAGGTGCTCGGCCTGGGCGCCGAGGTCATGGAGCTGTGCCTGCCCGCCGCGCCCAGTCGGATCGGCGGCGCCACCCTGTCGGACCTGGAGGGTCGGCTGCGCGCCTGGCACCGGCACGCGTGGGAGCCGGCGGACGAGCCGACCGGCAGGGACGCGCTCGCCGACCACGGCCGGGTGCGGTTCCGGAAGGCCGGCGAGTTCCACGCGTACAACCCGCTCGCGGTGCGCGCGGCTCAGAAGGCGGCCCGCACCGGCGACCCGGACGAGTACCGGCGGTGGCTCGAGCTGTCGACGATGGGACCTCCCCAGGACCTGCGCGACCTGCTCGAGATCCGGCCGGCGGCAGGCCCGGTCCCCCTGGACGAGGTGGAGCCGGCCACGGAGATCCGGCGCCGCTTCGTGTCCACCGCCATGTCGCTGGGGGCGCTCTCACCCGAGGCCCACGCCGCGCTGGCGATCGCGATGAACGAGATCGGCGCCAGGTCGAACTCCGGCGAGGGCGGCGAAGACCCGGACTTCTACGCGCCGGCGGAGGTCCGCCGGGACAACAAGATCAAGCAGGTGGCGTCGGCCCGCTTCGGCGTGACGCCCGGGTACCTGCGCCGGGCCGAGGAGCTGGAGATCAAGATCGCCCAGGGCTCCAAGCCCGGCGAGGGCGGCCAGCTGCCAGGCCTCAAGGTCACGAGCCTCATCGCCCGCCTGCGCCACGCCCAGGCGGGCCAGCCGCTGATCTCCCCTCCGCCCCACCACGACATCTACTCGATCGAGGACCTGGCGCAGCTGATCTACGACCTGAAGGCCGCCAACCCCGCGGCGAGGGTGGGCGTCAAGCTGGTGTCGGAGGCCGGCGTGGGCACGATCGCGGCCGGCGTGGTCAAGGCCAGGGCGGACTACGTGCTGGTAAGCGGCCACAGCGGTGGCACCGGCGCCTCGCCCCTGTCCTCGATCAAGAGCGCGGGCTCGCCGTGGGAGCTCGGCCTGGCCGAGACGCAGCAGGTCCTGGTCGACCACCGGCTGCGCGAGCGCGTGTCGCTGCGGACTGACGGCGGGCTGCGCAGCGGCCGGGACGTCGTGGTCGCCGCGATGCTGGGCGCCGAGGAGTTCGGGTTCGGCACCGGCCTCCTGGTGGCGCTCGGCTGCGACATGGCGCGGCAGTGCCACCTGAACACGTGCCCGACCGGGATCGCCACCCAGCGGGAGGACCTGCGCGCGAAGTTCACGGGCGACCCGGAGCACGTCGTCGCCTACCTGACGCTGATCGCCGAGGACGCCAGGCGATATCTGGCGCTGGCGGGGGTGCGCTCGATCGACGAGGTCGTCGGACGGGTGGAGCAGCTGCACGCGGCCGGCGAGGATCACGGCCTGGACCTGGGGTTCCTGCTCCAGGCCCCGGCCGACCCGGCGGCGCCGCGCCGGCGGCTGTGGGCGCGCAACGGCGAGCCGCCGCCGCCGGCGCCGCCCCCCGGGCCGATCGGCAACTCGCACCGGGCCGTGGGGCCGGGTCTGCGAGCCCAGTCGGTCGTGTACCGGGGCAGCGCCGGCCAGAGCTTCGGCGCCTGGCTCGACCGGGGCACCGAGCTCGTCCTCGAGGGCGAGGCGAACGACTACGTCGGCAAGGGCATGGGCGGCGGCGTCCTGGTCGTGCGGCCGTTCGAGGGCGACGGCTCCACCTCTGGCGGCGTGGCGCCGGTGCTGGTGGGCAACACGTGCCTCTACGGCGCGACCGGCGGCCGGGTCTTCGTCGCCGGGCGGGCCGGCGAGCGGTTCTGCGTCCGCAACTCGGGCGCGACCGCTGTGCTGGAGGGTGCTGGCGACCACTTCTGCGAGTACATGACCGGGGGCATCGCGGTGGCGCTCGGCCCGGTGGGCTGGAACGTCGGCGCCGGGATGACCGGGGGTGTCGCGTACGTGCGCGAGTGGGGGCAGCTGAACGCCGACAGCGTGACGCTGCAACCGGTGCAGGCAGAGGACGAGCCCGAGCTGCGGGCCCTCGTCGAGGAGCACGCGCGGCGCACCGGCAGCCGCCGGGCGGCGTGCCTGCTGGCCGACTGGCCGCAGGCGCTCTCCGGCTTCCGCAAGGTGGTGCCGCTCATCGTGACGGCGGCTCGGCCGGCCGAGGCCGGCGCGCCGGGAGGCGAGGCCGCCGCCGAAGAGGAGACGGCCGCCAGAAGGTAGCGCAGCGACGCTCGGCGCAGCCCCGGCCCGCCGGCCCGTTCACCGCGTCACTTGACGGAACGAGGCCGTCGGCCCGAGCGTTATGCCTGCGATGCCTGTCAAGCGAACGGTGATGGTCGGGGTGGCCGTGGCAGCCCTCGTGCCCGTGGTGCTGGTCGGTCTCGGGCTGGCGGACGTGGCCGCGTTCAACGCTCGGGCATCGGCGCTGCAGCGGGGCTGGCATGCCGACGAGGCCGCAGGCGTCACACCGGCGCAGCTGGCGCCGGCCTTCGCACAGCTGCAGGCGACCCGTGACCGCCGCGTCGCCTTCCTGCCGTGGTCCGTGTTCTCGCTGGCGGTCCTGCTCGATCCCTTCACCTCCGCCGAGGCGCGCGCCGCGGCCGGCCGGGCCCAGGCGCTGAGCGCCGCCCGCCAGCGCGCCCGGGAGGACCTGGCCCGCCTCCCGGACGTGGGCGGCCCCAACTACGCGGGCTACCCGGCCCACGCCGCGCAGCTCGCCGCCGCCCGCCGGCTGCAGGACTACCTGCGGCTGGCCACAGCCTGGGAGGGCGAGGCGAACCAGCTGGCCTCCATCCGGGACCGGCTGGCCCAGGCCTCCGGCGGCCTGTCCGGCGGGCTGCCCAGGGACGTCGTCGACGGCTCGGCCCGGCTCCAGTCGGTGATCGCGGCGGCCGGCCAGGCCCAGCTATCCGCCGACCCTGCGCCGCGGGCACTCGCCGACGCGCAGGCCTACCTGAAGCTCACGTACCAGGACCTGCTCCAGCGCCACGCCGACATCGCAGCGGAGGTGCAGTCCGCGGCGGACACCGTGCAGCACCGGATCGACATCCGCGCCCAGACGGACCAGCTCCTGGGCGAGCTCCCGGGACTGCTCGCGCAGGCGTCGCAGTACGGCGTGGGCGGAGGTCTCCCGGGCCGCGCGGAGCAGGCCCGGTCGGACGCCCAGGCCGCTGAGGGCTCTGGCGACGATGGCGCGATGGACTCGGCGTCGGCAGAGCTGAAGCAGGCGGTCGACGCGCTGGGCAGCGCCGTCGCCGAGGCGAAGCAGCAGGCCCAGGCGGCGGCGCTGCAGTCGGCCACGGCCTGCATCGACGGCGCTCCGGCCCAACTGATCGTGATCCACCTGGCTACGCAGCGGCTGGTGGCGTACCAGGACGGCTGCCCGGTCCTGCAGTCCCTGGTCACGACCGGCCGGCCGGCCCTGCCCACCGACCGGGGCACCTTCCAGATCTTCGCCAAGTACCCGACCTACCACATGATCTCGCCCTGGCCGCTCGGCAGCCCCTTCTACTACCCACCGACCTGGGTCGACCACGCCATGGAGTTCGTCAGCGACGGGACGTTCATCCACGGCGCCAGCTGGGAGCCGGTGAGCGCCTACGGTCCCGGCTCGCAGTACGGGCCCTACGCCAGCCACGGCTGCGTCCACGTTCCGCCGGACCCGCTGGCCGCGCTGTACGCCTGGGCCCAGATCGGGGCGACGGTCCAGGTCGGGGACTGATGCCCCTCCTGGCGGTCATCCTGGCCGCCGCCGCGGTGCTGACCGCCAACCTGGTCGGGTTCGAGGTCCGCGCGAGCGCGCTGGAGGGCAGCTGGCAGGCGGCCCAGGCGGCCGGCGTCCCTGCCGCCGACCTGGCCGGCGCGCGCGCGTCGCTGGCCGCGGACCGCGCCCGGCGGCTCGGGCCGCTGCCCTACGCAGTGGTCTCGGGCGCCGCCGTGAGCGACCCGTTCCGGCAGCCGGAGGCGGCGGCCGCCGCCGGCTCCGCCGCCGCGCTGGCGGCGGCCCGGCGCCGGGCGGCGGCGGCGCTGGTCCGGCTCCGGCAGGCGGCCGGGCCAGCTGGAGACGCTGCGTACTATGCGGGCCTGGTCGAGATCGCCCGGGCCTCCACGCCGGCCGGCGCCGCGAGGCTGGCGGCACGCTGGACCTCCGAGGCCGCCCAGCAGGAGTCGCTGCAGCGGGACCTGGCCGCCGTGGCGGGCGGCCTCGACGGGGAGGGCCGACCCCAGGACGTCGCGGCGGCGGCCGCGGCGCTCGCCGGGCTGGCGGCCAGCGCCGACGCGGCGGGCGTCCCCCTCAGCGGCGCCGGCAGCGCGCTCGCCGACGTCCAGCTGTACATGGACCGCGACTACGCCCCGATGCTGGCCGGCCACCAGGCGGCGATGACCGAGCTGCGGGCCGCCACCAGCACGCTGCAGCAGCGGCTCGAGCGCCGGGCCGCGGCCGACGGGCTCCTCGCCCAGATCCCGGCGCTGCTGCAGCAGGCAGATGGGTACGGAGCCGGCGACGAGCTCCACAGCCGGCTCGGCCAGGTGCAGGCCGCCCTGCACTCGGCACGCGCCGCCGGCGACGAGGGCGCGCTCGATTCGGCGCTCAACGACCTGCAGAAGCTACACGACGACCTGCAGGCGGCGGCGGGCGGTCGCCTGCCCACGGCAGGGATCCCATGTCAGCCCGGCGCCCCCGCCCAGCTGATCCTGATCCACCTCGCCACACAGCAGCTAGTGGCCTATCAGGACGGGTGCCCGTTCCTGCGCACGCCGGTGACGACGGGCCGGCCCGAGCTGCCCACCGGGCGCGGCACGTTCCACATCTTCTACAAGGCGGCGGCGTACCGCATGGTGTCACCCTGGCCGCCGGGCAGCCCCTTCTACTACCCGCCGACCTGGGTCGGCGACGCGATGGAGTTCATCGGCGACGGCACCTTCCTCCACAGCGCCGACTGGGAGCCGGACAGCGCCTACGGACCCGGCTCGCAGTACGGGCCCTACAGCAGCCACGGCTGCGTGCACGTGCTCGCGGACCCGCTGCAGCAGCTCTACGGCTGGGCCGCGATCGGCGCGACGGTGGTGGTCGAGGACTGAAAGGAGCGGACGAAGGCGAGCAGCTCGCGGGTGTGCTCGGTGTAGTGCCAGTAGGTGCACCGGCCGAGCCAGCGGGGCGGATCGTCGCGGACCAGGGGGTGCAGCAGCGGGTGGTTCGCCTCCAGCCGCACCAGCACCTCGTCCCAGCCCAGCGAGCGGAGGCGCACGTGGGCCGCGGCGTTCCAGGAGTCGAGGTCGGCGCCCCCGGAGGCGGCGGCGGCCGGCGCCGGCGGGTGACGGGCGCGGTTGAGCGCCTCCTCCTGCCAGGCCAGCACGTGGGCGAGCACGTCGCGAGGCGTCCAGCCCCAGCCAGGAATCGGCACCCCCCGGAGGCGGACCGGCACCGCCCTGGCCGCGTGCATCAGCCGGCCGTGATTGCTGTTCAGACGCTGCTCGGCGCGCGTCACCGCCAACCATCCTAACTGCCTTTAGGCAACCATGCGGGTTAGGAAGGACATCCGGTTGACAAGCCCGCGCCCGCCGTGAACAATGGGCGCCTCTGATGGCTGCCCGGATGCCGCCTCGTTACGACCTGGTGGGCGGCAGGCTGTGCCTGGACTTCTGCAACACCACTGGCGACCGGCGGGGCGACGCAGAGGATCGTTTGCGAGGCTACCCGGACGTCGTCGGCTGGGGCTGGCGGTCCGGCATCCTGAACGCGGAGGAGGCCGCGCGGCTGACGCGCCTGGGTGTGCGGGCCCCGACCGAGGGGCTGGTCGTCTGGGAGCGCGCCATCCGGCTCCGGGAGGCGCTCACCTCGATCTTCTGCGCGGTCGCGGCGGGGCTGCGGATCCGCCCCGAGGCGCTGGACGTCCTGAACGGCGAGCTTGCCGGCGCGATGGCCCGCTCCCAGGTGGTGCCGACCGACAGCGGCTTCACGTGGCTGTGGGCCGAGGGAGGCAAGGCCCTTGACTGCGTGCTCTGGCCGATCGCCCGGTCGGCCGCCGACCTGCTGACCGAGGGCCCGCTGGGCGCGATCCGCCGCTGCGAGGGCCGCGCCTGCGGCTGGCTCTTCCTCGACACCTCTCGCAACCGCACGCGCCGCTGGTGCGACATGCGGATCTGCGGCAACCGCGCGAAGGCGCGGCGCCACCACGCAAGGGTGAAAGCCGGCGCCGCCTGACCCTCCCCCCTCGCGGGGGAGGTAGCCCGAAGGGCCAGTGGGGGCTCTGCGACCACAGGCCGTGCCCGCAGTGGGCCCCGGGAGCAGGCTCCCGGTAGACTGGGGCGGCAGTGGCCGGGCAGCCGCGGCGGGCCCCCGACCCGCCGGAGGACTCCGAGGAGCGGATCGTTCGCGAGATCACGCGGCTGGCCGACGAGCTGGTCGGCAGGATCTGGTTCCAGTTCCAGGCCCGCGTGGCGGAGCTCTCCCTGTCGGTCCCGGAGGCCAGGGCGCTGCAGGCGCTGGAACCCGACCGGTCGCTCCCGATGCGCGAGCTCGCCGCGCGCCTCCGCGCCAACCCATCCAACCTGACCGTCGCGGTCGGCCGGCTGGAGGCGCGGGGCCTGGTTGGCAGGCACGGCGACGAGGACCGGCGGGTCCGCGGTGCGCGCCTGACGGATGCCGGAGTCGAGCTGCGGCGCCGGCTGGAGACCCGCCTGGTCGAGGACCACCCCGCCGTCGCCGGGCTGTCGCCCCCCCAGAGGGAGACGCTGTACCGCCTGCTGCTCCTGCTCAGCGAGCGCGCCGCGGCCGGCTGATCCGGGTCACACCGCGGCGGCGCGGATCCGGTCGAGGAGGGCGAGGTTCGCGATGGAGCTCTCCAGGGGAAGCGGCGCCGGCCCTCCCGAGCGCACCGCGTCCGCGAACGCCTCCACCATGAGCTGGTAGGGGTCGTCGGGGTCGCGCCACGCCGTGAACGGCCGCTCGAGCCGGACCACCCGGTCGGCGCAGACCACCGTGAGCTCCTGGTGCTCCGGCGACTCGAAGCTGGCGAAGAGGGATGCCTGGGCACCGCTCGGGAACCCGAG
>DATFRD010000153.1:0-4609 GCA_035263645.1 Candidatus Dormiibacterota bacterium | reverse complement strand
CCACCCCACGAAATCCGCACCCCACCACCCCACCCCAGAGAATCCGCACCCCACCACCGCGATTCTCTGGGGACCCCGGTACCGCGATTTCGCGGGGACCCCGGGTCCGGCGTTGCCTCCTGCGGTGCTCAGTCACGCCCTAGAGGGCGCTCCTTCCGCTCCTCGTCGGCGCCACCGGATCTGGGGCACCTGGGACCCAAATCTCTCGGCCAGGTTTCCGGCCGCACCTCTGGCACGTCTGCGAACCGTCGGAACCCCGACGTAAGGTAGCTTTTCCATAGGACCTGATCCCGATGGCAAGCGCTACCCTCGATCGCCTTCGCGGAGCCGACTTTCTCGACATCGCCCAGCTGGATAGTCAGCAATTGGCGGCGATCCTCGACCTGGCCGATGACATCAAGGCGGGTCGCTGGTCGAGCACGCCTCTGCGCGGCCGCTGCCTGGCGATGATCTTCCAGAAGCCTTCGGTCCGCACGCGCGTCTCCTTCCACGTAGGCATCGAGCGCCTGGGGGGAACGGCGATCACGCTCCCGGACCAGGACATCGGCCTCGGCCGGCGTGAGAGCGTCGCCGACGTCGCCCGCGTGCTCGATCGCTACGTGTCGGGCATCGTGGCCCGGCTCTTCTCCCACCAGGACCTGGTCGACCTGGCCGCGGCGTCGCGGCACCCTGTCGTCAATGCCCTGACCGACGGCTCTCACCCCTGCCAGGCCCTGGCGGACCTGATGACGATGCGCGAGGCGCTCGGGCGCCTCGACCACAGCACTCCGGTGGCGTTCGTCGGCGATGGCAACAACGTGGCCCGATCGCTGATGGAGGCGGCATCGCTGATGCGGTTCCCGCTGACCGTCGTGACCCCGGCCGGCCACGCACCGGCGGTCGAGGCCCCCGGCGTTCGCGTGACCAGCGACCTGGCGGCGGTGTCGGGCGCGGCAGTTGTCTACACTGACGTCTGGACCTCGATGGGCCAGGAGACGGAAACCGAGGCCCGCCGCATCAGCTTCGCCGAGTACCGGGTCGACGAGACGCTGATGGAGCTGGCCCCGAAGGCGATCTTCATGCACTGCCTCCCCGCCCACCGAGGCGAGGAAGTCACCGCAGGGGTCATCGACGGACCGGCGTCCGTGGTGTTCGACCAGGCCGAGAACCGGCTCTGGGCGCAGATGGCGCTGCTGGCGGCGATCTATGCCAGGGACGAGGGCTGATGGAGCTGCTCTTCACCGCCCTCAACCAGCTCTGGGTCATCCTCCGCCACGTCGGGCCGATCGAGGCCATCGACGTGGTCGTGGTGGCGTTCCTGATGTATCAGCTGCTGCGCCTGGTGAGGGGCACGCAGGCGATGCAGCTGATCGTCGGCCTCGTTGCGCTGGGCATCCTGGGCCTCACCGCGAAGGAGCTCAACCTGATCCTCCTCGGCTGGCTGTTCGTCAACGCGGCGCCGATCGCGGTGCTGGCGATCGTGGTCCTGTTCCAGCCCGAGCTGCGCCGAATCCTCGACCAGGTCGGGCGGCTCGGGCACATCGGCCGGCCGCTGTCGGCGTTCAACTCGCCGCTGTTCAACCGGTCCGTCGCGGAGGCCATCCGGGCCGCCGAGCGGCTGGCGAGCCGGCGGATCGGCGCCCTGGTGGCGTTCGAGCGCGAGGTGGGCCTGGAGGACTACGCGGCGACCGGGGTGCGCATCAACGGCGAGCTTTCGGCCGAGTTCCTGCAGAGCATCTTCTTCCCCAACTCGCCCCTACACGACGGGGCGGTGATCGTCCGTGGGAACACCATCCTCGCGGCCGGCTGCCTGCTGCCGCTGGCCGACGAGGGGACCGTGCGCGACCGGCTTGGCACCCGCCACCGGGCGGCCATCGGCCTCTCGCTCGCGTCCGACGCGCTGATCCTCGTCGTCTCGGAGGAGACGGGCGGCATCTCGGTCGTGGAGAACGGTCGGATCGCCCGCAACCTGGATC
The DNA here is from genome assembly GCA_035263645.1 of Candidatus Dormiibacterota bacterium. GTDB lineage: Bacteria > Chloroflexota > Dormibacteria > Dormibacterales > Dormibacteraceae > CF-161. The sequence continues at coordinate 2,654 of DATFRD010000153.1, read as the reverse complement.
CCGACGGCCTCCGCCGGCGGCTGAGCGGCGGGCTGGAGACCGGCCCGACCGGGAACGGCCGTCCGCACCTGCTCGGCTGGCGCGTGACGGGTCCCAAGCCGTGAGGACCTCCCCGCTCAGCCGGCTCTTCGTCAACTGGCGACTGAAGCTGCTGGCGCTGGTGCTCACCGTCGGACTGCTGGCTGCGGTCTCGTTCTCCGAGAACCCGCCTGTGTTCGAGACGATCTCGGTGCGGGTGCAGTACGTGCACCGGCCGGACGACCTCGTGCTGATCTCGCCGCCGACGTCCGTCGACGTGCCGGTGGCGGGCCTGAAGGACGACGTCGAGCGCTACCGCCAGACGGCGGCAGGCGTCACCATCGACCTCTCGAAGGCCCGGCCGGGCCCGAGCCAGACCTACTGGGCGGCGCCGCGCGCGGACGTGCAGGGCGTCACGGTGCGGCAGACGGCGATCCCCGTGCACTTCGGGATCGAGCCGCTGGTCACCCGTGAGCTGGGGATCGAGGTCAGGACGCCGAACAAGTCGCCCGGCCTCAGCGTCGTCGCCAGCAAGACGTACGCAACGTGCGGGAACCCGCTGGACGTCTGTCAGGTCACCGTCGCCGGCCCGGGGAACGTGGTCAACGCGCTGAAGGCATATGTGAACTACGACGTCTCGATCACGTCGGCCGACTCGCGGACCAGCCCCGACGAGCCGATCCTGTTCGAGGAGGGCGGGCGGCCGATCGACCTGCGCCGGGACCTGAGGACGATACCGGCGGTCGCGGTCACGCCCCTCACGGTCACGGTCAACGTCACCACCCAGGGCGGCGTGCAGGCCAAGATGGTCCCGGTCAGCCTGCGCGTGTCGGGCACCCAGGCGTGCGGCTACCAGATCTCCAGCGTGGAGGTGCAGCCCGCGCTGGTCTCGGTCTCGGGCCCGATCGACGCGGTCAGCAAGCTCACCGCGGTCTCGATGGACCCGGTCAGCCTGACCGGCCTGGCGTCCAGCCAGAGCTTCGTGCGGCCGGTCAGCACCGGCTCCGACCAGGTGTCGGCGAGCCCCAGCGCCGTGACGGTCCGGGTGGCCCTCGCCCAGGCCTTCAGCTGCGCGGCGCCGACGCCCACGGCCGCTCTGCTGGTGCCGACGGTTTCACCTCCAGGGCCGAGCCCGCCGGCGCCGTCGCCCAGCACAGGCTGAGGCCAGCCTCGCCCTGACGCCGCCGCGCATGTAACTGCGGTCCGGCGGCCCCCGTTTTACCTACGAGCCAGCAACCGCCCCCTCGCCAAACCAGCCTCCAGGAGACGGACCATGTGCGGCATCATCGGCTATCTCGGAGAGAGGGACGCCGCGCCCATCCTCATGGAGGGGCTGAAGCGTCTGGAGTACCGCGGCTACGACTCGGCCGGCGTGGCCGTGCTGAGGCCCGGCGCGACCGCCACCGCCGTCACCAAGAGCGAGTCGAAGGTCGACGACCTCATCGCCCGGCTGCGTGCCGACCTCCCCCCGGGCAGGCTCGGGATCGGCCACACCCGATGGGCGACGCACGGGCGCCCGACGCTGGTCAACGCACATCCCCACTCCGACTGCCACGGCCGGATATCCGTCGTCCACAACGGCATCATCGAGAACTTCCAGGAGCTGAAGGCGGAGCTGCAGGCGGCGGGCCACGAGTTCGTCTCGGACACCGACACCGAGGTGGTGCCGCACCTCGTCGAGCACTACCACCGGGGCGACTTCCTCGCCGCGGCGCGCCGGGCGCTGCAGCGCATCGTCGGCGCCTACGCGCTCGTGATGTTCTCCCAGGACGACCCTGAGCTGCTGGTCGGCGCGCGGCTGAACGCCCCGCTGGTCCTGGGCCTGGGCGAGGGGGAGCAGTTCATCGCGTCGGACATCGCAGCCATCCTGCCTTACACCAAGAAGGTGCTGGTGCTGGGCGAGGGCGAGATGGCCGCCGTCACCCCGCTGGGCCCCACCGTGACCACGCTGGACGGCCTGCCCGTCGCGACGCGGATCCTGCACGTCGACTGGGACGTGAGCCAGGCGGAGAAGGGGGGCTTCGCCCACTTCATGCTGAAGGAGATCCACGAGACGCCGGAGGCTGCGGCCAACGCGCTGCGCGGCCGGCTCGACGCCGCCGGCAACGTGTCGTTCACCGAGTTCGACATGCCCGATGAGGAGCTCCGTGGACTGCGGGAGGTGCGGCTGCTGGGCATGGGGACCTCGCTGCATGCCGCCATGGTGGGCGAGCACGTGATCGAGGACTGGGCGGGGCTCCCGGCCCGCGCCCAGGACTCCTCGGAGTTCCGCTACCGGCGCCCGACGCTGGGGCCCGGCACGCTGACGGTCGCAATCACGCAGTCCGGCGAGACGGCGGACACGCTCGTCGCCCTGCGGCAGGCCGCCGCCTCCGGCTCGCGGACGGTGGCCGTCACGAACGTGGTCGGCAGCAGCGCGGTCCGCGACGCCGACGGGGCCGTGTACCTGAACGCGGGACCCGAGGTCTGCGTCGCCTCGACCAAGACGTATGTGGCCCACCTGGTCAGCCACTTCCTGCTCGCGCTGCGGCTGGCCGGCGCCCTCCGGCGCGTGTCGCCGGAGCGGCGGGAGGAGATCGCCGGCCAGCTCCGGGGGCTGCCGGACGCGCTGCGCCAGCTGCTGGCCTCCGAGCGGC
>DATFRD010000152.1:0-21324 GCA_035263645.1 Candidatus Dormiibacterota bacterium | reverse complement strand
GCCAGACCCCCACCACAGCCCACCTCCACGACACGCGCGCCGGCCCGAAGGCGGTCCTCTACGCCCCTGAGCGCCGGGATCACGCGCTGCACCAGCGCCAGGCGCGCCCAGGGGCCCGACATGCGAGCGCCGCAGTGAACGCACACCGGCCCCAGCTGGTCGAAGGTCAGGCCGACCCCGGTTCGAAACGCGTTGGCCAGGGCGTCCACGACAGCGGGCGGCGCGATCCCGCCACTGAAGGCTCCCGCTGCGAACGCCAGGCTGTCCTCCTCCCTGGCCAGCACGAGCGCACCCTCGGGCCTGAGGGCAAAGGCGGTTGCGTCGTCGTCCGCGTCGATCAGCCCGGCGGCGGCCTGGCCACGGAGCCATTCGCGGACCCAGCGCTCGTTGAGCTCGGTCTTCGCTGCCAGGGCGGCGGGAGTCAGCCAGCCCGCGCCGTCGAGCGCGCGGTACAGCCCAAGCCGATCGCCGAGGTGAACCATCAGGGAGACGACCTCCCCCTGCTTGTACTGCCAGACGCGGAGCGCGAATCGATCGACGGCGTCGCGGCCGGGGACGTCCGCCTCGCTCATCGCAACCATCATCGCAGCCCTGGGGGTGCGGCCGCACCCCTAGCCGAGCTCCGCCACGGCCCGAGCCAGGGCGTCCTCGACGACCAGGGCGTCCGAGGGTGGATCGTCGCGCAGCCCATCCAGGAAGCCGATGATCGTGACCACGTCCGCCCACGGGTGGTAGCGCTGGCCGCCGCCCCGCTCCCAGATGGCTGTGAACCGGTCCGCTGCGTCCAGGCCGTAGCGCATTAGGTTGGCCCGGCAGTGACCGACGTCGACCGAAGTAGGGCCAACCGCGGCCGACTGCCAGTCCACCACGCCGGTCACCAGCCCCCGTTGCCAGAGCACGTTGCCGGGGTGAAAGTCGCGGTGGAGGAACACTGCCGGGCCATTCGGGGTGGGGCCGTGAAAGATCTGCACCGCCCGCTCCCAGACCGCCGGCCAGCGGGCCCAGGCCGGGGTCTGGTAGGAGTGCTGGCGGTAGGGCGCATAGCGCCGGACAACGGCGGGCGGGGGCGGTGCGGCCCGGTGGATCGGCGCGAGGACGGCAGCCAGCCGCTGGAGCCAGCGCTCGAGGTCGGCGGGCGACCACTCGACCCGCCCGGGCAGGCGCGTCATCAGCAGCGCCGGCGCGCCGGCCTCAGCCCCGGTCGGGTCGACGGCCAGCACCTCCGGTGTGGGCAGGTCGAGCGCCGACACGAACTGGAGGGCGCGCGCTTCACGCATCACCAGGTCAGGTTCCTCGGCGTCGAGCTCGTGGCGGACGTAGCGGCGCAGCACCACGCGCCGGACGGGGGCGGCGGCCCCGCCGCGGATGGTGGCAGCGGCCGCGCTCCGGATGGTCAGCTCGTGCACCGCCGAGGACAGCCCGCCCCGGAGCGGTCGAGCCGAGAGGACCTGTCCTCCGGCCGCAGCCCCCGCCCAGACGAGCCCCGCCCGGGGAGGCCGGGAGCGCAGGAGCCGGCGCGTGGCGGGGTCGTCGTCGAACCCGTAGGCCGGCGAGGCGGTCACCTGAGGGCCCCCCTGGCGAGGCAGCAGAGCCATCGCCCCCGCGGCGAGTCCCCGAGGCGGGGCGACCGCGCAGAGTTGGCATCGAGGCCGCCGCCGCGGATGGTGGCCCCGATGGCGCCGAAGTGGACAGCGTCTGGCTGGCTGAGCACCGATGATCTCCTTCTCTGGTTTCTCCGACCCGTTGGGACAGGTCGGACCAGGGCGGAGATCGTGCCCGTCAGCGTCAGGTGAACCCGAAGGCCATCGCTCCCAGGCTACCCGACCGCCCGGAGGTTAGAAAGGAACGGGCACGACGGTGATCCGAGCGCCCGCGTCGCGCAGCCATCCGAGATTCTGCGGATCGCCCGTGTATACGATGCCGTCCAGCCGTTCCGCCAGCGCCGCCACCAGTGCGTCCACCAGGCCGATCTCGTGGACGCGCCGGTGAGGGTTGCTGCTCTGCCGGCCCGCCTCGCGCAGCAGGTCGCTGGCTCGACGACCGTCCTGCGGCGTGATGCTCTCCTGCTCCAACCGAGCCAGCACGACGTCGACGCGGCCCACGTCACCAGCCCGCTGACGTGCTTCCAGGATCACGACGGGCGACACGACCATCACCTGCCCCAGCCTGGTGAGCGCGGCAATGTGCAGACGGGCACGGCGAGGATCGCGCTCGGCGGCGATCACCCATCCGGTGTCCACGGTCACACGGGTGATCGGCGTGGCGGCGGACCTGGACCGGGGACGCCCGCGAGAGCGTGCCGACACCTCCTACGTCGGTGCCGCCCGACGCTCGGCGATGGCGCGCATCGTGTTCTCGACCTGAGCGCGCATAGCGGTCTCCAGGAACGGCCGCAGCTCGTCCTGGGCGAACGGACCGTTTTCCGCCTCCCACTCGTCGACGAGCGCCTGCTGCGCATCGAGCGCCGCGAGCAGGCGCAGGCTCTCGTTGACCGTGGCGGAGAAGTTCCGCGTCCGCTCCGCGCCCAGGCGATCGAGCACGTCTCGGTCGATGGTCACGGACTTCTTGACGGCCGGCTGGCGCATGGCCATGTGCCAATCCTACTATTAGTGGGATAGTGGCGCCTGCTGCGGGGTCGAGCGCCGCGAGCTGACGCTCGGGCGTCACAAGTCGAGGAGCGGCGCCGCCCCGGCCTGCGCGTCCCGGCCCGCGACCCGCCCCTGGAACACACGCCGGGCGAACGCCGCGGTAAGCGCGTCGCAGTCCGGCCCCAGGCGCCTGACGTCCGCCACAGGCGCGAACACGGCCCTGACCTCCTGCGCGAGCTCGCTCAGCGCAGCCGGCGTCGGTCGGCCGCCGGCATCGAGCGCGTGCGCTGCGATCGCAGCGAGCACCGCGAGCGCCGCGTCCAGGCAGCGACCGATCGCCATGGCCTTGCGCCAGGCCAGGAACGCGAGGGCCGGCACGTCGTTCTGGCCGAAGCCGCCGAGCGAGAGCAGCGTGGGGTGAGCGAGCAGGCGGGCTTCTTCGGCCCACGCGTTCTGCACCATGTGCAGCGGCTTGTAGGACCACTCCTGGTCGACATGCGGCGCGGTGGCCGGATGCAGGAAGAGCTTGTCGGTGTGGCGCTCGGCGAGCTGGCACAGGTCGGCCCACGCGAAAGAGACGCCGTCGATGGCGGCCACAGCCTGGGGGTTGTGGTATCCCCCTGTCGAGAGGACGGTGCCAAGCGGCCGACCTTCGTCGGCCGGGACGTACACCGGGTTGTCGGTCACGGACCGGAGCGATACGGCCGCGGCCCGCTCGGCCTCCGCCCCCGCACGCCGCACCTGGCCGAGCACGCGGGGCAGGATGCGAAAGCTCACCGGCGCCTGGTGCCGCTGGCGTTCCGGATGGTGGCCGTCGAGCAGCGACCGGAGCGATCGGAGCGCGGCGGTCTCGTGCTCGTCGCCCCAGAGCGGCTCGAGGTCGGACGAGTACGCCTCCAGCGGAGCGGCGACCGCCTCGGTGGAGAGCGCGAAGACCTGCTCGGCGAGCCGCGTCCGTCCGTGAGCGGCAAGCGCGACGTCCCCGACCAGCGCGGCCGAGCACGGCGAGCCGTTGATGAGCGCCATCCGCTCCCTGGGCTGCAGCGTGAGCCGCGCGCTCAGGTCATAGAAGAGGTGCCCGAGCGCGAGGATCTCGCCCGAGCCGCCGTTGCCCTGAGCGGGCACGCGGGGCAGCTCCCCGCCGTCGAGCATGGCGGCCACGGCGCGGCCGACCTCGGCGCGGACCGCGGCGTGGCCGCCCAGGAAGTTGGCGAGTCGAGCAAGGACGATCCCCCGGACGACCCGCTCCGGGAGCGCCTCACCGAACGACGCCGCGGTCCAGATCCGCGTCGGGCGGCGCTCGAGCTGCTCGGCCGTGAGGTTGGCCAGCCCTCCGTCGCCCGGGGCGGTCGTGACGCCGTACACCATCGCGGTCGCGTCCTGCGCCAGCCGCACGTCGACCAGGGTCTGGAACGCCTCGTGGCACCGGTCCATCAGCTCCAGCGCCGGTGGCGCGATCTCCACCGACTCGCCCGCCCATGACACCCTCCGCAGGGCGTCCAGCGTGATGTCCGCGCGGGTCCGGAGCAGCACGCTCACCGCGGGCGCACCTTGCGGGGAAGCCGGATGAGGACGGCCGGGCACGCGTCCATCGCCGGGCTCAGCGGACCTCGTACCGCGCGGCGGCCGCCTCGTCCAGCCGGGCTCCGAGCCCGGCGCGGGCCGGCACCGCGACGCAGCCGTCGGGGCCGACTCGCACAGCCTCCGCGAGGAAGAAGTCGCGCCGCTCCGGCGACCAGGCCGGGGGATCGAACGGGAACTCCAGAAACGGGCCCCCGCCGACGCCTGCCGCCACGTGCAGGTTGGCGAGCAGCCCGAGCCCGTTCGTCCACGTATGCGGCGTGAACCAGCGGTTCCTGGACATCGCCAGCTCGGCGACCAGCCTGGCGCGCGACAGCCCCACCGCGAGCACCACGTCGGGCTGATAGACGTCGAGGGAGTCTGCGTCCAGGTGATCGAGGAGCTCCGGGAGCGTCCGCGCCATCTCGCCGGCGGCGATCCTGACCCCGGTGGCGGCCCGGAGCGATGCCAACCCGGCCCGGTCCACCGCCGGCAGCGGTTCCTCGACCCAGAGCACGCCCACCTCGCGGAGCTCCTCGACGGCGCGTCGCGCGCCGGCCGGGTCGAGCGCCGGCTCGATGTCCCCCGGCATGCGCCAGGCCTGATTGAGGTCGACCATGATCTCCATCGACGACCCGACGGCCCGGCGCACGGCCCGCACGGTCTCGATGCCGTCGGGGAGCCGCTCTCGCAGGCAGCGGATCTTGACCGCGCGGAAGCCCTGCTCGCGAAGCGCGATGGCCGCCTCGGCCCGTTCCGCCGCCGGCCGCACCTCGCCCCAGGACGCGTACGCAGGCAGGCGGTCGGAGCTGCCGCCGAAGAGGACGGAGACCGGCTGGCCGCAGGCCTGGCCGACCACGTCCCACAGGGCGGCCTCGAGCGGCCAGTAGCGACCCGCGTGGAAGCCGATCGTCTCCAGGGTGCGCACGTGCCGGGAGATCTGGAGCGGATCCCTGCCGATGAACAGGTCGGCGTACGGCTCGAAGCCATCCATGGAGTCGCCGGAACCCAGCCCCACCAGACCGTCGTCGGTCTGCACGCAGACGACCGTCGCGTCGAACCTGGTCCGCGGCACCGGATCCCAGGCCGCCCTGAGCGGTGGGTCGAGCGGGAGCCGGAACCGGCGGAGCCGAATGCCGGTGATCTTCATCGCGTGCCCACAGAAGCTCCTTCGGCTCCGCCGAGCCGGAGCACGGCGCGGACGGCCCGACCACTGCGCACCAGCTCCAGGGCCTCGGCGGCCGCGCTGAGCGGCAGCCGGTGGGAGATCAGTCGGTCGAGTGGCAGCCGGCCCCTGGCATGGAGACGAAGGATGATCGGAAAGTCCCGCTCCGGGCGGACGGAGCCGTATGCGCTGCCCAGGATCCGGCGCTCGGCGCGTGGGATCTCGATGGCGGGAACGGGCAGCACGGCGTCCGCCCGGGAGATGCCGATGAGCACAGCGGCTCCCCGCGGCCGCGTGGACAGAAACGCGGCCAGCATCGCCTCCGGTCGGCCCGTGGCCTCGAAGGCATAGTCGACGCCGCCGCCCGCTGCCTCCCGGACCGCAGCCGCCGTGGACTCCGCGCTGCCCGCCCAGGCGACGGTCGCGGTCGCGCCCAGGTCGGCGGCGACCGCCAGCTTCTCCTCCGCGAGGTCCACCGCCACCACCGGGTCCGCGCCGACGGAGAGCGCGCCCAGCACGGCGCTCAGCCCGACCCCGCCGCAGCCCACGACCGCCACGCGGTCACCGGGCCGCACCCTGGCCGTGTTCCAGACGGCGCCGATGCCGGTCGAGACGGCGCAGCCGACGATCGCGGCGACCGCCCATGGTGTCACGTCCGGGATGGGGATGCAGCAGCTCGCGGGCACGACCGCCGCCTCGGCGAACGTCGAGAGGAACGAGTAGTGGTACAGGGGGCGGCCGTCCAGCGAGAGCCGGGGCGTGCCGTCCAGGAGGCCGCCGTGGGACATGGCGGCCCACGCGCTCCGACAGAGGTGGGTGTGGCCGCGGACGCATTCCTCGCAGCTGCCGCAGGCCGGCATCCACGAGAGCGCCACGCGCAGCCCCAGCGGGAGGTCGACGCCTGCTCCAGCGGACTCGACGACACCGGCGCCCTCGTGGCCGAGGACCGCCGGGCAGCGCGTGGCAGCGGTCCCGTCGACGGCGTTGAGATCGCTGTGACAGACCCCGCTGGCGTGCAGGCGCACCAGGACCTCACCCGGCCCCGGCCCGGCGAGCTCGACCTCGCGCACCTGGACGTCGGACCCGGCGGCGGGCAGGACTGCGGCGGCGATCCTCATGAAGCCGCTAGTAGCTGAGCGCCGCGGCCGCCTCCCGGCGGGGCCTGAGCACCACCTCGAGCACCTGATCGACCCGGTCGACCAGCCTCCACTGGAGCCGCTCGCGGACGTCCGCAGGCACGTCCGTCAGGTCGCGCTCGTTGCGGCTCGGCAGGATCACGCCGCTCAGCCCCAGCCGGTCGGCGGCGAGCACCTTGTCCTTGATGCCGCCGACGGGCAGCACCAGCCCGCGAAGCGTCACCTCGCCCGTCATCGCCCAGCGCCGGTCGACCGGCCGCCTCGTCGCGGCGGAGATCAGTGCGGTGGCCAGCGTCACACCGGCCGAGGGGCCGTCCTTGGGAACCGCGCCGGCCGGCACGTGGATGTGCAGGTCGTGCTTGCTGAAGAAGTCCGGCGGCAGGCCGAGGTCGTCGGCGCGGCTGCGCGCGTACGTGATGGCCGCGCGGGCGGACTCCTGCATGACGCTGCCGAGCTGGCCCGTCAGCGTCAGCTGCCCGCTGCCCGGCACGACGCTGGCCTCCACGGTCAGCACGTCGCCCCCGACGGGGGTCCAGGCCAGGCCTGTGGCGGCGCCGACCGTCTCCGCCTCCAGAAGCGCGTCCTCTTCCAGCCGCGGCGGCCCCAGCCACTCCATGAGCATGTCCACCGTCACCTGCACGCGCGACTCGTCGCCGGAGGCTCGCCGCCGGGCGAGCTTGCGGCAGACCGCGGCCAGCTGGCGCTCGAGCTGGCGCACTCCCGCCTCCCGCGTCCAGCCCCGGATCAGCCTCGTCAGCACCACGTCGTCCATCACCACCGTCCCCTCGGGCAGCCCGTGCTCGGCCATCTGCTTCGGCAGCAGGTGCCGGCACGCGATCTCGCGCTTCTCCTGGTCGGTGTAGCCGGACAGCTGGATGACCTCCATCCGGTCGACGAGCGGCGCCGGGATCGTGTCGAGGACGTTGGCCGTGCAGATGAAGAAGACGCGGCTCAGGTCGTAGGGCACGTCGAGGTAGCTGTCCACGAAGCTGTGGTTCTGGGCCGGGTCGAGCACCTCGAGGAGGGCGGCGGAGGGATCGCCCTGGAAGCTGACGCCGAGCTTGTCGACCTCGTCCAGCATGAACACGGGGTTGCGGCTCTCCGCCCGCCGCATGCCCTGGATGATCCGACCCGGAAGCGCACCCACGTACGTGCGCCGGTGGCCGCGGACGTCGGCCTCGTCACGCACTCCGCCCAGCGAGGCGCGCACGAACGGACGGCCCAGCGCCCGAGCGATCGACTGCCCGAGGGAGGTCTTGCCGACCCCGGGCGGCCCGACCAGGCAGAGGATGGGACCCCGCATCCCGCCGCGGAGCTTGGTGACGGCCAGGTAGTCGATGATCCTGTCCTTGATCCGCTCCAGGCCGTAGTGGTCTTCGTCCAACACGGCGCGGGCCTGCTCCAGGTCGATGGTATCGGGCGGTGGATCCGCCCAGGGGAGGTTCTGGATCCAGTCCAGCCGGGTGCGGATGATCGCGTACTCCGGCGAGGCCGGGACGATGGCCGCGAGCCTGGAGAGCTCACGGTCCACCTCCTTGCGGACATCCTCGGGCAGGTCCTTCGCATCCAGCTCACGCCGAAGCGCGTTCACCTCGGCCTGCTGCGGGTCCAGCTCCCCCAGCTCGCGCTGGATCACGCTCAGCTGCTCGCGCAGGAGGTTCTCCCGCTGCTGGCGGCCGGCCCTGGCGCCGACCTGCTCCCGGATCTGCTGCGAGACCTCCAGGTACCGCCGCCGCCCCTCTGACAGCTCCAGCACCATCTCCAGGCGCGGGATGGGATCGATCGCCTCCAGCACCCGCTGCCGCTGCTCGGGCGGCAGCTCGATCGTCGCCGCCACGACGTCCGCCAGCTCGCCGGCGTCGCCGGCGTTGGCCGCCAGCAGGACGACCTCGTCCGAGATGGTCGGCGAGGCCGCGGCCACGGCGCGCAGGCTGTTGACCACCGCCTCGCGGAGCGGGTTGCCGAGCACCGGCGCCTGGGGCTGCTGGATGTTCTCGACGACCACCTCCGCGAAGGGTTCCCGCTGCACGACCGCCTGCCGGCGCACGCGGGCGACGCCCTGCAGGAGCAGCTGGATCGGCCCCGCCGGCAGACGCACAAGGCGGGCGATCCGGGCGCTGACGCCGATCTGCACGGCGGCCTCGATGCCCTCCCCCTCCCCGGCCTGGAACAGCGCCAGCGGGACGTTCCGGCCCGCTGCGCTCTCCACGGCAGCCGCCGCCCCTGGCTCCTGCACGAGCAGCCCGGCCACGACGCCCGGGTAGACGATCACGGCGGGCAGGACGAGCGCGGGCAGTGTGCTCTCGTTCGGCCCGGGCGAGACCGACGCGCCGGTCACGCCGTCGTCACCGTGATCCGAACCGGCCCCGTCCGGCGCTTGGGGATCTCGACGAGAAGCTGCCCGTTCGCGAGCTCGGTGCGCAGCCCGGCCAGGTCCGCGTTGCCGGGCAGGCGGACCCGCCGCTCGAAGTAACCGCGGGCCGACTCGATCAGGTGCGCCCGCACGCCGGCCGGCAGGGGGACGTGCCGGGTCCCGCTGACGGCGAAGGACCGGTCGACCACCATCGCCTCCACGTCCTGGGGCCGGACCCCCGGCAGCGCAAACACGAGGAGGAAGCTCTCGGCAGCCTCGTAGATGTCGAGAGCGGGCTGCCATTCGACGTTCGCCCCGATGGGCTCGTCCTCGAAGCTGCCGGCCTGGACCGGCTGCCGCACCCAGATCAGCGTGATGTGCTCACCTCCTGATGCCCGTGCCGTCGTCCCTCCTTCAGGTTATCGCCGCGCCCGCCGGCGAGCCGGCCGCTCAGGATTGCCTGGGCGCCGGCTGCAGCAGGCCGAAGGTGTTGCCCTCGGTGTCCCGCGCGTACGCGAACAGGCCGACGCCCGGGATCTCGTCCGGTGGGTCCATCAGCACCTCGCCGCCGGCGGCGCGGACGGCGGCCGTCGCGCTCTCGATTGACTCCACGCCGATGGTGTTGATGACCGCCTGGTGGTGGTCACCGCGGGGCATGACGGCGCCTCCTGTGCCGACCCCCTCCCCGGTATCGATCAGCCAGTAGGGTGGCCCGCCCTCCCAGCGCTCGATCTTCCAGCCGAAGGCCTTGCGGTAGAAGTCCACAGCCCGCTCGGGCTCATCTGCAGTGACCTCGAAGTGAACGACTCGTGCCATGCCGCCAGGGTAGGCCGGTCGCCACGGACCGGTGCGGACCGCTTGGCCCCGCGCGGCGCCTGGTCTTCCCGAAGCCCGCCGGCTCGGCCGCTGCGAGCATCGAAACGACACTTTTGAGATATATACTTCGAAACATGCCTTTCGAGGGCGACGCCCGGCTGGAGCCATACGTGCTGACCGACCCGCGGACGATGCGGGCACTCGCGCACCCCCTTCGCATCGCACTGCTGGAGACGCTCACCGGCGAGGGGCCGCTCACCGCCACCGAGGCGGCCGAACGGCTGGGCGAGTCCCCGGCCAACTGCTCGTTCCACCTCCGCCAGCTGGCCAAGTACGGCTTCGTGGAGGAGGCCGGCGGCGGCCGGGGCCGGCAGCGGCCCTGGCGGCTGACCCGCACCGGTCTTCGCTACACGGACGTCCACGCCAACCCCGAGACCAGGCTCGCTGCCACCCTCCTCGATCAGGTGCTGGTGGACCGCTACCTCGCCCGCTACCAGGCCTCGCGCCGCGTGCGCCACACGTACCCGAACGAGTGGCAGGAGGTGACGGGACAGAGCGAGTACCTGCTCCATGTGACGCCTGACGAGTTGCGCCAGGTGGATGCCGAGGTGCACGCCGTGCTCCGCCGCTTCACGGACCGCCTCGCGGACCCGTCCCTGCGCCCCGAGGGCTCGCTGCCGATCGAGGTCCTGCTGTTCGCTTTCCCGTTCATCCGCCTGGAGGCCGGGGGCTGATGGCCCGCCTCCTGGCGATCCGCGAGGCCCGCCTCTACCTGGCCGGGCAGGGCCTGTCGATCCTCGGCGACACGGCCCTGTGGCTGGCGATGGGGATCTGGGTGAAGACGCTGACGGGCAGCAGCTCGGCGGCCGGCCTGGTCTTCTTCGCATTCGCGGTGCCGCAACTGCTCAGCCCGCTGTCCGGGACGCTCGTCGACCGGGTGCGCCGGCGGCCGCTGCTGATCGCCGTCAACCTGGCCATGGGCACCGCCGTGCTGCCGCTGGTTGCGGTGCGCGGGCCTGGTGACGTCTGGCTGATCTACACCGTGATGGTGCTGTACGGCGCCTCCTACACCGTGCTCGACTCCGGCCAGTCCGCGCTCCTCCAGGCGACGCTGCCCGGCGAGCTGCTGGCCGACATGAACGGAATCCTCCAGGCGGTACGACAGGGATTGCGCCTGGTCAGCCCCCTGGCAGGCGCCGGCCTCTTCGTCCTGCTCGGCGGCCCGACGGTGGCGGCGCTGGACTCGGCCACCTTCGTGGCCGCCGCCGCCGCGCTCGCGCTGATGCGGGTGTCCGAGGGGCGGCCCAGGCCCGGCCCCCTGCGCTGGAGGGAACAGATCACGGCTGGCTTCCGCCACGTGGCGCGCACCACCCGGCTGCGCCAGCTCACGATCGCGGCGGCCGTCGCAGTCCTGGTGCTGGGGTTCAGCGAGAGCCTCATCTTTGCCGTCGTGGACCGCGGCCTCCACCGGCCGCCGTCGTTCCTCGGCGTGCTGGCGGCCGTGCAGGGCGCGGGCGGGCTCACCGGTGGGCTGCTCGCCGGGCGGGCGGTCCGGCGCGCCGGCGAGGGGGTCGCGTTCGCGCTCGGAGTCGTGCTGATGGCGGCCGGTGAGCTGCTGCTCATCGCCCCGTCAACGCCTGCGGCGCTGGCTGGCTTCGCCGTCTTCGGGGGCGGGCTGCCGGTCGCGATCGTGGCGGTCACCACGCTGGTCCAGCAGGCGACCCCGGTCGAGCTGCAGGGCCGCGCGTACGCGGCCGCGAGCATGGCGATCGGGGTGCCGCAGACGCTGTCCATCGGTCTGGGCGCCGCCCTCCTCGTCGTGGCCGACTACCGGCTGCTGCTGCTCACCGTTGCCGTCGTGATGGCGGCCTCGGCCGGGTACGTTCTCAGCCGCCGCGAGCAACGGCCCGGACTCGAGGTGACCTCACCGGGGCCGGTGCTGCCGCCCGAGGGCGATGCGGGGACCGCGACCCGATAGGAGCCGGCGGCTCACCTCCTGATGCCCTGGGGGACGGGTGCTGACGGTTCAGATCCGCTGTCGGCCTCGGGATGCTCACGCCCGCGCCTCCCGAGCGGGTCCGGGTTGCCGACTCCGCGCCCGCTGCGGCGGCCTGGGCCCCGCGGTCCCGACCCGGCCGTACGCCGCCGCCAGGGCCGCGGTCCAGGCCGCCACCATCAGCGCGAAGAAGGACACCATCGCCGCCGCCGGCCACTGGGGGCCGCCGTGCGCCTCGCGCATCAGCAGGCGGGAGGCCGGGACGAAAGCGCTGGTGCGGGGGGCCTGGGGCGCGGGCACCTGCGGCAGCCCGTACTGGAAGTCGGGGGGCATCGCCACCGGGGCTGCTTCCAGCACGTCGTCGTGGGCCAGCATGACCATCGTCTTCCAGCCGCCGCCGGCGGGCACCGGCACCGCGGACCGGTAGCGGCCGTCGGCCTCGCGGAGCAGGTCCGCGTGCTGCACTGGCGCGCCTCCCTGCCAGGCAATGACCACGAACCAGTCGGCGCCCTGGGGAGCCGCGGCGGGCGACACCGCGACGTTCACCCAGACCGGCTGCTCCGGCAGGGGGACGCCTGTCCGGGTCATCTCGAGGTGGGCCGGACCGGCCGGCGACGACGCGACCGTGACACGCGAGGGGTCGGCATGCCGCAACGGCAGGTGCAGCGCCAGCAATGCCCCGATCGCCACCAGCGCGGCCACCGCGGCCGGCGGCGGCAGGTCGGCGCGCCGGCCGGCGGCGACGTTGCCCATGGCCGCGCCCACCAGCGCCCCGGCCACGGCCAGCGCGCCGTCCATCCACCAGTAGTGCAGCAGGCCCCAGCCCCACGGCAGCGGATACCACAGGTGGGTCCACCCCAGCTCCGCGGCCAGGCCCGCGGTGGCCACCAGCAGGCCGCCCACGACCGCCCTGGCGAGAACGGACAGCCCCGTCAGCAGGAAGGCCGCCTCCACGCAGAGGGCCTCGGCCAGGGTGAAAGGGAAGTCGGCCAGGCTCCGGCCGAATCCCACTGCCAGCACGACGGCGACCAGCGCCCGCATGGTCAGGAAGAGGGCGGCGGCCAGCAGGGCCCCGCCGCGGCCGATGGCCACCCGCGCGGCCGTCAGCGCGATTGCCATGGCGCCGGCCAGCAGGAGTGGCTGGTAGAGCGGCTCCCACTGCGGGATGGCGAGGTCGAACTCGAGCTGAAAGGTGGACAGGCCGACCAGCACCATGGCCGGCATCGCCAGCCAGAGCCTTCGGACGCGCCCTCGCTGAGCGTGGACGCCGGCCTCCCGAAACATCAGCCAGACCGCGATCGGCGTGAGCGAGGCCGCCCCGATCATCAGGAGGTGGGTGGGGCTCCACAGGGTCACGTCGATGCCGTACAGCGCGTGCCAGTAGGCATCGAGCGGGAAGCCGGCCAGCGCGCCGGCCGCGAGCAGGCCCAGGGGCACTGCCGAGACCGGCATCCGCAGGCGCCCCACGCGCAGCCCGGGCGCCGAGTCCGCGAGCGTGGCCAGCGCCACGGCGGCGACGAAGGCTGCGCCGATGCCCATGAGGCCGAGCAAGATCAGCACGTGGGGCACCGTGAACAGCTCCTGGTCCCGGCCCAGGTCGGCGTGCCAGGTCACGTCCCACATGAACCCGAAGAAGGCCACGCCCAGCGCCCAGGTCGCGAGCCAGGTACCGGCTCCCGCCCAGGGTGGCATCTCGGTGAGCCGTTCCAGGCCCCGCCGGCGTGCGGCACCCAGCCCGGCCAGCAGGGGCGCCAGGGCCACGGCCAGGAGGAGCCACTGCCAGGCGTTCTCGGTCTGGAACCAGGGGCCCGGGGAGATGCCGCGCGTTATTGACTCCATGTCAGCAACGATTATCACCGCTGCTGACGTGGAGTCAATAGGCGCTATCCTGCTGGTGTGGCAGCTCGCTCCCGGCTGCGCCCGGACGCGCGGCGCCGCCAGCTCCTGGAGGTCGGCGTCCGCCTCCTCAGTCAGGTCACGTACCACGAGCTGTCACTCGAAGAGGTGGCCGAACAGGCTGGCATCTCCCGTCCGCTCGTCTACCGCTACTTCCCCACGAAGCGCACCTTCTACGTGGAGGGCCTGCGCTTCGCCGCCGAGCAACTCCTGGATCTCATCGAGCAGGCTTCCACGGGCGAGCCAGAGCAGGCCCTGCGCGGAGGCCTGTCCACCTACCTCCGCTATGTCGAGGACCACGCCCACGCCTACCGGGCGATCCTGCGTGGCGACCTGGGTGGAGACCCGGACGTGATCGCCATCGTCGACGGGGTGCGCCAGGCGATCTACCGGCGGGTGCTGGGGTTCCTCCGGCACGAGGATCCGCTGCCCCCGCTCCTGCGGCTTGCGGTGTTCGGCTGGATCGGCTTCGTCGAGGCCGTCAGCCTGGATTGGGCCGAGCGCCGCGACGTACCCCGCTCCACGCTCACGGAGGCCCTCGCCGGGACCCTGGTGCATGCGCTCGGCCAGTGGGGCACCGGGAACACAGGGAGTCGTGCCGGTCCCTGCCAGGCCTGACCGGCGGTTCGACCACGCTGCACGAAGCTCGCACGCGCTAACGAAAAAATCGTTATCATCGCTCCATGTCGAGCCATCACCTGAACCCCGCGGAGCGCGTGATCCGGCGATTCCAGGGCCAGAGCGCGCTGGCGCAGCTGCTGGGCCGGCGCCAGAGCACGGTCGAGCACTGGGCCAGCACGGGCCGGATCCCGGCCCAGTGGCACGAGCCGCTCATGGCGCTCGCCCGTGAGCGAGGCATCGCGCTGGAGGCGCGCGACTTCGTGGACACGTCGGCGCACGTCATCGAGCCCGCCGACGGTCGGCTGGGCGTCCTCATGGTCGGCATGGGCGCCGTCGCGTCGACGTTCGTGGCCGGCGTCGAGCTCGTCAGGCGAGGCCAGGCCCACCCATTCGGGTCGCTGACGCAGATGGGCACGATCAGGCTCGGGAAGCGCACCGAGCGCCGCGCGCCGCTGATCAGGGAGCTCGTGCCGCTGGCCCCGCTCGACCACATGGTGTTCGGGGGCTGGGATCCCATCCCCGACAACGCGTACGAAGCGGCGGTGAGGTGTGGCGTCCTGGACCGGTACGGCCACGTCGAGCAGGTGGCCGGCGAGCTCAGCGAGCTGGAGCCGATGCCGGCGGTGTTCGACCAGAGGTACGTGCGGCGGCTCGACGGTGTGAACGTCAAGGCCGGGCACAGCAAGCGCGAGCTGGCCGAGGCGCTGCGCCGGGACATCACCGATTTCCGGGAGGCACACGCGTGCGACCGCCTGGTGATGATCTGGTGCGCCTCCACAGAGATCTTTCTGGAGGAGGGCCCGGCGCACGCCGACATCGAGTCGCTGGAGCGCGCGATGGAGGCCGACGACCCTTCCATCCCCCCGTCAATGCTGTATGCGTACGCGGCACTCATGGAGGGCGTGCCCTTCATCAACGGCGCCCCCAACCTCACCGTGGACATCCCGGCCCTGAGCGCGCTCGCGAACGACCGTGGGGTGCCGATCTGCGGCAAGGACTTCAAGACCGGGCAGACGCTGGTGAAGACGGTCATCGCCCCGATGCTGAAGGCCCGCATGCTGGGACTGCGCGGCTGGTACTCGACCAACATCCTGGGCAACCGGGACGGCGAGGTGCTGGACGACCCGGACAGCTTCCGGACCAAAGAGGAGACGAAGCTCGGCGTTCTCGAGCAGATCCTGCAACCCGACGTCTATCCCGAGCTGTATGGCGACATCTTTCACAAGGTCAGGATCAACTATTACCCGCCGCGGGGCGACAGCAAGGAAGGCTGGGACAACATCGACCTCTTCGGATGGCTGGGCTACCCGATGCAGATCAAGGTCGACTTCCTCTGCCGCGACTCGATCCTGGCGGCTCCGCTCGTGCTCGACCTGGTGCTCTTCATGGACCTGGCCCAGCGGGCCGGCCTGCGCGGCGTCCAGGAGTGGCTCTCGTTCTACTTCAAGAGCCCGCAGCACGCCCCCAGCGTCTATCCGGAGAACGATCTGTTCATCCAGCAGACGAAGCTCAAGAACACCCTGCGCTGGCTGATGGGCGAGGACCAGATCACCCACCTGGGCAGGGAGTACTACCAGCAGGACGGGTGATGGCCCGTTTCCGGTTCGTAGCCCCCTGACGAGCAGCCAGATGCCGAGAGCGACCTCGAAGATCATGACCGGTGCGCCAGCCCGCGGACGGCACCGTAGACCGCCGCCGGGTCCTCCTGCTGTATGGCACGGATGAGCGAACCGTCGAGGTGGACCAGCCGGCCCACGACCGCGTCGCGGACCTGCCGCAAGCCCGGCAGCGTGCAGCTCTCGGAGACGAAGCAGTGCAGCCTCGAGGCGCGCTGGATCCAGGTCACAGGCCACCTGCGCCGGGCGACATAGGCCCGCAGCGCGGTGGCCAGCGACGGCTCCGAGGACAGCGCCAGAACCAGGGCGGCAGCGTCGAGCAGGGCGCTGTTGGCTCCCTGCCCGAGGTGTGGGGTCATCGCATGGGCAGCGTCGCCGAGCAGCACCAGCCGGCCGTCGGTCCAGCATCGGCACCTCACCGTCTCGATCGGCGTCACGACCGCATCATCGAGGTTGACTCCCGCCAGCGCGTCCCCGGCCTCGGGAAGCAGCGCTGCGCCGGCCTCGCAGAGCGCCACGAGGTCACGCCGTTCCAGCGCCGCCTTGAGACGGCCGCGGGACGCTCCGAAAGCGACGTAGGCCGTACCCCCGTGCACGGGGGACGCGATTGCGATGCCGTACCGGCCCCAGTGCTCGCCGATGGAGGCGGAGGTCGGCTGCCAGGTGATCAGCATGCGCATCGCCACACTCCTGGTCCGCACCAGCCGTGGGTGGAAATGACCTGAGGCTCGCACGCGGGAGTGGACGCCGTCCGCCCCGATCACGAGGTCGGCCTGGAGCTCGCAGGTAGCTCCGCCGGGCCCGCGCACGTCGAGATGACCGTCCGGGGTCGCGCCGACCACCCTGTGGCCGTGCCGGACCTCGACGCCGCCGGTCGCGGCGATTGCGTCGAGCAGCACCCGGGAGAGCCCGCCGCGCGTCAGGACCAGTGCGTGATCCAGCCCGGCGCCGAAGTCCGGGAAGGAGAGGTTCGTGACGGCATGCCCGTCGATGGCGAAGACGGCACGGCGGACCTGGAAGCCCATCTCGCCGAGCGCTTCGCCAAGACCCAGGCCGTGCAGGACGGCCAGCCCATTCGGGTACAGCCCCAGTGCCGTACCGGCGTCGGTCGGCGCGGGATGCCGCTCCAGGAGTATCACCCGCACACCGATTCGAGCCAGCAGGAGAGCGGCCGTCAGCCCGCCGATGCCTCCGCCCACCACCGCGACCCGCCGTGCGTGCATCTCTCAGGACAATGATCACGCGTCGCCCGAAGTCAGCGAAGCACGCCCGGGTGGGACGTGGCCCTCGCTGGGGCCCTCAGCCGATCCTCCTGCTCGTAGAGCTTGCCTCCTGGTCACCCGCCTGCGGGTATGACAAGGGGCTGTCCCACGCCTCGGCGCCGCACGGATCAGCGGACCCCGCGGACGTTCCTGACCATGACCGTCGCGAGCACGAACCAGATCGCTGCGCTGGCGAACACGATCCGGTAGCCCAGATTCCCGCCCGTATGCACGCCCAGCACGGTGGCGCCCGACCGGTTGAGGAAGAACAGCGCAGGCGCCAGCAGGGCGGGGCCAACGACCTGGGGCAGCGTGTACGCGACGTGGAACAGCGCCATGTCTTTGGCCGCCGACCGCTCGCGCTCGGGCAGCACGTCGCACGCCATCGCCCAGTCCACCGCGGAGTAGGCTCCGTAGCCGACGCCGAAGAGGATCCCCAGGCCGTAGATCAGGGGCAGGCTCGAGACCAGGCTGAACACCAGGACCGCGGCCACGAGGCCCTGGGTCGCGCTCGACGCGTACACGAAGAGTCGGCGGCGCCGCAGGCGATCAGAGAGATAGCCGCAGGCCACCGCTGGTCCGATACCGCCGGCGAGCACGGCCAGCAGCCACAGGTCACTCGCCGCGCCGAAGTTGCCCGCCCGGACGACGTCCTGGAAGTAGAACGTGACGAACGGCAGGATGGTCCAGATGCCGAGCGTCTGGAACAGTCGGGTGGCGACGACCCAGAAGAAGTCGTGGGAGCGCAGCGGGGCGACGGCCTCCAGCAGAACCGCCGGGCGGGGCCAGGAGAGCGGCTCCGTGTGCGGCGTCGGCCTCTCGCGGAGCAGGACGACGGACAGCACGAGAGTGAGCGAGAGCAGCGCCGCGATCAGCGCGTACGAGCTCGCGACGCCGAGCGCGGTGCTGCCGAAGGCACTCAGCACTACCAGGGTGATCCCGAGGCAGGCGATAGTGCCCAGGATGGACGCGGTGTTCAGGAGGCCCGAGGCCCCTCCATGCCGCTCTTCCGGGATGACGTCCGGGACGATGCCCGCGAAGGCCGCCGCCGCCGCATTGTTGCCGAGCTGGAGCACCAGGTAGGCGGCGACGAGCGCCGCGACGGACGGGGCCCAGGCGAGCAGGATCAGCCCGACCAGATTGATCGCCGTGCCGCCCACGATCCACGGCGTGCGCCTTCCCCACCGCCCCCCGGTCCGGTCGCTGAGCGCGCCGGCGACGACCGGGACCAGCACCGCGAAGACCCCGCCGACCGCCGTAGCCCGGCCCACGACGAGCTCCTTCTGACTGGGCGCGAGGAGCGCCGCCGAGATCGCCAGGAGGATGTAGATCGAGTTCCACATGCCCTGGCTCGCGAACCAGAACGCGTTGATACCGTTGAGGCGCCAGAAGCCGGGAGCGGCGGACGCTCCCGCGGCCTCGATGGTTGCGGCCGGCGACAGGGACCGGGAGGTCGTCAACGGCATGGCGCGATCAATGCTAGGGTCGCCGCCGAGGGTTGGGCCGACGGATTCGCGTCCGGCCCGGCCGGGTTTCAGTGGAAGTTGCGACCACGGCTCCAGCGCGGGCTCGGGCCGCGGCGCCTGAGCGCGATGTCCCACGGCCAAACCGGCATGTCCCCGGATCCTGGACGTCAACCCCCAAGGGTTGCCGCACCGCGTCGTGACGTGTGGTCGGACAGATGGCCCGAGGGCGTTGAAATGTGAGGGGGCCCGCAAAACGTGCAGTTGAAATCTGCTCGCGTTCTATGGCGAAGCTGGCGGCTGACGAGTGGCCTGGTGACTTCACGGAACGCTGACCAGGACTGGCGGCACGCCCGAGTCCGCGACGCTCACCCGCACGCGACCGTGGGGAACATGACTCAGCGGGACGCCAAGCAACGTGTAGCTTGCCGCGTGACCTATGGCGGCTACGCCCGCTCTCCTCACAGGAAGGCAGCCCCACGTGACTAGCTGGATGGTAAGTGCGGAACCCCTCGTCCAGCCGTCCCATTCGCGGTTGCCACACCCATCATCGGCAACTACGGCCACGAACAGCGTAGCGGATGGCACGTGAACATAACCCCAGCACGCCCGCTGAGGGAGGTCCGGCGGACCAGGGCACGGCCGTTGGCCGAGTATCGTCTGGCGGAGAGAGTCCAGGGACGTCGAGGCCGCCACCACGTTCAGTGGATAGCCCCGGTACAGCGGCCCGTCGCGCTCAAGCTCCGATACCGGCACAGACGTCCCAGGCGGGAAAAAGCGCAGCCGAACGCGCTCAGGGGCGTTGCTGTATACGAGCAGCAGCACGACCAGCAGGATCACGCCGACACTGGCGCATCCGAGCGCCCAGCCCCTGTCGAATTTGGCATACGAGTCGTCGGGCGCCCAGCCCCTGTCGAATTTGCCATACGAGTCGCCGGGCATCGCGACCTCCTCGTCGATCCTAACGCCGGAGCCGAACCCAGGTAACAGCTGGCGGTGAGACGACCAGCCGTGCGTTCGGACTCCGACGCAGGAGCACTGTGTGTCGCGACCCTCGCCACCTCGTTGCTCTGCCCGTACGGCTGATCGCTCGCCGCGCCTAGGGCTTCGACTCCCCAGACTCCATGATCGCGCTCGCCGTATAGACCAATCGGGCCGTCGTTCCCGGTCGCCTCGTCCGAACGCGGCCCGGTCCGCCGGACTAGAGAAATGCTCTAGAATAATCCTCGATGTCCACCGTCCGACAGGTCGCCTCCCGAGCCCGGAGGCGCGATATCCTCCACGCTGCCCTGGTGCTCTTCGTGGAGCACGGCGTGGGCGAGACCACCGTGGACGACATCCGCGAGCGCTCGGCCGCCAGCGTCGGCAGCATCTACCACCACTTCGGCGGGGGGAAGGACGACATCGCAGCGACGCTGTACCTGGAAACGATCTCGGAATACCAGGCTGGCTTTCTCACCGAGCTGCGCCTTCACCACCAGGCGGCGACCGGCGTCAAGGCGACGGTGCGATATCACCTCGACTGGGTCGAGAGCCACCGCGACGCGGCCCGCTTCCTCTTCAACTACGGGGAAGTGGAGCTTCCGAGTCGCACTAACCGGGAACTGGCGGAGCTCAACCGGCGCCTCTTCGCCGAGGTGCGGGCCTGGGCGACCGAGGTCGGCGCTGCGGAGCTGATGGACCTGCCCATCGACCTCGTCACAGCCATCTGGCTCGGACCTGCTCAGCAGTTTGCGCGTCGGTGGCTGTCGGGTGGCGGCACCAGCTCGATTGATCAGGCCGGTCAGGTGCTGGCGGACGGCGCCTGGGCCGCGCTATCGGCCGCCGCGGACATGAAGGCAAGGACAGGACGACATGGAACGAATCGGCGTCGTTGACACGATGTTCGCCCGCGTCGACATGGGCGCCATCGCAGAGGGGAAGCTGGCCACCCTGGACGGCCACGGCAATCGCTTCGAGGTGCTGCGGCGCACCGTGCCGGGCATTAAGGACCTGGCGGTCGCTGCCAGGCGACTCATCGAGAGAGATGACTGCTCCATCGTGATGGCCTGTGGCATGCCCGGGCCCGCCGACATCGACCAGCACAGCGCCCACGAGGCGTCCCAGGGCATCATGATGGTCCAGGTACTCACCGGGGTGCACGTGCTGGAGGTATTCGTGCATGCACGGGAGGAGCCTGAGGAGAATCGGTTCTTCGAGCTGTGCCGCAGGCGGGTCGAGAGCCACGCGGTGAACGCGCACTGGCTGCTTTACGCTCCCGAAGAGCTGAGGGCGCGGGCCGGACAAGGAGTCCGGCAGGGCGCGGAGGACGCAGGGCCGCTGCGTGCCGGGGCGAGCACATGACTGACACCGCGCCGCACGCGCCTTCCGGCTACGGCGACCTGGCGGCCCGGGCCAGGGACGACCGGCGCGAGCTCGTGTCAGTAAAGCGCGCGGACGGCACGCCCCCGTACGTATGAACGAGCCGGGCGCGCTGAACCCGCTGAGCGGCCCGCTGACGATCCAACTGCTCGATCGGGTTGCCTGCGAGTTTCGTGGCGGATGGCTGACCGAAGCATGGGAACAGGTCACCCCCGTCGAGTGAGGCTGGGCACGACGCTCGTGCACGAGCGGGTGCTGAGCCGCCAGGACGTCGCCGAGTTCGCTGTGCTCACCGGCGACCGCGGTGCGCATCATCTGACGGGTTCCCCGATCGCCCATGGCCTCCTCGTGGCCGCAGTACCGACCAAACTGGGTGGCGAACTTTCGTTCCTCGCTCGCGCGATGCGGCTGGAGTTCCTTCTGCCCGTCACAGCTGGCCAGCGCGTACGCGCCGAGGTGCGCGTCGACGAGCTGGTCCGGGGGCGGCGGGG
>DATFRD010000151.1:0-15054 GCA_035263645.1 Candidatus Dormiibacterota bacterium | reverse complement strand
GGGGGTGTGGATAAAAGGTTGCTTGCATCGTGAGCCTCACTGGTCGACGTAGAGTCGCTCGCGGATGGCCTGGAGCTCGTAGCGAAGGCGCTCGTCCTCCTTCAGCTCGTTCATGATCTTCTCGATCGAGTGCAGCGCCGTCGTATGGTCGCGGCCGCCGAAGGCCTGGCCGATGGCAGGCAGCGAGGAGGGCGTCTCCTCCCTGACCAGGAACATGGCCACCTGGCGCGGAAACACGATGTGCTTGTCGCGCCGCTTGCTCTTCATGTCGTCCAGCGAGATCTGGTAGTAGTCCGCCACCGTCTCCTGGATGCGGGCGATCGTGAGCGGACGGCGCGTGCCCGCCGGGATGATGTCGGTCAGCAGGTCCGCCGCGTCGGCCTCGCCGATCTGGCGCTGGTGGATCGCCGAGAAGGCGAGGATGCGCGTGAGCGCGCCCTCCAGCTCACGAATGTTCTTCTGGACCTTGTGGGCGATGAAGCTGAGCACCTCCTCGCTGACCGTGCCGTTGCGGCTGCCCAGCTTGGACTTGAGGATGGCGAGGCGCGTCTCGAAGTCCGGCGGCTGGATGTCGGCCAGCAGGCCCTGCTCGAACCGGGAGCGGAGGCGGTCCTCCAGCGTGGGGATCTCCTTGGGCGGCCGGTCCGACGAGATGACGATCTGCTTGTTGATCTCGTGCAGGGCGTTGAATGTGTGGAAGAACTCCTCCTTGGTCCGGTCCTTGCCGGCCAGGAACTGGATGTCGTCGATCAGGAGGACGTCGACCGTCCGGTACTTCATCCGCAGCTCGCTCTGGCGCGCGTTCTGGATGGAGGCGATAACCTCGTTCATGAACTGCTCGGCCGTGAGGTACAGGACGCGCTTCGCCGGGTAGCGGCGCCGCACCTCGTGGCCCACCGCGTGCATGAGGTGGGTCTTGCCCAGCCCCACGCCGCCGTAGAGAAAGAGGGGGTTGTAAGTCTCTCCCGGTGCGTCCGCCACGGCCTTGGCCGCGGCGTGGGCGAACCGGGAGTTGTTGCCCACGACGAAGTTGCTGAACTTGAACTTCTCGCTCAGCTCCGTCGTCACGACCGCGGGAGCCTCCTCCGACACCTCGTCGACGACGAGCAGCGCCCCGTCGTCGGTCCCCGCCCGGTGATCCTGGGGAGCGACGACGAAGTCGACCTCGACCTCGCTCCCGGTGACCACCTGGAGCGTCTCCTGGATCAGGCCGGCGAAACGGTCCTCCAGCCAGTCCTTGGCCAGCTTGCTGGGGACTCCGATGCGGAAGATCCCGCCCTCGGCAGACAGGAGGGAGGTGTTCCTCAGCCAGGTCTCGTAGCTCGGTTTGGCCAGCTGGAAGCGAAGCTCCTCCTGCACGGCGGTCCAGATGTGGTCAGGTCTCACGATGCGTCATCTCCTCGGCCTCGCGGTTTGTGGAAAAACCCGGATCGTCCGGGCCTGACCAACCCCTGGGGCTGGCGCCTCGGACACCAGCCAGGCGGCGGGATCGGGCTGGTCGCGATGGCCGGAACGAGCCGGCCTGTGGAAAACCTGAGACAAACCGGTAGATAGCGCTCGAACATCTGCGGCCGGTAGCGGGGAAAGCCTGTGGATAACCTTGAACAGGCCCCTCCCCTGCTCTGTCCGAAACCGCAGCCCGCACCCGCCGAGCCGCAGGCGGGGGCTGCGGCGCAGGTCAAGGGCCTGGACCGCAAGCGCTGGCTCTCCTGTTGAGACTATGTGGGAAACACGGCGAAGAGCCTCCCGATCCCTGGTCCACCCTCCTCGCGTCCGCCGGTCGTTGGAGCGAGCCGCAGCGTAGGCTGGTGCAGGACTCTCGAGACGGGGGTACGGAGCGCGCGCGAGCGCGCTGCGATGGCTGCGGAGGGGGTGCTCGTCGTCTGCTTCGGCCGAAAAGCGTAGCAGCCGGGTGGTGGGCCCCGCAATGCACCACGCGCCGGTGCTTTCCTGATAGGACACCAGGGATGATCGCTCTCTCTGCGCTATACTCCGCAAACCTGCGCCGTCTCCGGCCCGGGGCCCGAGACCCTCAGCAGATGAATTACTCTGTTCATTAGAGGTCAGCCATCAAGCGTACCTACCAGCCCAAGAAGCGATACCGCCGCCGCGTTCACGGGTTCCTGACGCGGATGGATTCGCCCGGCGGCCGCCGGGTCATCCGGCACCGGCGCCGGAAGGGGCGCCACCAGCTGACGCCGCGCTGAGGAGCGCGGGGTCGGTGAAGCGGGGTCGGGCGGCGCGGCTGCCAGGTGGCCACCCCGTCGGCGGGCGGCGCCGGTCACGGCCGTGAAGGCACGCTTCCGCCTCAGGCGTCGGGCGGAGTTCGATCGTGTCGTACACGGGGAGCGGGTCTTCGTAGGAGCTACAGTGGTGGCGTTCGCCCGTCCGAACCCGGAGGGGCGGTGGCGCGTGGGCGTCACCGTCAGCCGGCGGCTGCGGGGAGCCGTGCGGCGCAACCGGGTGCGCCGGCGCCTCCGCGAAGCCGCGAGGCGGAGGCTCTTGCAGCCGGAGGCCGCCACCCCTCCCGACGAGGGCGGTGGCTACGACGTGGTTCTGATCGGGCGCCCAGCCGCGGGTGACCTGCCCCAGGCTGCGCTGGAGGAAGACGCGGCCCGGATCCGGCGCCGCCTGACGCGGGTCCCGACGTGACGAGGCTCGCACTGGCCCTGATCCGCGGCTACCAGGCCACGCTCTCCCCCGTGCTGTCTGCGCTGGGTGGGGGGTGCAGGTATTTTCCGTCCTGCTCCCAGTACACTTACCAGGCGATCGAGAAGTATGGCTGGGTCCGCGGCTCCTGGATGGGCGTCAGGCGGATCGCCCGGTGCCATCCGTTCGCTCGAGGCGGCTACGACCCAGTCCCATGATCGCCGGTAGGAGTCTCCAGTCATAGACCTGCGGAACGCGTTCGACGTCTTCCTGCCCATCCAGCGCGACACAGCGGGCGAGCCGGCCCCGCCTCGGCCCCGACGCCGGGCCACCGCCCGATCCGGCTTTGCGCCACCTGCCAGTGCCCGGGTCCCCCCGCCAGGTCGTCCCCTCACCGCCCGACCGGGTCGAGCGGCCGACGACCCGGTTCGCTTCCCATTGCATCACGGTGATCCAGCGGTGCTCGGTGACCGGCGGGAGTGGTCTGCGCGCTCCTCCGGCCGCCCGGGGGTCGGGCCATGTGCCCGCGCTCCGGTTCGGGAGCCCGTCTGTGACGAGGACGAGGAGGGTTCATGATGAGATCTGCCGAAGGCAGGGGACGAACGCTTGACGAGGCGGTCGACGCCGCCCTCATCGAGCTGCGTGAAAGCCGACGCAATGTGGACGTGAAGATCCTCAGCGAGAGCGACGCCGAGACGCACGTCGAGGTGACGGTGATCGAGCCGGCGGCCGCGGCAGCCCAGCCAAGCCGCCCGGCGCAGGCCAGCTCGGACGACGCCGACGCCGCCAAGGAGATCGTCGGCCAGCTGCTGGCGAGGATGGGAGTGCGGTGCTCGGTGAACGCCCACGCCACGCCCGAGTCCATCGTGGTCGATGTGAGCGGACGCGACCTGGGTGTCCTGATCGGTTGGCGGGGCGAGACGCTTCGCGCGCTGCAGACGATGACCAACCTGCTGGCCAGCCGTCGGCTGGGCCCGGAGCAGCGGGTCATCGTGGACGTCGAGCGATACCGGCAGCGGCGGGAGCACACGGTTCGCGAGATCGCCTACCGGGCGGCGCGCCAGGTGAAGGTGACCGGGGACCCGATCACGCTCGATGCGATGCAGCCGTTCGAGCGCCGGGCGATCCACCTGGCGCTGGAGGGCGACCCGGACGTGACCACGGTGAGCATCGGCGAGGAACCGGACCGGCGCGTGGTGGTCGGGCCCAGGCGGAATCAGCGGGAGGGCTGACGGCAGCTCCAGGTGTCGACCTGATTCGGCGCGCCATCTCGCTGGCCAACGCGGCGGCGGACGGCGCTGGAGACGAGGAGGTGACTCCCAGCGAGATCGCGGAGGTGATCCGCGACGCGCTCGAGTCGCCAGAGCTGACGCATGACCGGCAGGTCGTGAAGTACCTGCAAGAGGCGCTGGACGCCGTGTCGGACGGCATGCCCACCGACTACACCGCGATGATCCTCTACTCTGCGCTCGGCCGGCTGCGGGAGGGCTGAAGGCTGCCGGGGGCCAGGCCTCCCAATCTCTCCCGGACAGCGAACGAAGTTGCGCCTCCTTGATGCCGATCCGGGACCGGGCTCGGCGCCGTGGAGCCGTGCTGCTCGCTGGCTATACTGGCGAGGCATGAGCCCGGCTCCGACGCATCGCCTCCACGCGCTGACGGGAGGGGCGAGGCTCCTCACCGCCGAGCTCCCTGACCGGGCGTCAGCGAGCCTCGTGCTCATGCTCTCCGTGGGCTCTCGGTTCGAAGAAGAGCGGCTGGGGGGCGTGTCGCACTTCATCGAGCACCTCGCGTTCAAGGGCACCCGCCGCCGGCCGTCGGCGAAGGAGATCGCCGAGGCGATCGAGGGCGTCGGCGGTGTGATGAATGCGTCGACCGACAAGGAACTCACGATGTACTGGACGCGTGTCCCCGCGGACCGGCTCGACCTGGCGGTGGACGTGCTGTTCGACATCGTGACCGAGTCGCAGCTGGCGTCAGCCGACGTCGAGCGCGAGCGGATGGTGATCCTCGAAGAGCTGAAGATGTACATGGACCAGCCGCAGGATTACGTGCACAGCCTGTTCGAGCAGATCATGTGGCCGGGACATCCCCTGGGCCGGGACATCATCGGCACGGCGGAGTCGGTGTCGGGGACCACCAGAGATGACCTCATCGAATATCTGAAGGGCCACTACCGGCTACCCAACCTTGTCATCGGCATCGCCGGCGCCGTCGACGGGGAGGAGGCCCGGCGGCTCGTGGGCGAGCGGCTGGCCCTTCCGGACTCACCCAACGGCGCCGTCTATCAGCCCGCGCCAGGAGCGCTGCGTGAAGCGACTGTCCTCCTCTATCGCAAGGACACCGAGCAGGCCCACATCTGCCTGGGCACGCGGGCGCTGTCCTACCTCGATCCCGACCGGTACGCACTGGATCTGCTGAACACGATCCTCGGCGAGGGCATGAGCTCCCGCCTGTTCCTGGAGATCCGGGAGAAGCGCGGCCTGGCCTATGACGTGCACAGCTACTCCAGCAAGCACGCCGACGGCGGGTATTTCGCCGTGTACGTCGGTGTCGACCCGAGGAAAGCGGAGGAGGCGGTGGCGGCGGTGATGGGCGAGCTCCGGACGATCGCCGAACGGACGGTGCCCGAAGAGGAGCTGACCAAGGTCCGCGAGTACACGAAGGGCCGGCTTCGTCTTGGCCTCGAGAGCACCAACTCGCTGGCCAGCTGGCTGTGCCAGCAAGAGCTGCTGATGGGCGAGGTGAAGACTGTGGACCAGGTCGTGGCGGCCTACGAGGCAGTCACGGCCGCCGACCTGCAGCGGGTGGCCAGGACGGTGCTCGGCCAGCCGACCCAGCTGGCCGTGATCGGGCCATTCGCCTCTGACCGGCCGTTCAGGGCTGCGATCGAGTAGTACGCCGGCTTCCAGGGCCCGCGCCCGCGCAGGTGACCGGTCCGGTCTGGCAGGCCGCACCATGCGCAGCGGCCCGGGTAGCGTCAGCTCGCCGCGTCCAGGGCGGGCAGGTGCTGGGACGTAAGCACAGGGCGCCTGCCGTCGACGAGCCCGATGCTGGTTAGCGGAAGCACGCGGATCCACGCTCGGGACCGGATCTCGTCGCGGTGCACCACGCCGAAGAGGCGGGAATCGCTGGAGTGGTTCCGGTTGTCACCCATCACGAAGTAGTCGTCGGGTCCCATGAGGACCCCCTCCGAACTGGCGGTCGGGCTCAGGGGCCAGTCGGCGTTCTCCGTCCAGGGCTCCGGGTTGAGGTATGGCTCCTCGAGCAGCCGGCCGTCGATGTAGACACGGCCGCCACGGATAAGCAAGTGGTCGCCGGGGACCGCGATCACGCGCTTGATGAAGTCCTTCGAGGGATCGTTGGGATCCCGCATGATGATGATGTCCCCCCGCTGGGGCGCATGGACACTGTAGTCGATCTTCGTCGCGATCAGGTAGTCCCCGTCCACGACGGTTGGAAACATCGACGAACCGACCACGTGCACCGTCTGGATGACGAACTGGATGATGAGGTAGAGGACCGCTGCCATGAGCGCGACCTCGCCTACCTCGATGAGGATCCGCCGAGCCCTGACGTCCGAGGGGATCTCGCCTGGGGATGCCACGGCCTTTTCAACGTACCGACCCTGGGTGCCAGGCGTGCGATTGTCGATGGGCGAGCTCAATGGACAGGACCCCCGGAGATGCTGGAAGGGACGGGATGTAAAACGTGGAACATGCTCGGCTGACGGTTCATTGCAGCAGGGAGTCCGCGATACCCTGCAGCTCCTCCGCGCTGGAGTAGCGGATGGTGATCTGGCCGACGCCAGAGGTGCCCGCGATGCCGACCGCGTCGCCGAAGCGCTCCCGAAGCCGGTCGACGATGTCGTCGAGTGCCGGGTCGGGTGGGAGCGCCTCCGCGGCCTCGGGGCGTTGGGGCCGGCGCTTCGGCTGGGCCGGCTTGTAGTCGTGCACCCACCGCTCGGTGTCGCGGACCGACAGGCGCCGGCCCAGCACCACCTTCAACCCCTGCTCCTGTGCCGCCGGCGTCGGAAGCCCGACGAGGGCCCTGGCGTGGCCGGCGCTGATGGCCCCGGCTGCCGTGGCCGAGATGACGGCCGGACAGGCGGTGAGGAGGCGGAGGGCCTGGGTCACCGCCACCCGGTGCTTGCCCAGTCGGCCGGCGGCCTCCTCGTGGGTGAGGCCGAACTGGTCGATCAGCCGCCGGATGCCCTGCGCCTCCTCTATGGGGTCGAGGTCCTCCCGCTGGAGGTTCTCGATCAGGCCGAGGAGCAGGCTGTCCTGGGTGTCCGTCTCGTGCCTCACGATCGCCGCGATGCGCTGGACGCCGGCCAGCCGGGCTGCCCGCCAGCGTCGCTCGCCGGCGATCAGCTCATACCCGTCCGGAAGGCGGCGCACCAGGATCGGCTGCAGGACGCCGTGCTGCCGGATGGAGTCCGCGAGCTCCTGGAGAGACTCAGCGGGGAACCGCCTGCGCATCTGCTCGGGCGAAGGCCTCACCTGGTCGACGTCGATGAACTGCGGGAGGCCACCCTCCCGGCCGTCCGGCCCGGGAGCGAGCGGAATCAGCGATTCCAGCCCCCTGCCCAGGGCACGGCCACCACGCTGTCGGCTCACTGGTTCATCACCTCCTCGGCCAGCTGCCGGAACGCCTGTGCACCCCGGCATGTCGGATCGTAAACAGTCACGGGCTGCCCGTGGCTGGAGGCCTCGCTGACCCGGACGTTGCGTGGGATCAGCGTCTGGTAGAGCTTGTCCGGGTAGGCCCTGCGCACCTCGTTGAGCACGTCCCACGACAGGGTGGTCCTGGCGTCGAACTGGGTGATCAGGATGCCGGCCAGATCGAGCTTCGGGTTCAAGTTCATCCTGATCAGCTGCAGCGTATACAGCAGGTGGGAGAGGCCCTCGAGTGCGAAGTACTCGGCCTGGAGGGGCACCAGCGCCTGGTCAGCGGCGGCCAGCGCGTTCAGCGTCAGCAGGCCCAGCGACGGGGGGCAGTCGATGAGGACATAACCGAATCCCCCGGTGAGGGCGCCCAGCGCGCGGCGCAGCCTGCCCTCGCGGTCGTGCTCGCCGACCAGCTCGATCTCGGCGCCGGCCAGCGCCACCTGCGACGGGACGACGTGAAGGCCCGACACCGAGGTGGCCGTGGCGACCTCGTCGATGCTGGCCTCGCCGGAGAGCAGGTGGTACACGGTCAGGCGAGCCCGCGACGGGTCAATGCCGAGGCCGCTGGTGCTGTTCGACTGGGGGTCGAGGTCGATCACCAGCACCTGCGCCCCGCGCTCGGCCAGCGCTGCTCCGAGGTTCATGACTGTCGTCGTCTTCCCCACCCCGCCTTTCTGATTGGCGACCGCCACGATCCGTGGGGTGGATATCAACATGTTGGGGTGAACCTGGGGAAACTCGACGACATGTCGTGTCATGGCTCGACTCCAGATTCTATGGGGCGGTCCGCAGGCTGCCCAGTTTGCCTGTGAAGACGGCGGTGAGGCCGCCGAGCGCCAGCACGGCCTCGACGGCCACGGCGGGCCCGATCAGCGCTCCGCTCACCCCGACGCCCACGAGCGCGTTGTAGGCGACGTGGCAGATGGTCGAGGTCGTGGTGTTGGCGACCCGGCGCAGGAGACCGAGGCCGATCGCCAGGATGAAGACCGCCACCGTGTCGAGCGAGAGGCCGTACTGCGTGTGCACCACGGCGAACACGATGGATGTCCAGACGATGCCCAGCTTCGGCTGGAGGGCTCCCCGGAACAGGGTCTCTTCGCAGATGCCGGCGGCCAGCGCGATGGTGGCGATGCCAGCCGGATCGTCCAGGCGGCCGAAGAGGCGCTGGTTCGCCGCGTCGACTTTGCGCGCGACGTCCACGGTGACCGCGTGGCCGAGCGCGTCCATGCCGAGGCCGAAGGCGTAGAAGGCACCGGCGGCGCCGAGCGCGAGGAGCACCTGCCACGCGGACGGTCTCACCAGGCCGAGCCTCCGGGTGACCGCTGCCGGCCTCCGGCGGATCAGGAGCCCGGCGCCGAGGACGGCCGCGATCAGGAAGGGCAGCTCCTGGAGGACCAGGTCGAGGGGAGCCAGGGGGGCGGCGCTCCTGGCCTGCTGCGCGAGGAGGTCCACCGCCAGCTGGGTGGCCAGCTGCATGCCGACCAGGACGATGGTCAGGACGAGCGCGGTCGCATGGACCACGCTGTCCGGATCGATGGGCATGAAGCGGGCAAGCTCGCGGCGGGTCGGGGGCAGCAGGATGGTGCCGGCGGCGATGCCGGTGACCAGGATGACGGCGCCATAGGTCGCCGGGCTGGAGCTGTATTCCCGACCGCCGGGGGCAACGAGCGCGGCGGCGAGGGTGACGAGACCCAGCAGGGCGCAGGCCGCCCCCACGGCGCCCAGCAGGTACCAGCCGGCAAGCGTCCACCCCATGGGGTAAGAGGGCCCGGCCGTGGTGCGCTGCGCAAGACGGGCCCGCTCCGCAAGGTTCGCCACGACGATGACCGGCACCGGAAGCAGGAGGGGACCAAGCTGTTCCCACTGGACGGTCCCGGCCTGCGCGACTGCCGCGAGATGTTCCACGTTTTACATACCAGCGGCGGGCGCGCGGCCGGCGGTGGGCGCGAGGACCGCTCGCCCGGGCGCGGCCGTCCACTGGAAGGAGTTCGCCGCCCCCTCCCCGTCCCGGCCGTCCTCCACCCGGTGGATGACTGCCTCCGGTACCCCGGGGCGCCCGTGGGCGCCGCGTGGGCATCTGGCCATGGGCGGAGTATACGGACCCACCCCGGCCCCTCCGTGCCGCGGCCTGGTTTCGCGGCCGCGCTCCTAGAATAAAGCCCCTGATGGCACCCCGACGCAAGCCAGAAGCCAGCCGGCGGGGGTCCGCTGGAGGACATGCGAGCTCGGAGCGCCGTACCGGTCGCACGGTGGGTGAGCTGGACGAGGGCCGCCTGCTCGAGGCGGCCGGCAGCGGAGACCGTGTGGCGCAGCAGTCCCTCACACGAGCGCACCTGGACTGGGTGACGGCGGCGGCCCGTGAGCGGGCCGGTCGTGGCCTCAGCGAGGCGGACCTCTTCCAGGAAGGGACCGTCGGCCTCATCGAGGCGATCAGGGCGTTCGACGCCAGCAGACGGGCGGACTTCGAGACGTTTGCCAGGGAATCCGTGGCTGGCCGGATGGAGGAAGCTCTCCAGGCCGAGGAGCGGGCGGTGCAGGACAGTCAGCGCCTGGTCCAGGCCGCCTCCGACTACGCCGCGGCCGAGATGGCACTGCGGCGCGAGCTGCAGAGGGGAGGGACCGCAGTCGAGCTGGCCCAGAAGCTGGAGTGGTCTGTCGAGCGCGTCCGGGAGATTGCTCAAATGGTGGATGATGCGCGGCGCCGCCACGACGAGGAGCTCCTCCAGTACCTGGAGGCCGACGGGATCGACCTCGAAACGCTGAGCGAGGATCGTCGTTCCGACGATGTCGGGTAGGCGGACAACCCTCTACCCCCAGCACATCGCCGCCGGCGCCCGGATGGTCGATTTCGCCGGCTGGGACATGCCGCAGCAGTACGGCAGCGTGAGGGACGAACAGCACGCGGTGCGGACGGCCGCCGGCCTGTTCGACGTGAGCCACATGGGCCGGTTCGAGGTCCGTGGCGGCGATGGCGCGTCGTTGCTCCAGTCGGTCCTGACCGGCGACGTCGAGGCCCTCGAGGAGGGCCGCGCGCTGTACAGCCTGATGTGCCGGGACGACGGCGGCATCGTCGACGACCTGGTTGTGTACCGGCGGCCCGGCGGGTGGTCGGTCGTCGTCAACGCCGCCAACCGGCGCAAGGACCTCGACTGGCTGGTGGCCCATGCGGCACCTGGAGTGGACGTCGCCGATCGCAGCGAGGAGACCTCGCTCCTCGCCCTCCAGGGTCCGGCGGCGGAGCGACAGCTGGCGGCGGCGGGCGCGGATGCGACCGCCCTCCCCCACTTCGGCATCGCGGAGATGACCGTCGCCGGAGTCCCCTGCGTCGTGTCTCGCACGGGATACACCGGCGAGGACGGTTTCGAGGTGTTCGTGCCCGCCGGCCGGTCGGCAGACGTGTGGGCTGCGCTCGTCGCGGCCGGCGCCTGCCCGTGCGGGCTGGCCGCTCGAGACGTCTGCCGGCTGGAGGCGGCGCTCCGGCTCTATGGCAGCGACATGGACGAGCTGACGAATCCCTACGAGGTAGGACTGGGCTGGACGGTCAGGCTGGACAAGGGGGAGTTCGTCGGCCGCGCCGCACTCCAGCGCGTCAAGCAGGAGGGTCGGCGGCGGCAGCTGATAGGACTTGTGGGCGGCGAGCGGACGATACCCCGTCACGGGGCGGCGGTGCGACTGGGCGGCCGGACGATCGGCGCGGTCACCAGCGGCACCTACTCCTTCTGGCTCGGGAAGGGTATCGGCCTGGCCCTGGTGGACTCGGAGGCGGCTTCGGTGGGCGCGGAGGTGACGATCGCGCTCCGCAACGGCGATGGAAGAGCGGAGGTCGTCCGGCTACCCTTCTATCGCTCTGCCGGGCGGGCGGCCGCCCGGTCCATCGGCTAAGGAGGAGGCGCGTGGCGGAGCGTTACTACACGGAGACGCACGAGTGGGTGAGCGTCGAGGGCGCCGTCGCCACCATCGGGATTACCGACTATGCGCAGGCCCAGCTCGGCGACGTGGTGTTCCTCGAGCTGCCTCGGGTGGGAAGGCTGCTGGAGGCGGGCGACTCCTTCGGGGTCATCGAGTCCGTCAAGGCTGCGTCCGACCTGTACTCCCCGGTGGCCGGTACCGTGACAGAGGTGAACGAGAGCCTGAGCGCGAGCCCGGAGCAGGTCAATACCGATCCCTACGGGTCCGGATGGCTGATCCGCGTCCAGCTCAACGGCGACCTGGGGGCCGGACTCCTGGACGAGGCTGGGTATCGGGCCCTGACGGAGGGCCAGGCGCACTGATCATGGGGACGCCGGTCAGGGGGACGCCGGCTGGCTCGGGCCATCGATCCCGTGAGCCGGCGACCGTCGCCGTGGGGGAGGAGTGCGGTGCCGTACCTGGTCCACTCGACTGACGATCGGCGGCGGATGCTGACGGCGCTGGGCCTCGATTCGGTCGAGGACCTGCTCGCCGACATCCCGCAGGGGCTGCGACGGGACACGCTGGAGCTCCCGGCCGGCCTATCGGAGCTGGACACGATGGCCCGGCTGCGCGAGCTGGCCGGCCGCAACCGCGTCTTCGCCGACCGGCTCTGCTTCCGAGGCGGCGGGGTATATCGGCGGTTCATACCGGCGGCCGTCTCGGCCGTGACCTCCAAGCCGGAGTTCTACACGGCCTACACCCCCTATCAGCCAGAGGCCAGCCAGGGCACCCTGCAGGCGATCTTCGAGTTCCAGACCCTGATCGCCGAGCTGACCGGGATGGACGTCGCCAACGCGTCGCTGTATGACGGCGCGACCGCGCTCGCCGAGGCGGCCGTCATGGCCGTGGTCCAGACCGGCCGCCACCAGGTCGTAGTCGCCGGCCACGTCCACCCGGAGTACCTGGAGGTGCTCCGCTCCTACGGCGAGGGACGTGGCTTCCAGGTTGACGCCGGCCCGGAGCACCTCGGGAGCGACACCGCAGCCCTCCTCTTCCAGCAGCCCAACTTCCTCGGTCTCCTGGAGGACGGCCAGGGCCTCACCCAGCTGGCTCGGGCACGCGGGGCGCTGAGCATCGCGTGCGTCGACCCCATCAGCCTGGGCCTGGTCGCTGCGCCCGGCGAGTACGACGTCGACATCGCCGTCGGCGAAGGCCAGCAGCTCGGTCTCGCTCCCAGCTTCGGAGGACCGCATCTCGGCTTCATCGCCTGCCGACGCGAGCTCGTGAGACGGCTGCCGGGTCGCCTGGTCGGGCAGGCGTTCGATGCGGCGGGCCGCCGTGGCTACGTTCTGACGCTCACCGCACGCGAGCAGCACATCAGGCGCGAGAAGGCGACCTCGAACATCTGCACGAACCACTCCCTGTGCGCGCTGGCGGCGAGCGTGTACCTCAGCTACCTGGGTCCGGACGGTCTCCGACAGGTCGCCGAGGTGGGGTACGACCGCGCGCACGCGCTGGCGGAGCGTCTGGCGACGCTGCCGGGGATCGAGCCGGCGTTCCCGGGCCGGCAGTTCGTCAACGAGTTCCCCGTCCGGATGTTGCACGTGGAACATCGTCTCGCCGCCCTCGGCCGTCGCGGCATTCTGGGCGGCCTGCCGGTCGGGCGCTGGTACCCGGAGCTGCGTGACGTGGTGGTGTTCTGCTGCACCGAGGTGAACGACCCGGCGGCCATCGACCAGCTGGTCGACGCGCTCGCGCTGGAGGCCTCCCCTGACGGGCGGGGTGCCGGATGACCGAGCCCCTGGTGTTCGAGAAGAGTCGGGCGGCGCTCCCGCCGCCGCGCCTGCCTGAGGCTGGCGTGCCGCCGGCGAGCCGGCTGCCCGACGAGCTGCGACGGAAGCGGCCGCCGGCGCTGCCCAGGCTCAGCGAGCCGGAGATCATGCGCCACTACAGTCGCCTGGCGTCCATGAACTACTCGATCAGCGAGCATTTCTACCCGCTGGGCAGCTGCACCATGAAGTACAACCCGGTGGCCAACGAGGAGGCAGCTCGCCTCGCCGGCTTGGCCGATCTCCATCCCTATCAGGACGAGGACACCATCCAGGGGGCGCTCGAGCTGATGTGGCTCCTGGAATCCGCGCTGGCCAGGATCGTCGGCGTCGATCGGCTGACTCTGCAGCCGGCGGCCGGCGCCCACGGCGAGTGGACGGCGCTGCGCATGATCCAGGAATATCACCGGTCGCGCGGCGAGCACCGGACCGAGGTCATCGTGCCGGACTCGGCCCACGGGACGAACCCGGCCAGCGCCGCCCTGTGCGGGTACCGGGTGGTCGAGGTTCGCTCGGGCGCCGACGGCAGGGTCGACGTCGGCGACCTGGAGGCCAAGCTGTCCGACCGCGTGGCGGCGCTCATGCTGACCAACCCGAACACGCTCGGGCTCTTCGAACGCGAGATCCTGGAGATGGCCGAGATGGTCCACGCGACGGGGGCCAAGCTCTACTACGACGGCGCCAACCTGAACGCGCTGATGGGCATCTGCCGGCCCGGCGACATGGGGTTCGACGCCATCCATCTGAACCTGCACAAGACGTTCACCACGCCGCACGGCGGCGGCGGGCCCGGGGCCGGCCCCGTGGGCGTCAAGGCGGAGCTGGTGCCCTTCCTGCCGCGCCCCACGGTGGAGCGCGAGAACGGGCGCTACCGACTCGACTACGACCGCCCGCGGTCGATCGGGCGCGTGCGCAGCTTCTACGGCAACTTCGGCATGCTCGTCAGAGCCTTCACCTACGTGATCGCGATGGGCGGCGACGGGCTTGCCCAGGCCTCCCGCGACGCGGTCCTGGCAGCCAACTACCTTCGCCGGTCGCTCGAAGGCGCCCTCGAGCTCCCGCACGGCGGCCCCTGCATGCACGAGTTCGTCGCGTCGGCCCGACACCTCGGTTCGCAGGGGGTGAGGGCCATCGACGTGGCGAAGGGACTGCTGGAGCGCGGCTTCTACGCGCCCACCGTGTACTTCCCGCTGATCGTGCCCGAGGCGGTGATGATCGAGCCCACAGAGACCGAGAGCCTGGCGACGCTCGATGCCTTCACGGCGGCCGTGCGCGACATCGTGGAGCTGGCTCGCCGCGCTCCCGACCAATTGAAGGCTGAGCCCCGGAGCCTGCCGGTCGGCCGCCTGGACGAGGTCGCCGCGGCCCGCCAGCCGGTCTTGCGGTGGTCCCCTGACGTGGCGGCCGCCGGGGGCCGGCCGGCTGCCACGCCGCAAGAGCGGAAGGGTGGGTAGCCGAGACGGCGGGCCGAGCGGGCGGCCCCCCGTGCCCGGCGACCGGCACGCGTCGGGCACGTATGGGCGCGTACGCGCGCGCGTGCGCGCGATCTTTATGTGCGCCCGGCCGAATTCGGTACAATACAGGTATTCACCATCCCAGTAGTCACCGCTCCAGTCCCATCCCGCTGGGAGGGCGCCGGCTGGCCCGACGCCGCGGCACGCGATTGCTCCTCAGGAGGCGGTCGTGAGGCCGGCGGACCGCAGCTCGTCCATGCCGAATGGACGCATGGCCAGGCCCCGTCCTCTCGGCGCTGACGTGGCCTATGACGTCGACCAGATCCAGGTCCTGGAGGGCCTGGAGCCGGTGCGGCGCCGTCCCGGCATGTACATCGGCTCCACCGACTCGCGCGGCCTCCACCACCTGGTGTGGGAGATCGTCGACAACTCGGTGGACGAGGCGCTGGCCGGCGAGTGCGACCGCATCGTGGTCATGCTGCACGACGACGGCAGCGTGTCCGTCGAGGACAACGGTCGGGGCATCCCGGTCGGCGTCCACCCCACCGAGCGCCGCTCGACCCT
>DATFRD010000150.1:0-2861 GCA_035263645.1 Candidatus Dormiibacterota bacterium | reverse complement strand
GCCGAAGTCGACCTGCACGTACGAGAGGTCGGCCAGGAAGGCCTCCAGTGTCGGCTCGTCGACCGGCTGGGTGCGCGAGTGCTCGCGGATGTGCTGCCCGGCCTGCTCCCCGAACTGCTTCTCGGCGATGTCGTCGATCGCCGCGCCCACCAGCGCGAAGCCGGCCGGCAGCAGCCGGCTGCGGGCCAGGTTGTAGAGCGACGGCAGCAGCTTGCGGCCGCTCAGGTCGCCCGTCGCGCCGAAGATGACCATGAGCGCCGGCGCGGCCGAGCGGTACTCGCTCAGCCCGGTGGCGAGCGGGTTGTCCTCCGGGCGGACCGCCTGCTCGGCGGTCACGGGCGCGTGGTCTTCACGGCGTGGCCGCCGAACTGGTTGCGCATCATCGCGAGCATCTTGTCGGCGAACGTGTCGTCCATCCGGCTCCTGAAGCGCTCGTAGAGGGCCATCGTGATGGTGGGGGCGGGCACGGCCTCGTCGATCGCCGCGGCGACCGTCCAGCGGCCCTCGCCGGTGTCCTCGACATAGCCCTTGATGTCGGCCAGGTCCGGGTCCTTGCTGAGGCCGTCGGCGATCAGGTCCAGCAGCCAGGAGCGGACCACGCTGCCCGACCGCCACGCCTCGGCGATCGCGTGCATGTCCATCCCGGGGTAGGCCGTGCTCTGCTTCATGATCTCGAAGCCCTCGGCGTACGCCTGCATCAGCGCGTACTCGATGCCGTTGTGGACCATCTTCACGAAGTGCCCCGAGCCCTCGGGGCCGGTGTGGACCAGCCCGCCGTCCTCGGGCGCCAGCGCTCGGAAGACCGGCTCGCAGCGCTCGTACGCCTCCTGCGGCCCCCCGATCATCAGGCAGTAGCCGTTCTTCAGGCCCCAGATGCCGCCCGAGGTGCCCGCGTCCAGGTAGTTGAGGCCGGCCCTCTTCAGCACCTCGGCGTCGAGCAGCGCGTCGCGCCAGTTCGTGTTGCCGCCGTCGATCACGATGTCGCCCGGCTGGCAGAGCTCCGACAGCCGCCGGATCGTGCTGCTGGTGGGGTCCCCGGCGGGCACCATCACCCAGACCGCCCGCGGGAGCTCAGTGAGCTCCGCGACCAGCTCCTCGAGCGTGCGGGCGCCGGCCGCGCCCTCGCCCGCCGACCGGTCCACCGCGTCGGCGGACCGGTCGTACGCCACCACGTGGTGGCCGTTCCTGAGGAGGCGCGTGACCATGTTCCCGCCCATCTTTCCCAGCCCGATCATGCCGATCTGCATGGCTACCGCAGTGCCTCCTCGATCGATCCAGGGGTCGCCGGAAACACGGGCTCCGCCCTGTGTTTGAGTCCGTCTTCCCGAGATCGCCCACCGCCGACTTCAGACGCGGAGCGATGCGCCGGAGGCGCCCCCAACGTCCCGGACAGCGGGGGGGTTCTGGAAGGGGGGGCCTGCCCCCACTTGCCCGTTCCCAGCCCGATCATGCCTATTTGCATGGCTCAGCGAGTCGCCTCCTCGATCGAGTCCGCCAGGGCTCGCCAGCCGGCCGCGACGTCCGAGCCGAGGTCGACGCGCAGCACCGGGTAGTTGCGCGACTGCAGCGACTGGAGGTCGCCCAGCGACTGCGCCTGCTTCAGGGTCGAGAAGCCGTACGGCTCGCCGGGCACCTCCACGTCGACCCCGTCGGCCTCGACGATCTGCAGGAACAGCCCCACCGGCGGCCCGCCCTTGTGCAGCTGGCCGGTCGAGTGCAGGAAGCGAGGCCCGTAGCCGGCGGTGGTCGCCAGCCGGGTGTGGTCGCGCACCCGCTCGCGGGCCCGCCGGATCGCCGCCTCCGACGAGTCAGTCCGGGCGGTGTATGCCATCAGCGCCAGGTAGCTGCCGTCGCGGCGCTGCTTCAGCAGGTCGTTGACCGCGGTTCCGGCCTCGCCCGCCGGCACCGCGTGCGCCTCGGGCAGCCGGCCCGTGGAGTCGAACTCGGCCAGCACCCGCTTGGTGTTGTCCTTGCTCTCCTGCACGTTGGGCTGGTCGAAGGGGTCGATGCCAATCACCGAGCCCGCGACCGCGGTGGCCAGCTCCCAGCGCAGGAACTCGCCGCCCAGGTCGAGCCGGTCGCGCAGCGTCAGCGTGACGACCGGCTGGCCGGCCTGCTCCAGCGCCCGCACCGCCGGGTCGTCCGACTCGCCGTTGACCCGGAGGTGGACGAAGAGGCGGTCGTCGCCGTAGGCCGCGGGCGCGCCCAGCGGCTCGCCCTCGATGGGCACGATGCCCCGCCCCTGCTTGCCGGTGCT
The DNA here is from genome assembly GCA_035263645.1 of Candidatus Dormiibacterota bacterium. Classification (GTDB taxonomy): domain Bacteria; phylum Chloroflexota; class Dormibacteria; order Dormibacterales; family Dormibacteraceae; genus CF-161. The sequence goes on along the minus strand of DATFRD010000150.1, from coordinate 604 downwards.
CTCCGCCAGCAGCTGCTCGAGCCAGTAGCCGAACGTGGCCACCTGCGGCGACATCAGGAGCGTGAGCTTGTTGCGCCCGCGGTTGGCGAGCGCGCCCATCACGGCGCCCAGCCAGATCCCCGGGTTCTTGTCGACGGGCACCGCCGTGTCGCACGAGTGGGCCATCTCCTGCGTCCGCTCCAGCAGCTCGCGCACGTCGACGCCCATCAGCGCGGCGGGGACGAGCCCGAAGTACGACAGGGCGGAGTAGCGGCCGCCGATGTCGGTGGGGTTCAGGAAGATCCAGCGGAAGTCGCGCTCCGCGGCCAGCTGCTCCAGGCCGCTGCCCGGATCGGTGATCGCCGCGAACTGGCGCTCCCGCTTGTCGATCCCGGCCCGCCGCACCTCCTCCCAGAAGTACGCCAGGTGGGAGAGCGTCTCGGTCGTCCCGCCGGACTTGCTGGCCGCGATGAACAGCGTCCGCTCGAGGTCGATCGCCTCGCGCACGGCGAAGATCGAGGCGGGATCCGTCGTGTCGAGCACGTGCAGCCGCGGGCGCCCCTCGACCGGGCCGAACGTCGCCCGGAACACGTCGGGGGCCAGGCTGGAGCCGCCCATCCCCATC
>DATFRD010000149.1:0-18118 GCA_035263645.1 Candidatus Dormiibacterota bacterium | reverse complement strand
GAGACCGCTCAGATAGTCGCCGAACGCCTGGTAGGCGCTCTCGAATCGACCCGCCAGGTCGGCTGCCGCACTGCTGCTCATGACCCGCCATTCTGCGCGCAGTCCCTCCCCCTCGGGGCGGAGGTGGCCCGATCAGGGGAGGTGGGGGGTTGAGCGCCCAGCCCCCTTCCCCAACCCCTCCCGCCAGGGGAGGGGGGCAATCGGAGAGGGGGCGGCCCCTTGCACATCAGCCGAAGATCACTGCCAGGCCGGCGCCGAGCTCGGCGAACGTGGTCGCCGGCAGGTAGCGCCCGCCGGCTCGAGCGGCCAGCTCCCGGCCGCGCCGCTCGGACTCGGCATCGCGGCTGGTGCCCAGCACGTGCAGCCGGTCGATGCCGGCGAGCGCGCCGAGCGGGTCGCCGCCGGTGGTCGCGAGGCAGTCGCTCATCACGACCGCCAGCCGCTCCCGGCTGGCGGCCCGGGCCAGCTGGCCGGCCGCCGCCCGGAGGGCCAGCTCCAGGTTGGTCGTGCCTCCCGCCCTGAGCGCCAGGACGTCGGTCACCAGCCGCTCCGCCGGGCGCGGCCGGCCCTGCGCCTGGAGCACGATCGCGTCTCGGTTGAACGCCAGGACGCTGCAGTCGGCGCGCCCGGCCGCCGCCAGCGCGGCCGACGCCGCCGCGACCGCCGCCAGCGCCATGCCCAGGCCCCTCATCGACCCGCTCTGGTCGATGAGGATGCACGAGGCCGGCGGTGCCGACCGCCAGTCGCGCACCACCAGGTCGGCCGCCGACCGGGGGCGGCCTTCCGCCCGCTCCAGCGTCCGCTCCAGCTCGAGGTCTCCCTCGGCGCCGCCGGCGGTCGGGGCCAGGCGCCGGTAGCCGCGGCGCAAGGTCGGGCCCGTCCGGGCCATCCGGACGAAGACCCGCGCTGCAAGCCGGCGAGCGTGCGCCCTGAGCCGCGGGTCAGTGGCCGTGGCCAGGTCGCAGAGCAGGGCGGCGGCCCGGTCGGGCGCGAGCCGGCGGAGCGCCTCGAACGCCTCCTCGTCCAGCTCGCCGACCCCGGGCGAGATGGCCGAGAAGTCGGGGTTGGCGGCGCTCAGCTCCGACCTCCCGCGCGTGCGCCGGGAGCCGTCGCGGATCGCCCGCTCGGCTTCCTTCCCCTCCAGCACCCGGCCGCCCCCGCCAGGCGGAGGCGGGGCGCCGCCGTTGCCGCCGTCGTCCTGGCCGGGGTCGACCAGGCGCTCGAAGATCTCGGTGACCACGTCCTCGGGCCGCCGGTCGGAGCCCTCGTCGAGCCGGATGCGGCCCGTGAACGCGGCCAGCGCGGCGTCGAGCAGGGTCGCTCGCGCCGCCACGGGCTCGCTGCGCAGGCGGCCCAGGCCGTCGACGAGATGGACCATGTCGATCGCCCCGCGGACCGACGAGCCCAGGCGGACGTCCCGGTGGTGCCGCGTCGCCCGGGCCATCGCCACCGCCAGCGGCGTGTGCGGCGACTCGAGGCCGGTGGCCCTGGCCACGATGCTCCGCTCGGCCCCCTCGTCCTGGTACGAGATCGCCACCCGGCAGACCCGGTCGTAGATGGCCTGCCCGATGCGGGCGGTGCCGACGGCGTCGAAGGGGTTCATGGCGGCCACCAGGCGAAAGGCTCCCTGGGCACGCACCATGCCCAGGCGGGGCACGTGGACCTCGCCCTCGGCCAGGGCGGTGATCAGCACGTTGAGCGTCTCCTCGGGGACCCGGTTCAGCTCCTCCACGTAGAGCAGCGACCCCTCGCGCATGGCCCGCAGCAGCGGGCCCTCCAGGAACGCCTCCGGCCGGTAGCCCCCCTCCAGCACGAGCGCTGGGTCGTGGTGCCCGACGAGCCTGGCCGGCGTGAGCTCGGCGTTGCCCTCCACGAACACCACGCCGATCCCCGCCGCGTCGGCCACCGACCGGAGCAGGGTGGACTTGCCGGTGCCCGGCGGGCCCTCCAGGAGGACGTGCCGCCCGGACTCGAGGGCCGCGCCGAGGACCTCGGCCTCCCGGCGAAGGCCGACGACGTCGCGCTCCACCCGCTCGAGGAGGCGCCGAGCTAGCACGCCGGGGCGTCCTGGGCCATGGCGCCATGGTCACACATGGACGGGCGGCCGGTGGCGCGGTGGGCCCCGCTCCTCCTGCAGCCATTTAAGCTCCCCATTACCAGCCCTTAACCATTGCCAGGCTAGCTTGATAGCTGCCTTGGAGGGGAACCGGCACGGCCCCGGCGGCGGGCCCCCGGGAGGACGCGGGAACCAGGAGTCGACGATTTTGCAGGCTAGCACCTCGGCCATGGGCCTGATGGCCGGCGCCTCTCGCAACGGCACGGCCGGCATGGCCACGTACCAGCTCAGGGTCCGCGCCGGCGACCGTGAGCTGCTGCACGGCATCGACGTCGAGTTCCCCAGGAGGGCCATCAGCGCGATCATCGGGCCGACCGGCTGCGGCAAGACCACCCTGCTGCGCACGCTGAACCGCCTCCACGACGGCACCTCGGGCATGTCGGTCAGCGGCCGGGTCCTGCTCGGCGAGCGCGACGTCTACCGGGACTTCCCCAACGCCCGCGACCTGCGCCGCCGGGTGGGGATGGTCTTCCAGCGCCCCAACCCGTTCCCGCAGACCATCCAGGAGAACCTCTCCATCGGACCCAGGATCCACCGGCTGGCCTCGCGGTCCAGGCTGCACGAGACCGTCGAGGAGAAGCTCCGCGAGGTCGGCCTGTGGGACGCGGTAAAGGACCGCCTCCGGAGCTCGCCGTTCCAGCTCTCCGGCGGCCAGCAGCAGCTGCTGTGCCTGGCCAGGGCGCTGTCGGTGGAGCCCGAGGTGCTGCTGCTGGACGAGCCCACGTCGTCGCTGGACCCGAACACCACGGCCCGCATCGAGCAGCTCATGGTCAAGCTGCGCGAGCGCATGACGGTGATCATGGTCTCCCACAACATCGGACAGGTCGGCCGCGTGGCCGACCACGTGCTCTTCCTGCTGGCGGGCGAACGGGTGGAGTTCGCGGACAAGAGGACGTTCTTCGACCAGCCGGCCGACGTGCGCAGCCGCGAGTACGTCGCCGGGGAAGTGGCCAGGGCTTGACGGAGGCCGGCGAGAGTCGGGCCGGTCCTCTGGAGCCGTTTTTTCATGTAGGAGGATGGAGATTGGCCCTCGCAAGGCTTCTCGGTAGACCCGCGCTCGTGGCCCTGGCCGGTGGCGTCATGACGCTGACGGCGTGTGGCGGCACCGGCAGCACGAGCAATACGCCCGCGCCGACGCCGACGCCGGCGAACGTCACGGTCAAGGTCGGCAACCCGTCGAAACCAGTCACCCTCATGGAGGACGGCTCCTCGCTGGTCCTCCCCTACCTGCAGAAGATGGTCGACCCGATCAAGGCCGACTACGCGAACATCACCCTCGCGCCCGCCGCCGGCGGTTCCGGGAAGGGCATCAGCGACGCCATCAGCGGCGCCGTCCAGATGGGCGGGTCGGACGCGTACCTGAGCGACGCCCAGGCCGCCCAGAACCCGGACATCCTCAACATCCCGATCGCGATCTCGGCCCAGTCGGTCGACTACAACGTGCCGGGGGTCGACAGCCTGAAGCTGAGCGGCGACGTCCTGGCCAAGATCTACATGGGCAAGATCACCAAGTGGAACGACCCGGCGATCGCGGGGCTGAACTCCGGCGCCACCCTGCCGGCGACGGCGATCGTGCCCGTGCGCCGCGTGGAGTCGTCCGGCGACACCTTCATCTTCACCTCGCTCCTCAACGCCACCAACACGGACTGGCAGAACGGGCCCGGCTTCGGGACGACGATCACCTGGCCGGCGGTGCCGGGCGAGGTGACGGCCCAGGGCAACCCGGGTATGGTCCAGGTCTGCAAGCAGACGCCCGGCTGCATCGCCTACATCGGGGTGAGCGTGCGCAGCACGGCCCAGCAGGCGGGCCTCGGCGAGGCCATGCTGCAGAACAAGGCCGGTCAGTTCGTAAAGCCCGACATCGCGAACATCACGGCGGCGGTGACCGCCAAGGCGTCCTCGATCCCCACCGACCTCCGCGCCTCGCTGATCTACGCGGATGGCGCCCAGAGCTACCCGATCGTCAACTACGAGTACCTGGTGCTGAAGGCCACTCAGTCGGACGCGGACACCGCGCTGGCGATCCGCTCCTTCCTGACCTGGGCGATCGACCAGAAGAAGGGCGCGACCGACACGAACCTGCAGGCGGTGAACTTCGTGGCGCTGCCCCAGACCGTCGTGCCCAGGGTCCGGGCGGCCATCGCGAAGGTCTCGCCCTAGGCGGGGCGAGCCGGGTGGCTGTGTCCAGGCCGGCGGGCGGGCGGGGGCTGCCGTCGGCGGCCCCCGGCCCGGCCGTCCTCAGCGCCAGAGGTGAGGAGGCGGTCGGAGACCGGGCGCTCCGCTACTTCTGCGTGGCGGCGGCGTTCGTGCCGATCGGGCTCCTCCTCGTCCTGACCCTCGTCATGCTGACGTCGGCGTGGCCCGCCATCGTCTACAGCGGTGCCAAGTTCGTCACCGGCACCGTCTTCACCTTCGGCAACCTGTACGGCGGCACGCCTACCGTGCACAACGGCGTCTCGGCGCCGCACAACGCGCAGTACGGCGCGGCGCCCCTGATCGTGGGGACACTGCTCACGTCGGTCATCGCGCTGGCGGTGGCGATCCCGGTCTCGGTGGGCGGCGTGCTGATGCTAGTGGAGCGCATCCCGCACCGGTTCCAGGCCGGGCTGTCGATCTTCCTGGAGCTGCTGGCCGGGATCCCCAGCGTGGTGTACGGCCTGTGGGGGATCATCATCTTCGGCCCGCTGCTGGCCCACTACGTCTCGCCGGTGCTGGTCCGCGTGCTCGGATTCATCCCCATCTTCCGGGGCCCGGTGGGCTCCGGCCAGGGGCTCCTCGTGGCCGGCCTGATCCTGGCCGTGATGGTCGTGCCGGTCATCGCGGCCACCACGCGCGACCTCCTCCGCACTGTGCCCATCCTGCACAAGGAGGGCGCGCTCGCGCTCGGCATGACGCGCTACGAGACCGTGAAGGTGGTGACGATCCCGTTCATCCGGAACGGCATCTTCGCCGCCGCGCTGCTGGGCTGGGCGCGGGCGCTCGGCGAGACGATGGCCGTCCTCATGGTGTGCGGGAACGCGCTCAACATCTTCCCCTACAACATCTATGCGCCCACCATCACGATCGCGGCGACGATCGCGGCCTACCTGGACGGCGCCCTGACCGACGCGACCGGCATGGCCGTCCGGGCGCTGGCCGAGGCCGGGCTCCTGCTGCTGATCATCACGCTGCTCACGAACTCGCTGGCCCGAGTGATCGTCAGGCGGACGTCCGGGGCCGCGCTGCCCGTGGGCAGAGGATTCTGATGCGTGCACTGGCGGCCCCCCTCCCCTCGCGGGAGGGGTCGACCTTCCCTGCGGCCCTGAAGGGCCACCTCCCCCGAAGGGGGGGAGGGATCTGACGTGGCGCTTCGATCCTGGCGCTCTATCCAGGACCTGCTCTTCTGGGCTCTGTGCGCGCTAGCGCTCTGTGCGATCGTGGGGCCGGCGGTGTGGATCATCGTCGGTCTGCTGCGCGACGCCGGGCCCCTGCTGAACAGCCGCCTGCTCACCCATGACACCCTCCACCTTGGCCTGCAGAACGCCATCCTGGGCACCCTCGTCCTCGCGTTCGGGGTGCTGGTGGTGGCCGGCCCGGTCGGGATCGGCGCCGGTATCTACCTGGCGGAGTTCGCCAGCGGCCGCGTGGCGTCCTTCGTCCGCACGTTCTCCGAGGTCCTGGCCGGCGTGCCCTCGATCGTGGTCGGCTACACGGGCTATGTGCTGCTGGTGGTCCAGTTCCACTGGGGCTACTCGATCGTGGCCGGCATCCTGGCGCTGGTGACGATCGTGACCCCGTACATCGTGAAGACCACCGAGGTGGCCCTGCGCCAGGTCCCCGACAACCTGCGCGAGGGCGCGATCGCCCTGGGGCTGACCATGGTCGCCACCCTGCGTAAGGTCCTCCTGCCGCCGGCGCTCCCGGCGATCATCACGGGCCTCGTGGTGGCGCTGGCCATCTCGACCGGGGAGACGGCGCCCCTGCTGTACACGGCCGGCTTCAGCGACCGCAACCCGGTGCCGGCGCTCACGCACCAGCCGATCGGCTACCTGACCTACATCGCGTTCACCGACATCCAGCTCCCGGACCAGTCGGCGCACCAGCTGGCCAACGCGGCGGCGGACGTGACGCTGGTGTTCCTGCTGGTCCTGATCGTCGTCGGCCGGCTGCTGGCGATCCAGTCCGCCCGGCGCACGGCCAGGATGAACCTGTAGGCAGGGGGAGAGGGGGCGCAGGCTCGCGCCCCCTCTCCGCAGCGATCGCCGCGCTACTGGTAGACGATCACTCCGCGGATGTTCTTGCCGTCGAGCAGGTCCTGGTAGCCCTCGTTGATCTGGTCGAGCGTGTAGGTGTTCGAGACGAGCTCGTCCAGCTTGACGTCGCCCGTCCGGTAGAGGTCGATCATCTTCCGGATGTCGTACTGCGGGTTCGACGACCCGAACAGCGTGCCCTGGACCCGCTTCTCGAGCAGGGTCAGCATGGAGCTGTTGAGCTGGATGTTCTTCTCCGCGATGTTGCCCAGCCCCGTGATCGTCACCGAGCCGGCCTTGCGGATGGCGTTGAAGGCGGCCTCGACCACGTCCTCCTTGACCACGCCGACCGTGACGATGGCCTCGTCCGCGCCCACGCCCTGGGTGAGCTGGAACACCAGGTCCTGGGCCTCCTGCGCCGACGCCGCGCTGTGGGTGGCGCCCAGCTCCTCGGCCTTCTCCCGCTTCATGGCCACCGGGTCCACGGCCACGACGTTCTTCGCGCCCGCGTGCCTGGCGCCCTGGACGGCGTTGATGCCGATGCCGCCGATGCCGTAGATGACCACCGTGTCGCCCGGCTGGACGCCGGCCGCGTAGACCGCCGAACCCCACCCGGTCGGCACCCCGCAGCCGACCAGCACGGCCCTCTCCAGCGGCACGTCCTTGTCGATCGGCACGCACGAGTGCTCGGAGATCACCGCGTACTGCGAGAACGTGCCCAGCATGCACATGCCGGCCACGTCCTGGCCGTCCAGGTGGAACCGGAACGTCCCGTCCGTCAGACAGCCCTCGAGCAGGGTGGCGCCGAGATCGCACAGGTTCTGGTGCCCGGTCGAGCACCAGCGGCAGCGCCCGCAGGACGGGATGAACGAGCAGACGACGTGATCGCCCTCCTTGATCCGGGTGACGCCGGGGCCGACCTGCTCGATGACGCCGGCCCCCTCGTGGCCGCCCACGATCGGGAAGCGGGAGATCATGTCGCCGGTGCGCAGGTGCTCGTCCGAGTGGCAGAGCCCGGCGGCGGCGAACCGGATCAGAACCTCGTTGTCCTTGGGCGCGTCGAGGTCGAGGTCGACCACCTGCCAGTCCTGGCCGGACCCGTGGAGCACAGCGGCCTTCGTCTTCATCGGGCGAACTCCCCCATCTCCGCCGGTCGCCAGCAGGCACCCGCGGTTCGCGGCGGCTCGACCGCGGGGCGGGTTCGAACATACTCCTGTCCCGCGGCGGTGACCATCTACCATCAGGACCCGATGTCGGTCGCCGTCGCGAGCCGCCTGCTGGAGCCGCTCGGGCTCGGAGCCGCCCGGCGAGCGCGCAACCGCGTGGTCTTCGCGGCCCACGTGACCAACCTCGCCCAGGACGGCCTGCCGGCCGAGCGCGCCGCTGCCTACTACGAGCGCCGGGCGCGCGGCGGGGCCGGGATCATCGTGCTCGAGGAGGCGCAGGTGCACCCCTCCAGTCAGCCCTACCAGCGCGCGATCCGAGGCTACGACCCCGCCGTCGTGCCGGCCTACCGCGCGCTCGCTCAGCGCTTGCACCGGGCCGGCGCGCTCGTGGTGGCGCAGCTGGGTCACGCCGGCATGCAGGGCACCGGACACATCGCCAGGCAGGTGCTCTGGGCGCCGTCCGCGGTGCCCAATCCCGCCACGCTGGAGATGCCCAAGGTGATGGAGCCCGAGGACGTGGCGGCGGTCGTCGACGGCTTCGCGGTGGCGGCCAGGCACGTCGCGGAGGCGGGGCTGGACGGCGTCGAGGTCAACGCGGGCCAGCACTCGCTGGTGCGGCAGTTCCTGTCCGGGCTGACCAACCAGCGCGACGATGCGTACGGCGGCGATCCCGAGCGGCGGCTCCGGTTCGCCAGGGAAGTGGTGGCCGCGGTCCGCCGCGAGGTGGGCCCTGACATACTGGTCGGCCTCCGCCTCTGCTGCGATGAGCTGGCCCCCTGGGCCGGCATCACGCCCGAGCACGCGCCGGGCCTGGCGGTCGCACTGTGCGAGGGGGTGGACTACCTGAGCGTCACGTCTGGCTCCATCTACACGCCGGAGGAGACGCGGGCCGGGCTGCATCGGCCTCCCGGCTACCTCCTCGAGCTGGCGGCGGCGGTCAGGGCTCGGCTGGACGGCCTGCCGGTGCTCGCCGGCGGCAGCCTGGTCGACCCGACTCAGGCTGCCGACGCCATCGCCGGCGGCCAGGTGGACGCGTGCGAGATGACGCGGGCGCTGATCGCCGACCCCGACCTGCCCACGAAGGTGGCCGAGCGCCGCTTCGCCGAGGTCAGGCCGTGCATCCGGTGCAACCAGGACTGCGTCGTCCGCTCGGCGGCGAACGCGGTCGTGAGCTGCGTCCACAACCCGGAGGCGGGCCACGAGACGGCGTGGCCGGTCGCGGTGGCGGCCGGCGCCCCTCGCCGGGTGGTCGTGGTGGGCGGGGGCCCGGCCGGGATGGAGGCGGCCCTGGCGGCCGCCGCCCGCGGCCACCGCGTGACGCTGCTGGAGCGGGAGCCGGAGCTGGGCGGCACGCCCCGCGCGGTGGCCGCGGCCGGGCAGCGGGAGCCGTTCGGCCTCGTGGCCTCGTTTCGCGCCGGCTGCCTGGCGGCCGCCGGCGTGGACGTGCGCCTGCGCGTTGAGGCGACGCCGCCCATGCTGGAGGAGCTGGCGCCGGACGCGGTGGTCCTCGCCACAGGCGCCCGCCCGCGGCCGCCCGACGGACCACCGGGCGCTCATGGGCCGCACGTCGTCTCGGTGCGCGCCGCCCTGGCCGGCCATCTGCCGGGCGCCGGCCGCGTGGCGGTGGTGGACCGCCAGGGCTCGTACCCGGCGATCGACGCGGCCCGGATCGCCGCCGGCCGAGGGCGGCCGGTGGTGGTGCTCACCGAGGACCCATTCGTTTCGGCCCAACTCGGGGCGACGGGCGAGCTGTCCCCGTGGTACCGCGAGGCGGCCGCGCTCGGCATCGAGCTCCGCCCGCTCACCACGGTGCTGGAGGTCGGTCCCGAGGAGGTGCGCGTGCGCCATCGGTTCGGGACCGCGGAGGACCGGGTCCAGGCCGACTGCGTGGTGCTGGTCGACCACGAACTGCCCGACGACGGCCTGTACCGGCTGCTGACCGGGCGCCTGCCGGGCGTGGAGGTGCGCCGGGTCGGCGACTGCGTGGCCCCCAGGCGGGTCCTGCACGCGGTCCTGGAGGGCGCCAGGGTGGGCCTGTCACTCTAGGTGCAAGGGGGGGCGGGCCCCCCCTTCCGGAACCCCCCTCTGTCTGGGACTTTTGGGGCGCCTACGGCGCATCCCTTCGGGGCCACCTGGGGCGTCCTCGGCGTTGAGAAGACGCACTCACACGCTCGGGGCAAGCCCTTGCTTACGTTCCGGCTGGGACCCTTCTTGCGGCATGAGGCGAATTTCATCCCCGTCTCATGTGGGCCGGCGGGACCAGGCTCCATCCTGCTGGCGACACCATGAAGCGAAAGTTCGCAGTCGCGCGTGAGGTGCTGGTGGTTGGCGGCGCGCTCGCCTTCGGCGTCGTCGCCTGGGAGCACTGGCTCCACGCCCACCTGTTGGGCCGGGCAGGCATGCCCGACGACAGCCTCCGCCACTGGCTGCGGGACAGCCTGATGGCGCTCCCGGTGGGCCTTGCGTCCGCCGTGATCGCGCGGCTCTGGGCCCGGGTCCTGCGGCTGCGGCAGGGGGCGGCCGGCCTCCTGGCCCGGGGCTCGCTGGCCTCCGTGATCTTCGCTGCGCTCCTGGTGCCGTCGGCGCCGGTCCATAACCAGCTCGACGCCGCGTTCGACACCGATACCCAGCTCGCGGCGTCGGGACAGGCGGTCGCGGCCGAGCTCGGCGCCGGCCCGTCCGGCGGGCTGATGCAGCTGGAGACGGACACCAGCCTGACCGGCCAGGCGCTCCATGGTGTGCACGATGCCCTGCTCGGCGAGGTGGTCGCGCTGCCGCTGGCCGCCGGCGCCCTCCTCCTCCTGGCCCTTCCCCGGCTGCGGCCCCGGCCTCGCGGCCCCGTGCGCCCGGCCGGTGCGCCTGGGTGAGGCCGGGCTAAGGCGGGCGGCGCTCCGGGCCCCGCTCTCGCTCTCTGGCCACCAGCTCCACGAACGCGCGGTGGCTGCGCAGCAGGCCTGCCGGGAGGGCGTCGACCTCGAAGAGCCCGGCGGCCAGCACCTCCCGGCCGTCCGGCCGGGGCTGGCCGGGGAGCAGCCGGGCGCTGAAGACCGCCTCAGCGCGCAGCCGGTACCCGCTGACCAGCCGGAGCAGCCTCGGGTCCTCGATCTGGCAGCCGGTCTCCTCCCGCACCTCCCGGGCCAGCGCGTCCTCGAAGCGCTCCCCCGCGTGCGCGTAGCCCGCGGGCAGACCCCACGACCCGTCGGGCCAGAACCGATTCCGGAGCAGGAGCACCCGGTCCTGGTCGTCGAAGACGACGCCCACCACCCCGACCATGAACTTGGCCTGGGTGAGCCAGAGCAAGCGCCACTGGAGGGAGCCGGCCAGGCGGTGCCAGAGCCCCGCCAGCAGGCGCCACGCGAGCCCGGTCACGATGCTGAGCCTACCGGGGAGGCCACCGGCCGCTGCTGGCCACGGTGACCGGGCCGCCGCCGGACGAACTCTGGACAGCCGGTTCCCCCATGCTGTACGGATGCGTATGGGGATGGGGCGCCCCCGAGCGAGGGGCAGGGGACCAGCCCGGGTGTCGTGATGCGCCACCCGCATTTCCCGTACCTGTTCTCGCCGCTGCGCGTGGGGTCGGTCACCGTGCCCAACCGCGTCGTCTTCAGCGCGCACCTGACGAACCTCGCCCGCGACAACCGGCCGGGCCCCGACCTGGCCGCCTACTACGAGGAGCGGGCGCGGGGCGGCGCCGGTCTCATCATCACCGAGGAGCAGTCCGTCCACCCCACGGACCACCCCTACGAGCGGCTGATCAGGGCGTACGAGGAGTCGGTGGTGCCCGCCTACCGGGAGCTGACCGGCCGCATCCACGCCCACGGCACCCCCGTCCTGGCCCAGATCAACCACAACGGCGGGCAGGCGTCGTCGGTCTACACCCGGCTGCCGGTGTGGGCGCCCAGCCCGGTCGCCGACCCCCTCTTCCGCGAGGTGCCCAAGGAGATGGAGCCCCGCGAGATCGAGGAAGTGATCGCCGCCTATGCCCGCGTTGCCCGCCACGTCCGCGACGGCGGCTTCGACGGCGCCGAGCTGCAGGCCTCCCACAGCTCCCTGCTCCGCCAGTTCCTCTCGCCGTACGCCAACCGCCGCACGGACGCCTGGGGTGGCAGCGTCGAGCGCCGCGCCCGCCTCGTGCGGGAGATCGTCGAAGCCATCCGGGCCGAGGTCGGCCGCGACTTCGTGCTCGGCGTCCGCATCCTCGATCGCGATGGGCTGCTCGACTACTTCAACACCTCGCTGGGCACCGCCACCCACACGCTCTTCATGGTCGAGGGCTCGATGCACCTGCCGCCCGGCTACCAGCTGTTCACGGCAGCGGCGCTGCGCCAGGTGACCGACCTGCCGGTCGTGGGCGTCGGCCGGGTCAAGGACGCGCATCAGGCGGAGCAGGCGCTGGCCGCCGGCGTGTGCGACCTGGTCGGCATGGTCCGCCAGCAGATCGCCGAGCCGGCCACGGCACGCAAGGCCCGGGAGGGTCGCGGTGAGGAGACCCGGCTCTGCGTGTCCTGCAACCAGGACTGTATCGGCCGCGAGGGCCTGAACCTGGAGATCGGCTGCATCGAGAACCCGGCCGCCGGCCACGAGCTGGAGCTGGCAGGCCCGCCCCCGCCTGCCCGGCGTCGACGGCGGGTGCTGGTGGCCGGCGGGGGGCCGGCCGGCATGCAGTGCGCGGTCGTGGCCGCCCGCCGCGGCTGCGCGGTCACCCTCTGCGAGGCGGAGCCCGAGCTGGGCGGCCAGGTCCGTCTCGCCGTACGGGTGCCGAACCGGGCGGAGCTGGGCGACCTGGCCCGCAACCTGGCCGGCGAGCTGCGTCGGGAGCGCGTCGAGGTCCGCCTCGGCGCCCGCGTCACGGCCGAGGAGGCCCTGGCCGAGGGCTGGGACGCCGTGGTCTGCTGCACAGGGGCCCGCCCCGCCCGACCGGCGGAGCACGTGCTGAGCGTGTGGGACGTGATGGCGGGCGCCGCCGTCGGCGCGCGGGTGGCGGTCGTCGACCTGGTCGGCTTCCACCAGGCCACCAGCACCGCCGAATGGCTGGCCCAGCACGGGCACCGCGTCGAGCTGCTGACGCCCACGCTGACGGCGGGCCAGGACCTGGGCCTCACCCTCGACCTGGAGAACTGGCACCGGCGGGTGCTGGCGCTCGACGTGCGGATCTTCACCAGCGTGGCGCCCCTGGGCTACGAGCGCGGCGGCGTCCAGGCGGTGGAGGCGTATTCCGGCCGGTTCGTGGAGTTCGGGCCCTTCGACACTGTGGTCGTGGTCAACCACGGCCGCCCCGACGACGACCTGTACTTCGCGCTCAAGGGCCGGGTGGAGGTGCACCGCGCCGGCGACTGCGTGGCGCCCCGGCGGGCCGGCAACGCGGTCCTGGAGGGCCACCGCGTGGCGCTCGCCCTGTGAGCGGCGGCCGCGCGGCCGTCGTGGCGTGGATCGAGGACGACCGCGAGGTCGTCGCCGACGCGGAGGACCTGGCCGGCGCGCTCGGCGGCCCACTCTGGGTGGTGGCCGCCGGCGGCGACCCCGCGGCCCTCGCCGCGTGCGGCGCGGACCGGGTCCTGCTGCTCGACGCGCCGTACGACCCGGAGGTCCACACCGACGCGATCGCGTCGTGCCTCGCCGGCGCGCCGCGCGCGTACCTGCTGCCGGGCGATGCTCACGGCTCGGAGCTGGCGCCCCGACTGGCTGCCCGCCTGGGCGCCGCCTGCCTGCTCGACTGCGCGTGGGTCCGGCCGGCGGGGCCCGGCCTGGCGGCAGCCCGCTGGGCGCACGACGACCGGGCGCTGGAGCGGTGGGAGGTGCCGGCGGGCCTGCCGCTGGTGGCCACCCTGCGGCCCGGGGAGCGGGGATCGGCCGGCCGCCGGGGACCGCCTGCCGACGTCTCGCGCCTGCCGGCCCCGGAGCGGCCGGCTCGCGCCCGCCGGCTCCGGCGCCTCGTGCCGGACGCGCGCTCGGTGCGCCTGGCCCGGGCCGAGCGGGTCGTTGCCGCCGGCCTTGGCATCGGCTCGCCCGACCTGCTGCCCGCCATCCAGGAGATGGCCGACCTGCTGGGCGCCGCCCTGGGCGCCAGCCGGCCACTGGCCGACCGCGGCTGGGTGCCGTTCGACCGCCAGATCGGGACGACCGGGCAGTCGGTCTCGCCGCGGCTCTATCTGGCGATCGGCATCTCGGGTGCCGCGCAGCACCTCGCGGGCGTCCGCGGCGCCGAGACCGTGGTCGCGGTCAACACGGACCCGGCCTGCCCGATGATGGCCCGAGCCACGCTGGCCGCGGTCGGCGACGCAGGCGACGTCGTGCGCGCCCTGGGCGCCCGGCTGCGTCAGGTGCGCCAGGCGGCGTGGGCACCATGAGCCGGCCCGCCTACGACGTGGTCGTGGTCGGGGCCGGTCCGGCCGGCTCCGCGGCCGCGCTGGTGGCAGCCCGCGCCGGCCGGCGCGTGCTGCTGATCGAGCGCGGCGAGACCGCGGGCTCCAAGAACGTGTCCGGAGCGGCCTTCTATGCACCCGAAGTGCTGGAGGCGCTGCTGCCCGAGTTCTGGCGGTCGGCGCCGGTGGAGCGCCGCCTGACGCGCCGCGTTATCGGCTTCACGGGTCCGCACGCCGCGCTGTCGGTGGACTTCCGCAGCGACTGCTGGGACGGCCGGCCTCACAACGGCTTCACCGTGCTCCGGCCCCGCTTCGACCGCTGGCTGGCGGACCAGGCGGCCGCCGCCGGCGCCACGCTGCTCACCGAGACGGTGGTGGACGGCCTGCTCAGAGACGGTGCCGGCCGGGTCCAGGGCGTCGTCACCCGCCGGCCGGAGGGCGAGATCGACGCCCAGGTGGTGGTCGCCGCCGACGGCGTGAACTCGTTCCTGGCCAGGGAGGCCGGGCTCCGCGCCGAGCCGGGGCCGCACGAGCTGGCGCTCGGGGTCAAGGAGGTGGTGGCGCTGGGCCGGACGGTGCTGGAGGATCGGTTCGGGCTGACCGGGGACGACGGCGTCACCTTCGAGTACATCGGGTCGGTGACGGGTGACGTGCACGGCGGCGCCTTCCTGTACACGAACCGGGAGAGCCTCTCGCTCGGGGTCATCGTCCAGGTGGCCTCCCTGGCCGAGCGGAGGGTGCCCGCGTACGAGCTGCTGGAGACGTTCAAGGCCCACCCGGCAGTGGCGCCGCTGGTCCGGGGCGGGCGCCTGGTCGAGTACTCGGCCCACCTGGTGCCGGAGGCCGGCCTCGCCGGGCTGTCGAGGCTCTACGGGGACGGCATCCTGGTCGCCGGCGACGCGGCCGGCCTCTGCTTCGCCGCCGGCCTGTACCTGGAGGGCATCAACTTCGCGATCGCGTCGGGCGCGGCCGCCGGGGAGACGGCGGCGGAGGCAGCGGCGGCCGGGCGAGCCGATGCCGCCACGCTCCGCGCTTATCGGCGCCGACTGGAGCGGAGCTTCGTGCTGCGCGACCTCCGGCGCTTCCGGCGGGCGCCCGGCCTCGTGATGTCGGAGCGGCTGCAGAACGTGTATCCAGGAGTGATGACCAGCCTGGCGGAGCGGGCGCTGACGTCGCGGGGCGAGCCCAGGCCAAAGCTGCTCGGGCTGGCCCGGGCCGAGCTGCGCCGGGCCGGGGTGCCGGCCTGGCGGGCGCTCTCGGACCTGTGGCGGGGAGGCCGGGCGTTCGGATGGTGAGGACGAGCCTGCAGGAGAAGCTGGCTACCGTGCGGTTCCGGCCGGACCCCCGGCCGCACATCACCGTGAACGGCGAGATCTGCCGGGACTGCACCCTGCACGCCTGCGTGTCGGCCTGTCCCGCCGACCTGTTCAGCCTGCTGTCCGACGGCTCCATCGTCTTCAGCCACGAGCAGTGCTTCGAGTGCGGCACCTGCTACGTGGCGTGCAACCGCGAGGGAGCGATCACCTGGCGATACCCCGGCGGCGGCCTCGGCGTCTCCTTCCGGGATGCGTAAGACGCGCAAGGGGGGCGGGCGGGGGCCGTGATGCGGGTTGCCGTGGTTGTCGAGCGGGTTTGGGATCCGGCCTCTATCGAGGTCGATCCGGTGAGCGGCGCTGTCGACTGGTCGCGGGCGGCGGCGGTTCCGGGGCCGGGCGCTCTGGAGGCCGTGGAGCTCGGGCTCGGGCTGGGCGAGGTGACGGTCTACGGCCTCGGCGTCGAGCCCGTGGAGGGGCTGCTGCGGACCTGCATGGCAATGGGCGCGGGCCGGGTGGTGGCCGCGCCCGCCGTCGAGGCCGTGGCCGCGGCGCTGGCCGGGGAGGCGTTCGACCTGGTGCTGGCGCCGCAGCGCTCGGGCGACCAGGGCCCGAGCCCGCTGGGCCCGATGCTGGCCGGGCTGCTCGACCTGCCCCAGGCCACCGGAGTCGAGTCGCTTCGGGTGGAAGACCGGGAGGCCGTGGTCGTGTGCCTGCGTGATCGCGGCGCGCTGGAGGAGCTCGCGGTGCCGCTGCCGGCGGTGATAGCGATCGAGCCGGGCCTGGTCCGGCCGCACCTGGCTTCGCCGGCTGCGCTGATCGCCGCGGCGGCTGTGCAGGTGCCGGCGCTGGCGCCGGCGGCCGGACCGGCCCTCCGGCCCGTGCTGCTCGGCCATGCCCCGCCGCGTCCGCCGCCGCCGCGCCTGCCCGCGCCGGATCCGTCGCTGACGGCTGAGGAGCGGATCGCCGCCGTCGTGGGCACCGCCGAGGGCGGCGGTCGGGAGCTGGCCACGGGAGGCCCCGACGCCGTCGCGGAGCGGATCGTGCGCCTGCTGGTCGAGCGGGGGTACCTGTGAGGGCGTCAGCCCCGCGCGCCGGGGGGCGTCCACCCGAGGCCCGCGTGTAAGCTCGCCCGGCGCCCTACGGGCGGATCGGGCGGGGACTCAGCGCCAGCGGGATGATCGTCGCAGTCGGGCCGCTCTCCGGTGCGAACACGCACTCCGGGTCGGGGTCGTCCAGCGGCGTGCCGGTGAAGTGCTTGACGGCCATGCAGCCCCCGTGGCAGCGCCCGTATGCGCCGCACGTCCGGCACTGGCCGCCCACCTCCCAGCCGCGCAGGCGCTCGAACAGGGGGGAGTCGCTCCAGATGGAAGCGAACGAGGAGTCGCGCACGTTGCCGACCCGGAACTCGTCCGCCAGCACGAACGGGCACGCGTAGACGTCCCCGCGGGGGTCGACGCAGCAGACGATCCGCCCGGCGCCGCACATGTTCAGCCCGTCCAGCGGGGAGCCGAGGGCGGAGAGGTGGAAGAAGGAGTCGCCGGTCATCACGTCCGGGTGGGCCCGCAGCCACGTGTACAGCCGCCGGTTCTGCTCCTGGGTCAGCTTCAGCGCGTCCCAGACGGCCACCCCTCGCCCCGACGGGCGCAGCCTGGTGACCCTGAGCCGGCCGCCCCTGCCCGTCACCAGGCCGTGGAGCGCGTCGAGCTGGTCGAAGCTGCGCCTGGTCACGACGTGGTTGACCTTGAACGGGAACCCCTCGCCAGCGAGCAGCTCCATGGCCCGCCGGGCCCTGCTGAACGAGCCCACGCCCCGGATTGCGTCGTTCACGTCGGGGGACGCGCCGTCGACGGAGATCTGGACGTCCAGGTAGTCGGTGGACGCGATCCAGCGCGCCGCATCGCGGTCGACCAGCGTGCCGTTGGTGCTGAACTTCACCCCGATGCGGCGCGCGATCGCGTGCTCCATCAGCTCGAAGAAGTCGGGCCGAATCATCGGCTCGCCGCCGCCCACGTTGATGTAGAAGACCCGCATGGCCGCCCACTCGTCCAGCAGCGCCTTCGCCTCCGCGGTGGTCAGCTCGTCCGGCGCGCGCCTGCCCGACGAGGAGAGGCAGTGGACGCACAGGAGGTTGCAGGCATAGGTCATCTCCCAGGTCAGGCAGATGGGCGCCCGCAGGCCCTGGCGCAGCAGGTCATACGACGACATGGACGACCCCCCTGCGGCGCAGCCCCTCCAGCACGGTCAGCAGTCGGGGCACCGCGGACTCCTCGAGCGCGCCGCCGGCCACCAGCTCGTCAGCGATGTCGCCGAGGGGCCGGGCCCCGTCCGAGTCGATGAAGGGCAGCAGCCGCCCGTCGATGAAGAACAGCTGGCGGTCACGATAGCTGTAGCCGAGGGCCCCGAACCGCTCGGGGCGGAGCGCGACGGCCTCGTCCAGCCGGACGCGGTCGCTGCGTCTCACAAGGGGATCAGTAGACCCCGCACATGCCGTCGATCGTGATCTCGCGGACGAGCAGGTCGCCCAGCTCCTCGTCGCTCAGGTCGGCGCCGAAGTCCTCGTCGAGCACCTCGGGCTCGTCCAGCACCTGAGGCTCGTCCAGCACGGCAGCTTGCTCAGCGCTCATGGGCGTCAGTGTAGGTCCTGCCCCGGCCCGGCGACGCCAGCGGCGGCGCCCCCGGTCCGGCGACACTACGCGATGCAGTGCGCAGCATCTACACCTGGGTGGTGTTCGTCCACGTCCTGGCGGCGTTCGGCTTCGTGTTCGCCCACGGCACGACGGCGTTCGTGGCGTTCCGCGTCCGTGGCGAGCGCGAGCCGCAGCGGCTCGTCGCCCTGCTCGATCTCTCGACGCTCAGCGCGGGCCTGATGTACTGGAGCCTGGCCGTCCTGGTCGCCGCCGGCGTGGCCGCCGGCATCATGGGCGGCTGG
>DATFRD010000148.1:0-7480 GCA_035263645.1 Candidatus Dormiibacterota bacterium | reverse complement strand
ACGATGAACCCGGAGGAGGGGGAGCTGCGGCCGCAGCTGCTGGACCGCTTCGGGCTCTGCGTGGACGTGGAGGGCATCCGCGACCCTGATCTCCGGGTCGAGATCGCCGAGCGGGACCAAGCTTTCCGGAACGGGGAGGTGGCGTTCGTGGAGCGATTCCGGCAGGCCGACGCCGACCTGGCGGCAGCCCTGCGCGACGCGATCACCGGCTTCCCCGGCGTCGAGCTGACCGCCGCCGACGCCCGGCTGATCTCCGCGATCTGCGTGGAGGCCGGGGTCCATGGCCACCGCGGGGACGTGGTGACGGGCCAGACGGCCCGCGCGCTCGCGGCCCTGCGCCGGCGCCGCCGGCCGACCCGCGACGACATCTACGACGCCGCCGAGCTCGCGCTCGCCCACCGCGCGAGGGCGCGCATCAGGCGGGAGGAGGAGGACCGGTCGCCGTCTGACGAGGCCCGGCGCGAGGAGGGAGACGAGCAGCAGTCCCAGCAGGGCGAGTCCGCGCAGCCGGGCGCCAGCGACGCCGACCAGGTGGGGGACGCCCAGCGCCAGGACGCGAACCAGGCCGACAGCGGGCAGCAGGCGGCCGGGGCGGACGAGGGCGTGGCCAGCGGCAGCTCCAGCGGCTCGGAGTCGGCGCCGGATGCCGAGGCGCTGTTCGCGCTGCGCAAGATCGAGCTGCCGCGCAAGCGGGCGCCGCGCAAGCAGTCGGGCAAGCGCGCATCGACCAGGTCGCCTGACCGGAGGGGCCGCTATGTGCGCGCCCAGACCCAGGAGAAGGTCACCGACCTGGCTGTCGACGCCACGGTGCGGGCGGCGGCGCCTCACCAGGTGCGACGGGGCCGGCAGGCGGGCGACCGCATGATGCTGGACCACGGGGACCTGCACCAGAAGGTCCGCGAGCGCAAGGTGGGCAACCTCATCGTGTTCGTGGTCGACGCCTCGGCGTCGATGGACGCCGAGCAGCGCATGGCGGCCACCAAGGGTGCGATTCTCTCGCTCCTCCAGGACGCGTACGTGCGCCGCGACCGGGTGGCGGTGATCGTGTTCAAGAACAGGTCGGCCGAGGTGGTGCTGCGTCCGACGTCCAGCGTCTCGCTGGCCCAGCGCCGGCTGGAGCGGCTCTCGGTGGGCGGCACCACGCCGCTGACGCACGGGCTGATGAGCGGTTACCAGGTCATCAAGACGGAGCTGACGCGCGATCCCTCCGTGCGGCCGCTGCTGGTCCTGATCTCGGACGGCCGCGGCAACATCTCCATGTTCAAGGAGGAGCCGCTGGTCGAGGCGCAGAAGGTCGCCGCGCTGATCAACGCGGAGAAGATCGAGGCGCTCGTGATCGACTCCGCCCGCGACTTCAGCCACCTGCCCTCGGTCCAGCACCTGGCGCGGGTCGCGCCCATGTACCAGACCTACGCCATCAACGCCTGCGCCGACCTGGCGGAGCGGATGGGGGCCCGCTACTACGGCCTGTACGACCTCTCGAGGGACGAGATCGCCTCGGCGGTCGCCAGCCAGCTCCGGCGCCGAAGCGGCTGAGGTCTGGTGCCTCCCCCTCTGGCGGAGAGGTGGTCTGCCAGGGTCGGGTCGAACAAGCACTCCCCCTCCCCCAACCCCTCCCGCGAGGGGAGGGGGGCCGCCGCGCCTGGGCGAGGAGGCTGCTCCGACGGAGGCCGGAGCGCGGACGCCGCCCATGTAGGCGACCGCCGCCAGCGCGGCTAGCGCCGCCACGAAGCGATGCTCCGAGCCATCGGAGGGAGGGATCCTGACGCCGGTTACGGCCCCGTCCATCCGGGCGGCGGGCCCTCGATACCATTGACGCCGTGGCCCTAGAGCGATATACGTTCCCGTTCACCGCGATCGTCGGTCAGGAGCGCATGAAGCTCGCCCTGATCCTGAACGCCATCCACCCCGCGATCGGCGGCGTCCTGATCCGGGGCGAGAAGGGCACCGCCAAGTCCACGGCGGTCCGGGCCCTGGCCCGGCTGCTCCCCGAGCAGGACGTGGTCGACGGCTGCCAGTTCGGCTGCCACCCCGACGACGTCGAGTCCCTGTGCACCGACTGCCGGGACCGGCACGACGACGGCGAGCACCCGCTGCCGAGGACGCAGCGCCGGATGCGGGTGGTGGAGCTGCCGATCAACGCGTCGGAGGACCGGGTGGTGGGGACGATCGACCTGGAGGCCGCGCTCAAAGAGGGCTCGAGGCGATTTGAGCCGGGGGTGCTGGCGGAGGCCAACCGCAACATCCTGTACGTGGACGAGGTGAACCTGCTCGACGACCACATCGTGGACGTGCTGCTGGACGCGGCGGCGATGGGGGTGAACGTGGTCGAGCGGGAGGGTGTGTCGGTGACGCACCCGGCCAGGTTCATCCTGGTGGGGACGATGAACCCGGAGGAGGGGGAGCTGCGGCCGCAGCTGCTGGACCGCTTCGGGCTCTGCGTCGACGTGGAGGGCATCCGCGACCTGGACCGGCGGGTCGAGATCGTCGAGCAGCGGGCCAGCTGGGAGGACGACCCCGGAGCCTTCTACGAGCGCCACGCGGCCGGCGAGGACGAGGTGCGCGGGCGGATCGCTGAGGGCATCTCGACGTTCCCGGAGATCGAGCTCCCGCGCGCGATCCTGCGGCTCGTCGCCCAGCTGAGCATCGCCCTGGAGGTAGACGGCCACCGTTCCGACCTGGTGTGCGCCAGGGCCGCCCAGGCCAAGGCCGCCTACGACCAGGCCGGGATGGTGGAGCTCTCGCACGTCACGGACGTGGCCCAGATGGTGTTCAGCCACCGTCTGCGTGCCGTGCCCTTCGGCAAGGCCGGACCCAACCTGGGCGAGGTGATCGCCCGGATCGTCGGCCAGTCCTGACCGACGGTGCCGGGCCAGGGGAGGGAGGCGGACCCTGCCCCGGCTCGACGTCAGGCCGACCTTCGCCGCTGACCGACGCCGCCCACCGCCCGCACGATCAGCAGGAGGATGGCGGCCCCGATGAAGGCCACGATGATCTGCGGGATCAGGCCGGGACCGAGGCTGAGGTTCAGCACCCCGAAGAGCCAGTGCCCTATGAAGGCGCCGATGACGCCGACCACAAGGTCGAGGAAGATCCCGCCACCCACCCCGACGACGCGACTCGCGAGCAGCCCCGCGATGAGCCCGACCAGCAGGAACACCAGGAAGTCGGTGCTCCCCAGGTCCAGGCTGATCGTGTGGCTGTTGATGCTCAGACCCGGCAAAGTGATGCTCATAACCCTTCTCCCAGTCTTCCTTGCTGGATCTAGTCCAACAGGATCAGTATCACTATACATGCCAACCGTTGCCGGATCAAGGATCTCCGTCGCGGTTCCATTCGGTGCGGTCCCAGGGGGAGCAGGTACGCTAGCCGTTCTATGGCCCAAGCCCCCACCGCCACCGGCGCCGACGACGTCCGCTGGCGCCTCGACGAGCTCTACTCCTCCCCCGACGACCCCGCCCTCGAGCGCACGCTGGCCGAGGCCCTCGACTTCGCCCGCGAGTTCGAGCAGACCTACAGGGGCCGCATCGCGCAGCTGACCCCGGCCGAGTTCACCGCGATGATGGAAGCCCTGGAGGGCCACTACATCAGCTCGGCCAAGCCCGGGCTCTACGCCCACCTCCTGCACACCCTCGACACCCGCGACCACGCCGCAGGACGGCTCGTCATGCGCAACCGGGAGGCCGCCGCCGAGCGCGGCCGGCACATGGTGTTCTTCGGGCTCGAGGTCGCCAGGCTCACCGACGAGCAGTGCGCCAGGCTCTACGCGGACCCCGCGGCCGCTCGCTACCGGCACGCCGTGGAGCAGGAGCGCCGGTACCGCGACCACCAGCTCAGCGAGGTTGAGGAGCGTCTGCTGACCGAGATCAGCCCGACGGGCACCGCCGCCTGGACAAGGCTGTTCGAGGAGCTGTGCTCGGCGGTCCGGGTGGACCTCGACGGCCAGACGCAGCCGCTGGCGACGGCCCTGGCCATGCTTCGGGAGGGCGACCGGGACGTCAGGGAGCGGGCCAGCCACGCGGTCACGGCCGCCCTCCAGCGCGACGTCCGCACGAGGGCCTACATCTTCAACGTCGTCCTGCAGGACCAGGCCATCGGCGACCGCCTGCGGAAGTACCCGACGTGGATCAGCGCCCGCAACCTGGCCAACGAGACCTCCGACGCCGCAGTGGAAGCGCTGGTGGAAGCCGTGACGTCCCGATACGACCTGGTCGCGCGCTTCTACCGGGTCAAGGCCCGCCTGCTGCGCCTGGACCGGCTCTTCGAGTGGGATCGCTACGCGCCGATCGAGAAGGCCACCAGGCGCATCACGTGGCCCGACGCGCAGGAGATGGTGCTGTCCTCGTACCACCGGTTCTCCCCCCGCGCCGGCGGGATCCTGGAGGACTTCTTCGAAAAGGGCTGGATCGACGCGCCCGTCGTCGAGGGGAAGGAGGGGGGCGCCTACTGCGCCTTCGCCACACCCGACCTCCACCCCTTCGTGATGATGAACTTCACGGGCCAGCTCAACGACGCGCTGACGCTGGCCCACGAGCTGGGCCACGGCCTCCACGACGTGCTCGCCGCCCAGCGCAACCACGTGTTCGACTACCACCCCCCGCTCACGCTGGCGGAGACCGCCTCCGTCTTCGGGGAGACGCTGACCTTCGACGCCGTCATGGCCCAGGAGCCGGACCCCCGGGTCCGGCTGTCGATGCTGTGCCACCAGGTCGAGGACGCGTTCGCCACAATCTTCCGGCAGGTGGCGATGAACCGCTTCGAGAACGCCGTGCACACCGCCAGGCGGGCGGAGGGCGAGCTCGCCATCGACCACGTGGGCCGCCTCTGGCAGGAGCAGCAGCAGGCCATGTTCGGGGACTCGCTCACGCTCACCGGAGAGCACCAGGCCTGGTGGAGCTATGTGGAGCACTTCGTCCACGTGCCGGGCTACGTCTACGCCTACGCGTTCGGCAACCTGCTGGCCCTCGCGATCTACCGCCGCTACCAGGAGGTGGGCACGCCGGCCTTCGTCGACGCCTACCTCGACTTCCTCGGCTGCGGCGGCTCGATGGCCCCCGACGAGGCGGTCCGCAAGGTCGGCATGGACATCACGAACCCGGGTTTCTGGGACGCCGGGCTGGACATCCTGGCCGGCATGGTGGCCGAGGTCGAGCGGCTCTCGGCGAGCGCCGGGAGCGAGCCGGTGAGCGACTGACGCGACGCCCTGCGCCGGGGCTCAGGCCAGTCGCCGCAGGCGGGTGACCGTGACGGCCACGCCCGGGCGGGGCCAGCGCTGCAGGCCCTGGTGGTTGGGGTCGAGGACCAGCCAGCCGCCCCCGTCGAGGCCGGCGAGCAGCACGCTGTGGCCGCCGGTCGTGTACGTCGACGGGCGCAGGGGGTGCCAGCCCCAGGTGCCGTACGTGCCCGGCGCCTCCTGGCCCCACGCCAGGTTGACGACCAGCGCCTCTCCGGGCGCCGGCCGCACGCGCCAGCCCAGGGCGACGAGGCCGGAGCGGGACCGGACGCGGAGGCCGCGGGAGCCGGCCAGGGCCTCGACGCGAACGTCCAGCGGCGCGCGCCGGCCCACCACGCCGACGTAGTCGAGGAGCCCCGGCGCCCCGTAGGGGACCGCGGCCCCGAGCGCCAGCGTCGCCTCGGCCAGGTCGGGCAGGTCCGTCGCGCCGAGGGCGCCGAGACCGGCCAGGATCGAGGCGGTGGTGCACGCCGCGCCCCGGTTCGCGACCCAGACGGCGGGTAACGCATTTGGGGGAAGCATGGCTATGGTTATTGTCAGAGTTCCTGCGAGTGGCACAGCCGGCGATCATCACCGACTTCATCGACGCCACGCTGGTCGCGCGTGCTCAGCGGTACGAGCGCGACGCGCTGGCGGGTCTCTGCGATCGCAGCCTGGACACGCTGTACCGGATGTGCGCGGCCCTCGCCGGGGACCCGGACGCGGCGGAGTCGATCGCGGCCGCAGCCCTGCTGAAGGCGCTCGACGGCCTGCCGGGGTTCGACGGCGGAGCCGGCGCGTTCCACATCTGGGTGCTCCGCCTGGGCGCCTCCGGCGCGTCCCGCCGGCGTCCGCAGGCGGAGAACGGCATCCGGGCGGCGCTGGCGCACCTGACCAACTTCGACTACGAGCTGGTGTCGCTGCGCCTCCTCGCGGACATCGACGTCGACCACCTGGCCCCGGTGCTCAACGCCCAGCCGGCCAGCCTGCGGGCCTGGCTGGTCACCGCGCTGCGGGAGCTCGACGGCCGGACCGGCACCGGCTGGGGTCCGGACCTGCGCTCCTTCGACGGCGCGCTGCGGGAGGTGGCCGACGGCGCCGACCCCGAGCAGGTCGCCGAGCACGTGACGGTGCCGGGCGACGCGCCGGCGCTGCTCCGGATCGTGCGCGACCTGCGCGGCCTGCTCGACGAGACCGTCCCGCCGGCCGTGGCCACGCGCCTGCGCACTACTTTGCTCGCCGCGGCGGCCGAGCGCCGTGCCCTCTGGGTCCACCGACACCACGCGGTCGCCACCGTCCCGGGCATCGACCGGCGCCGCTATTCCACGCGCACCGGGACGGTGGCCGCGCTCGCCGTGGCCGGCGTCCTGGCCGTGGTCGTGGGCTCGGTCCTGGCCGTGCTCAGCTCCTTCGCGGGGCCGACGTCCGGCCTCTACGAGCTGAAGCGCTCCGGAGAGTCCATCCTGCTGGCGGCCAACCTGGACCCGGTCGACCGCGCCGGGCTGGAGGTCAAGCTGGCGGAGACGCGCGACCGCGAGGCCGAGGACATGGCCGGCCTGGGCAACGGGGACCTGGCCGTCCAGGCGGTCGACAGCCGGTTCACGATGCTGCGGGCCGCCGGCCACGACCTGCTCCTGGCCTCGGCGCACGACGCCCGCTGGCGGGCGGCTCGAGACCGCTATCTCAAGGAGTCGGACGTCCAGATGACGTCCATCGAGCGTGACCTCCAGGCGACGGGCCAGGCCCGTTCGGCGGCAGAGGTGCAGCAGCTGGCCACCCAGTTCCAGGCGGACCGGCAGCCCGTCGACAGCGATCTGGGGGTGACGCCGCCCCCCCAGCCCGACACCGGGAACCCGGCCCCAACCCAGCCGGCGGCGCCCCCGGGCTGAGGGCGCGGGCCGCCGGGGCCGCGCGGAGCCGCGCCCCACGGACCCGGTGGTTATCCTGAGGCGCGGTCCGGCTCGAGGTCCGGCGCCGGCGGCGCCCGGTGGGGGGGACGGGTCGTAACGTTGAGCCGAGGGCGAGGCCGAGCCGCAGCCACAGCACGCGTATCGGCGCCAGGAATGGCTCTACACGACGGTGATCGAAGGGAGTTGTTGATCATGGCAACCGCGACCCCCGGGCTGACCGCGCAGGAGACACGGTCGCTGCACGAGCTCGGCCAGCAGCTGCGCGTCGACTCCATCCGCTGCAGCACCGCCGCAGGCTCCGGCCACCCGACCTCGTCGATGTCGGCGGCCGACCTGGTCGCGGTGCTGCTGGCCCGTC
>DATFRD010000147.1:0-9072 GCA_035263645.1 Candidatus Dormiibacterota bacterium | reverse complement strand
GCCGCACCCGCTTCACGTCAGCGGCGGCGACGGCCTGGGCCGAGCGGAAGTCGCGCTTCCGCTTGGCCGACTTGTGCTCCAGGAGGTGGCTCTTCCAGGCGTGCTTCCTCATCAGCTTCCCGGTCCGCGTCACGCGGATCCGGTCACCGAGGCCCTTGCGAGTCTTGAGCTTGGGCAACTTATGAAGCCTCCTTGGCCACGTTGGGCGAAGGCTTGTGCAGGGGCGCCAGGATCATGAACAGGTTGCGGCCCTCCATGATCGGCTGGCGCTCGATGACCGCCACGTCCTTTGCCGCGTCGGCAACTCGCTCGAGCAGCCGCCGCCCGATGTCCTGGTGGACCATCTCACGGCCGCGGAACATGATCGTCACCTTGACCTTCTCGCCCTGCTCCAGGAACTGCCTCATGCCACGAAACTTGGTCTGGAAGTCGTGATCCGCGACCTTGGGCCGAAGCTTCATCTCCTTGAGCTTGATGACGTTCTGGCGGCGGCGCTGGTCCTTCTCCCGCTTGATCGTCTCGAACTTGTACCTGCCGTAGTCGAGAAGGCGACAGACCGGAGGACTTGCCTGGGGCGCCACTTCGACCAGATCGAGACCCTTCTCTCTTGCGATCCGCTGAGCCGCCTCCAGGCTCAGCACGCCCAACTGGTTGTGCTGATCGTCGATCAGACGAACCTCGTGCGCACGGATCTGCTCGTTGATCCGAAGCTCCTTAAACGGGATGGGCCACTCCCTCAGACGCTTTCAGAGTGTTCCTGCTCTCCTTCGTCAAAACCAAAGAACGGACGGCTGCCGGGCCATCCGCTCACCGACAACGTCGCCGGACGTCCCGTGCCCCGCCTACGCCGGGTCGGCAGGCCGGCCGGGACACGGGCAAACCCCTGTGCGACTGCGGATCTTACCAGAGCAGGCCGGGGTCGGCCACTCTCCATCCGCCAGGGTGCGGCGCCCCCAGCCTGGCGCGCCGGGGGCGGCGGCACCTCGCATCCCTCGCCCGACGGCGCAGCTATCGCCGGCGCTCCGCGATCTCGGCGGCGACGCGCCGGGCGAACTCCGCCAGGGGCTCCGTGGACTGCTCGCCGGCGCGGTTGCGGACCTGGACCGTGGCCGCCTCGGCCTCCCGCCCGCCGACCACCGCCATGTAGGGCACCCGGCGCCCCCGCGCCTCGGCGATCTTCCTGCCCACCCGCTCGGGGCGGTCGTCAACCGCGACCCGGATCCGCAGCCGGCGCAGCTCGGCGGCCACCTCGCCGGCGTACGGCACGTGTGCGTCGGTGATGGGCAGGACGGCCACCTGCTCCGGCGCCAGCCACGTCGGGAACGCGCCGCCGTAGTGCTCGATCAGGTAGGCGATCATGCGCTCCATGGCGCCGAACGCGCCGCGGTGGACCATCACCGGCCGCTGCCGCGAGCCGTCGGCGGCGACGTACTCCAGCCCGAACCGCTCGGGCAGCTGGAAGTCGACCTGCACGGTGTTGTTCGTGAACTCGCGCCGGTGAGCGTCCCGGACCTGGAAGTCGATCTTGGGCCCGTAGAACGCGGCGTCGCCGACCCCCAGCTCGTAGGTCGCCCCGATCGCCTCCAGGCCGCCGATGAGCGCCGCCTCGGCGTTGCCCCACTCCTCGTCCGTGCCGACGTACTTGGCCCGATCCGGGTCCCTGACCGACAGCCGGTACCGGTAGTCGGTGACGCCGAGCGTGCTCATGAAGTAGCGGGCCAGGTCGATGACCTCGACGATCTCGGTGTGCAGCTGCTCCGGCGTGCAGAAGATGTGGGCGTCGTTGAGCGCGAACGAGCGCACCCGGATCATCCCCATCAGCTCGCCCGACTTCTCCCACCGGTAGTTGTTGCCGATCTCGGCCACGCGGAGTGGGAGGTCGCGGTAGCTGTGCGGCTCGGACTCGTAGACGAGGATGTGGTGCGGGCAGTTCATCGGCCGCAGCTCCAGCTCCTCGCCGTTCTCCGCCTCCATCGGCGGGTACATCGAGTCGTGGTAGCGCTCCCAGTGGCCGCTCTGGCGGTACAGGTCGAGCCTGGCCACCACGGGCGTCACCACGTGCTGGTAGCCGCGGGCGAGCTCCTCGTCCACGATCCAGCGCTCCAGCTCGCGCCGGATGGTGGCGCCGTTGGGCAGCCAGAGGACCTGGCCGGCGCCGGTGCGCTCGTCGAGCGCAAAGATCTTGAGCTCCCGCCCGAGCCGCTTGTGGTCGCGCTTCTCTGCCTCGACCAGCGCCGCCAGGTAGTCCTCCAGCTCCTCGGGCGACGGCCAGGCGGTTCCGTAGACACGGCTCAGCTGGGGGTTGCGCTCGTCGCCCAGCCAGTAGGCGCCGGCCACCCGCATGAGCTTGAACGCGCGCAGGTCGGCGGCCGAGCCGACGTGCGGACCGCGGCAGAGGTCCAGGAAGTCGCCCGTCCGATAGCAGCTGACCAGCTCGTCGTCGGACGCCTTCTGGTTGATCCAGTACAGCTTGTACGGCTGGTCGAGCGCCTGGAAGCGGCGGATGGCCTCGGAGTGCGGGAGCAGCTCCTGGCAGAAAGCGTCGCCCCGCGCCACGATCTCGGCCATCCTGCGCTCGATCGGCTCCAGGTCGTCCTCGCTGAGAGGCCGGGGCAGGTCGAAGTCGTAGTAGAAGCCGTTCTCGACCGGAGGCCCGCCGGCGTACCTGGCGCCCGGGAACAGCTCCGTCACCGCGGCCGCGAGGACGTGCGCGGTCGA
The DNA here is from genome assembly GCA_035263645.1 of Candidatus Dormiibacterota bacterium. GTDB lineage: Bacteria > Chloroflexota > Dormibacteria > Dormibacterales > Dormibacteraceae > CF-161. The sequence goes on along the minus strand of DATFRD010000147.1, from coordinate 6,354 downwards.
GTGTCGGAGGATGTACAGCGGGTCGTCGGAGACCTCGGCGTCGTACTCGGCCATGAGGCCCCAAGAGTACAGGTGGCCGCGCAAACTCCGCCCACGAGCGTGGCGGCCGCGGTCCGGCCGGCGTTTCCGGAAAGATGGCTGCATGCACGTCGACCTGCAGGCCATCGCCGACGCGATCGGGTACCCGGCGGCCGGCCTCGGGATCCTGATCGAGAGCTCCGGCATCCCCTTCCCCGGCGAGACCACGCTGCTCGCGGTGGCGGCGTACGCGGCCCAGGGCCGGCTGGACATCCGGGTCGTGATCCTGGTGGCGGCGCTCGGCGCCCTGCTCGGCGCCAACATCGGCTACGCCGCCGGCTATTTCGGCGGCCGGCCGTTCGTAGAGCGGCTCTCACGGACGCTGCACCTCAACCCCGGCCACATGGCGCGGTCCGAGATGTTCTTCGCCCGGTACGGCGGCGTCACCATCCTCGCCGGCAGGTTCGTGCTCGGGCTGCGGACCTGGGCCTCTCTGATGGCCGGGATGTCGCGCATGCCGCTCTGGCCCTTCGAGCTGTTCAGCGCGCTGGGGGGCACGGCCTGGGCCGTCGTGATCGGCGTGGCCGGCTTCTACCTCGGCGCCAACTGGCCGCTGGTCGAGCGCCTGGTCCAGGAGGTGGGGGTCGGCGGCCTGGCGGTGGCCGCCGTGGTCATCGTGGCTCTGCTCGTGATTCGAAGACGCGCCGCGCGAACCTAGCCACCACGAGCGCCGTGACCATCAGCAGGACGCCCAGCGCGGCCACGACGCGCGAGATCCCCAGCAGGTCGGACAGCGCGGCGGCGACCAGCACCGGCAGCGCCGTGACCCCGTTGACGACCATGAACAGCAGCGCGAAGATCCGGCCGCGCACGTCGTCGGAGGTGTGCTCCATCAGGTGGGTCAGCCCCGGGATCATGAGGACGCCGAACTCCAGGCCCAGGAGCAGGCTGAACGCCGCCCCGAGCCAGCGCGCATACCCCCCGCTCGCGAACGTGGCCGGCACCATCGCCAGCAGCACGAGCGTCAGCCCGGTGGCGGCCAGGCCGCCGATCAGCAGGCGCGACGGTCGCACGCGGCTTCCCAGCTGGCCCAGGGCGGCCGCGCTGAGCAGGGCCCCGGCCGTGGCCGGGACCAGGATCACGTAGCTGTCCTGGTCGGAGATGCCGAGGACCTGGCTGACGTAGGCGGGAGCGAGCGTGAACATCATGAACATGACGAGCACGGCCAGCGACAGCTCGGAGAACACGAGCAGGAGAACGGGCGAGGTGCCCAGCGTGGCGGCGCCGCGCTTCAGCTCCAGGGCGAGCCGGTGGAACGGATGGCGCTGCTCGTGGGCCGGGTCCGCGAGCCGGCTGGGGCGGGGGATCCTGGCGAACGTGATCAGCGTCCCGGCCGCCAGGAAGAGCATCACGGCGATCCAGTAGGGCGCGTAGATGTCGGCCCGGGAGACGATCGGGGCCAGCGCGCCGCCCGCCACCAGCGTGATGACCATGGTGGCCATGACCATCGAGTTGGCCGCAATGAGGGCCTGCCGGCTGACGACGCTCGGGATGGCCGCGGCCTCCGCGGGGCTGAAGAGCTGGCCCACCGCGGCGAACGCGAACGTCACGACGAGGAGGTGGACGAAGTCGCGGTCCAGGCCCGGCACGAAGCTCGCCGCGGGGATCAGCGCGACGAGCAGCGCCCGCAGGAGGCTGGTGCCGACCATGATCAGCTTGCGGTCGTGGCGGTCGGCGAAGACGCCGGCCAGCGGTGCGATGGCGACGGCCGGGACGGTGTAGGCGAGCAGCGTGGCGGCGACGGGCGTGCTCCCGTGCGAGAGCCGGTAGGCCAGGATGATGAGCGAGAACATCAGGAACTTGTCGGCCAGCTGGGCCGCGACCTGGGCGAACCAGATGAGCCGGAAGTCGCGCCGGCCGAGCAGGTAGCGGAACCCGCTGCCCTGCAGCTCCCCGTCCTCGACCACGCGCCGGTCCTCGGCCTGCGATACCGCCACCGTCAACTCAGCTTAGTGACCTTATCGGACGCTGGGCCGCCCGCGTGGCGGAATATCCTCTCCCACTCCGTCAGGTCCAGCGTTTCGGCGCGCCGCGTGGGTTCGATGCCCAGCCCCAGCAGGCCGGCGGCGGCGTCGTCCCCGGTCTGCCCGGTGACCCTCGCCACCGCCGTCCGGAGCTGCTTTCGGCGGAGCTGGAACACCGCCTCGACGAAGCGGAAGAACGCGTCCAGGTCCGGCACCGAGACCGCGGGCCGCGGACGCACCTCCATGACCACCAGCGCCGAGGTGACCCTGGGCGGCGGCGCGAACGCCTCGGGCGGCAGCTCGAACTCGATGCGGGGCTCGGTGAAGGTCTGGACGGCCACGGTGGCCAGGCTCCAGCCACCCAGGCCGCACCACCTCCGGGCCACCTCCCGCTGCACGACCAGGCTCAGCCGCCGGGGCCGGGGCTCGCGCTCCAGCAGGTGGGGCACCAGCGCCCCGGTCAGGTAGTAGGGGATGTTGCCGACCACGATCTCACCGCCTCGTGGAAACAGCACCGCCGGGTCCACGTTCAGAACATCCTCGTTCACGACCTCCGCCCGAGGTGCGGCCGCCCGCAGCGCGGGCAGCAGCCGCCGGTCCAGCTCGACCGCCACCACCCGCCGCGCCGACCGGGCCAGGCTGGCCGTGAGCGTCCCTGGGCCGGCCCCGATCTCCAGCACCTCGTCGTCCGCCCCGACGCCGGCGGCCGCCACCACCCGCTCGCGCAGCGCTTCGTCGACCAGGAAGTGCTGACCGAGCCGCCTTAAGGGCCGCGGCGGCCGCGGGTCAGCCCCGGCCCTGGAGCCGCGGGAAGAGTGCCCGGACGTTGGCCCGCTCCAGCTCGGCCAGCTGCTCCAGGGTGAGGCCGCGCAGCTCTGCCAGCACCTGCGCCGTGTCCACCATCCAGGCCGGGCGCATGCGCCCCTCCCGCCCCCTGGGCGTCCCCCACGGCGCGTCGGTCTCGACGAGGAGCCGGTCGGCCGGGACCCTCCGCACCACCTCGCGCAGGTCCTCCCGGCTGGCCCGCGTCAGCACGCCCGAAAAGGAGATGTGCAGGCCCAGGTCCAGGAAGCGGCGGGCCCAGTCCCAGCCGAGCACCCAGTAGTGCATCACCCCGGTCAGGCCCCCATGCGAGCGGAGGACGTCGTACACGGCCTGCGTGCTCTCCCGGGTGTGGACGCACACGGGGAGCCCCAGCTCCACCGCGAGGGCGCAGCAGGCGTGGAACCACTCCTCCTGGGCGTCGTGCGGACCGCGGTGCTCGTCGGCGTGGTCGAGGCCCACCTCGCCGATCGCGACGACGCCGGGCCCGGCGGCCAGCTCGCGGAGCAGCCCGAGGTCGGGACCCTCCGCGTTGAGCGGGTGGTGGCCGACGGCCGCCCAGACGCCGGGGCGGGTGGCCGCCCACCCGGCGACCTGGCGGCTGGTGGGCCCGTCCACACCCATGGCGATCAGGTCGCCGACCCCGGCCTCGCGGGCCTCGGCCAGGATGTCGTCGAGGTCGCCGTCCACGTCCTCGAGGTGCACGTGGGTGTCGACCAGGGTCACGCCCGAGCCTGCATCCGGTCCAGCTCCTCCTCCACCACGCTGTCGTCCAGCTTGCGGAACAGCGCTTTCGGTTCGGGCAGCGGGCGTCCGGCCGGGACCTCGCTCGGCCGCCAGCGGGGCGTCGCGTCGTAGTCGTCGCCCAGCACGACGTGGCGGGCGCCCTCCTCCTCCTCGTACTCCCTGACCACGGGCTGGGGCGCGATCACGCCGTCGTGCCCCAGCATCTCGTGGAGGCGCTGGCTCGAGAACGGCAGGAACGGCGTCAGCAGCGTCTTCAGGCTGTCCACGCAGCGGATGGCCACGAACAGGGTGGTGGCGGCCCGGGCCCGGTCCTCCTTGATGCGGTGCCAGGGCTGCTCTTCGCCCAGGTACTGGTTGACCAGCGCCGCCAGCCGGAGGGCCTCGGAGATCGCCGCCTTGAACCGCGCCGTGTCGAGCAGCGTCCCCACCGAGCCGAACCCGCCCTCCACCTCGGCCAGGAGGCGCCGGTCCCGCTCGGCCAGGTCGCCGGGCTCGGGCACCGCGCCGAAGTTGCGCCAGGCGTTCACCAGGGTCCGGTGGACCAGGTTGCCCCAGGTGCCCACCAGCTCGTCGTTGTTGCGGCGCACGAACTCCGACCAGGTGAAGTCGGTATCGGTCGTCTCGGGGCCGGCGATGGTGAGGTAGAAGCGCAGCGCGTCCGGGTCGTACCTGGACAGGAAGTCGCGGACCTCGATCACCCGCCCGCGGCTCACCGAGAACCTGTTCCCCTCCATGGTCAGGAACTCGCTGGAGACCACGTCGTACGGCAGCTCGAGGTCGCCGGCCCCGAGCAGGATCGCCGGCCACATCACCGTGTGGAACGTGATGTTGTCCTTGCCCATGAAGTAGTAGCCGCGGGCCGCCGGGTCCTGCCACCAGGACCTCCAGACGTCGGGGGTGCCGCGGTTCCGGGCCCACTCGATGGAGGCGGACAGGTAGCCCATGACCGCGTCGAACCACACGTAGATGCGCTTGTCGGCACGGTCCTGCCAGCCCGGCAGGGGGACCGGGACGCCCCAGTCCAGGTCCCGGGTGATCGCTCGGGGCTTCAGGTCGGCGACGTAGTTGAGCGAGTACCGGCGCACGTTGGGGCGCCAGTGCTCCTGGCGGGCGATCCAGCCCTGGAGCTGGCTGGCAAAGGCCGGCAGGTCGAAGAAGAAGTGCTCGGTCTCCCGGAACAGGGGCACCTCGCCGTTGATGCGGGAGCGGGGGTTGATCAGGTCCACCGGGTCGAGCTGGTTGCCGCAGTTGTCGCACTGGTCGCCCCGCGCCTCGCCGTAGCCGCAGATCGGGCAGGTGCCCTCGATGTAGCGGTCGGGGAGGGTCCGCCCGCTGCTGGGCGAGACGGCCCCCATCTGCGTCCGGGGCACGATGTAACCCTTGTCGTACAGGGTGCGGAACAGGTCCTGGACGACGCGGTAGTGGTTGCGGGTCGTGGTCCTGGTGAAGATGTCGTAGGTCAGCCCGAGCCGGCGCAGGTCCTCCACGATGATCGCGCTGTTGCGGTCGGCGAACTCGCGGGGGGAGATGCCGAGCTGGTCGGCGCCGTACGTGATCGGGGTGCCGTGCTCGTCGGTGCCGCTGACCATGAGGACCGAGGCGCCGCGCAGCCGCTGGTAGCGGGCGAAGGCGTCGGAGGGCACCCCGAACCCGGCGACGTGGCCGATGTGGCGGGGGCCGCTCGCGTACGGCCAGGCGACGCAGACGAGGACTCGATCACTGGTTGGCATGAGCGATGACAAGCGTAATCTCGCCTCGCACGGGGTCGCCAAGGGCCTCCAGCACCTCGGCCGCGGTGCCCCTCAGCACCTCCTCGTGCAGCTTCGTCAGCTCCCGCGCGAGCGCCACCGGCCGCTCCGGCAGTACCTCGCTCAGGATGCCGAGCGAGCGCCGGACGCGATGCGGGGACTCGAACGCTACGGTCGGCCGCTCGGCGTCGCGCAGCGACTCGAACAGACGCCGGAGCTCGCCCGGCTTGCGGGGCAGGTAGCCGCTGAAGCAGAAGCCGGGGCCGCCGTAGCCGGAGGCGGCGAGCGCGGCGGTGACGGCGCTCGGGCCGGGCAGCGGCACGACGGCGTGGCCGGCCTCCCAGGCGGCCTCCACCAGGAGGCGGCCGGGGTCGGACAGCGTGGGGGTGCCGGCGTCGGTCACGAGCGCGACGTCGCCGTGGGCCAGGGCCTCCATCACCCTGGGCAGACAGCGCCGTTCGACCGGGGCCCGGTAGCTGAGCAGCGGCCGGCGCAGGCCATGCCTGGCCAGCAGGCGCCCGGTCACCCGGGTGTCCTCGGCCGCGATCGCCTCCACCTCGCCCAGCACCCGCAGGGCGCGCAGCGTCACGTCTTCCGGGTTGCCGATCGGCGTGGCGACGACGAACAGCGTGCTCATGCGGCACGAATATGGCAGGCCGGACCGGTGCGTCGCGGCCGACTTGTGGCGGAGCCCCACCGTGCGGTAAACGTCGGCATGTGGAGGAGCGCGAGCGGCGGCTGCGGGAGCGCTTCGGACCGCCCGCGGAACCCCGGCGCCGCCCGTCGCCCGAGCCGTCCGGGCGGCGGCACCTGCCCGTCTGGGCGGTGGCGGCAGGCGTCGTCGGAGCGCTGGCGGCGGCTGCGGTGGCCGCGTTCCTGCTGCTCACGCCGCACGCGCACACGGCGGCGGGCTGCTGGTGGTGGACGGCGAGGACGCCCGGGCAGGTGCTGCCCGGCCAGAGCGGGTGCCTGCGCGGCTACTACGTCGGCGGCGG
>DATFRD010000146.1:0-8463 GCA_035263645.1 Candidatus Dormiibacterota bacterium | reverse complement strand
CGAGCCGGTCCGGCAGCAGGACGAGCAGCAGCACGCTCAACAGCAGAGAGCCGCCCAGCCACAGGATCAGGATGCCGGACAGGTTGAGCCCGGCCCTCCGGGCGATGCTAGCCGCCTCGCCGCCTCCCTGCGGTTGCAGCGCGAGGCCCGACGCGGACCATCATCGCGACAGCCATCTCTACCAGCTTGCTGGTCTGTCGCAGACGAATCCCACCACCACCTGGAGGAAGTTCGCCTCTGCTCGCCAGCTCCGGCGTCTGAGGGCGGCTCCCGCTGGCAGGTGAGCCAGGGCTTCACAGGAAGCTCTCAGCCCGCTCTCACGGGCGTCTGAGCCGCGGACCCGATCGTGGTCACCATGAACGTGATCGCAGCTCCCCGGGAGGCCCCACGACCGGCCCCCGTGGTGGACGTGGTCATCCCGGTGCACAACGAGGCCGCCGACGTGGCCGAGAGCGTCCGGCGCCTGCACGCCTACCTCCAGGTGCGCTTCCCCTTCACCGCCCGCATCACGATCGCGGACAACGCGAGCACCGACGGCACGTGGGAGATCGCGCGGTCGCTGGAGCGGGAGCTGCCCGGCGTCCACGCCATGCACCTGCCCGCGAAGGGGCGCGGCGGCGCCCTGGCGACGGCCTGGCTCAGTAGCGACGCGGCGGTCGTGGCCTACATGGACGTCGACCTCTCCACAGGCCTCGACGCGCTCCTGCCGCTCGTAGCCCCGCTGATCTCGGGCCACAGCGACCTCGCGATCGGGTGCCGGCTGGCCGGCGGCGCCAGGGTGGTGCGGGGCGCCAGGCGCGAGCTGATGTCGCGCGGCTACAACCTCCTGCTCAAGCTGGTGCTGCACGTGCGCTTCCGCGACGCCCAGTGTGGTTTCAAGGCGATGCGAACCGACGTCGCTCGCCGGCTGCTGCCGATGATCGAGGATCGGAGATGGTTCTTCGACACCGAGCTGCTGGTGCTGTCGGAGCGGGCGGGCCTCCGCATCCACGAGGTCCCGGTGGACTGGACCGACGACCCCGACTCTCGGGTGGACGTCTGGCCCACGGTGGTCGAGGACCTGCGCGGCGTGCTGCGCATGTCGGCGTCGGGGCCCATGCGACAGCTCTGGACCTTCGGGCTCGTCGGCGCCGCCGGCACCGCCGCCTACGCCCTGCTCTTCTGGCTCCTGCGCCCGCTCGTCCCGGCAGCAGCCGCCAGCGCGGCGGCGCTGATCGTCACGACGGTAGCCAACACCGCCGCCAACCGCCGCTTCACCTTCGGCGTCCAGGGCCGCGCCGGCCTGGCGGCCGACCACGCCGGTGGCCTGGTCGCCCTGGGCCTGGCGCTGACGACGACCAACCTCGCGATGGCCGCGCTCCAGGCGGTGCAGCCGCACGCGACCCCGGCCACGGAGCTGGTGGCGCTGGCGGTCGCCAGCGGGGTCGCGACCCTGGTGCGCTTCGTGCTGCTGCGCAGGCTGATCGCGAGCCGGCGGCCGCCGCGGGCCATCTTGATCGAGATCCCGCGGAGGGACGGCTGATGGCCGCGCTCGACCGGCCCGCCGGGCTGACCGGGGAGCGGTGGCGGCTCGTCCTGCGGGGACGCGGCGGGGCCTGGGTGCGCCCCGCCGCGCTCGCGGTTCTCATCCTGACCGGCGTCCTCTACCTGTGGGGCCTGGATCGGAACGGGTACGCGAACAGCTACTACTCGGCGGCGGTGCTCGCCGGGACCAGGAGCTGGAAGGCGTTCTTCTTCGGCTCGTTCGACGCCGGCAGCTTCATCACCGTGGACAAGCCGCCGACGGCGCTCTGGCTGATGGCACTGTCCGGCCGCATAGTCGGGTTCAGCGCCTGGAGCCTCCTGCTGCCGGAGGCCCTGCTCGGCGTCGCCACCGTCGCGCTCGTCTTCGCCACCGTGCGCCGCCTCTCCGGGCCGGTCGCCGGGCTGATCGCGGCGGTCGTGATGGCGCTGACGCCGGTCGCCGTGCTCATGTTCCGGTTCAACAACCCGGACGCGCTCCTCACGTTCCTGCTCGTAGCCGCGGCGTGGGCGCTGGCCAGGGCGCTGGAGCGCGGCCGCACGCGCTGGCTGCTGCTCTCCGCCGCCATCGTCGGCCTGGCCTTCGACACGAAGTACCTCCAGGCGTACATCGTCCTGCCGGCCCTGGTGCTGACGTTCCTCCTGCTGGGGCCCGGCACCGGCAGACGGCGGTTCGGCCAGCTCCTGGCTGCTGCCGGCATCCTGCTCGTCAGCAGCGGCTGGTGGCTCACGATCGTCGAGGTGACCCCGGCGGGAGCGCGGCCCTACATCGGCGGGAGCACCGACAACAGCGTCCTGAACCTGGTCCTCGGCTACGACGGGTTCGGCCGCCTCACGGGCGCGATCGGGACGTTCGGGCGGGCCACCGCCGCCGGGACGGCGCGTGCGTTCGCCGGCGGGGCCGGGCCGGCCGGCGCCGACGGCTTCGGCGGCTTCGGTGGCCAGCCCGGCCTGCTGCGGCTGTTCAACAGCCAGCTCGGCGGAGAGATCAGCTGGCTGCTGCCGCTCGCGGCGGTCGCGATCGTAGCCGGCCTCTGGGCCCGCCGCCACGAGCCGCGGACCGACCTGGCCCGCGCCGGGTACGTGCTGTGGGGCACCTGGCTTGCGACCCACGCCCTCGTGTTCAGCTTCGCCGGCGGCATCCTCCACTCCTACTACACGGTCGCCATGGCGCCGGCGGTCGCGGGGCTGGCGGGCGCCGGCCTGGTGGACCTCTGGCGGCTGCGCTCGCGCTCGTGGGCGGGAGGCGCGGGCGCCGCTGTGGCGCTGCTGGTGACGGCCTGGTGGGGCGCCACGCTGCTCGCCCGCACGCCGGACTTCGCGCCGGGCCTGGGCACGGCCGAGCTGGCGCTGGCCGCGGTCGCCGCGGCTCTGCTGCTGATGCCGCGCTGGCCGCGGCTCCCACAGCAGGTGCCGGCGGCGGCGGTGGCGCTGGGCCTGGTTGCGGTCCTGCTCGGGCCCGGCGCCTATGCCGTCGCGACCGCGGGACGCGCCACGACGGGCCCGGACCCCAGCGCGGGGCCGGCGGCCGCGGCTCCGCTCGGGGTGGGCGGCGGGCTCGGCCCGGTGCCCGGCGGCGACGGCCGGTTCGTGGGGGCGGCACCGCCCGCCGTCGCTGGAGGGCCCGGCGGCCTCGACCGCGTCGACCCGACCCTGCTGAGCTACCTCGAGCGGCACCAGGGCGGCGCCACCTGGCTGGTCGCCACCAGCTCGGCCAGCCAGGCTGCGCCGATCGAGCTGGCCACCGGCCGGGCGGTGCTGGCCATGGGCGGCTTCTCGGGCAGCGACCCGGCCCTGACCGCCGCCCGCCTCGGGCAGCTCGTGCGGTCGGGCCAGCTCCGGTACGTCCTGGTGGACGGCGGACCGGGCAGGTTTGGGTCGGGCGGATTTGGACCGGACGGGTCCGGGGGCGTCGCCGCTGCGCCCGGCGCGGTCGCCGGCGTCACCCGGTCGGTGACCATGTGGGTGACGCAGAACTGCACGGTCGTGGACTACGGCGGCGGCGCCAGCAGCTCGCTCTACGACTGCGCGACCGCCGTGGGAGGATCTGCACGATGAGACGGACGGTCCTGCTCGGCGGCGCAGCGCTCGGGGTCGCCGTAATCGTGGCCCTCGGCGGCGCCTACGTCTACGAGTTCTCAGGCCTGCGGACGGCGCCGAAGCCGCTCGGGCTGAGCTCGGCGCCGGCCGCTGCCTCGCCGTCCATCGCCGCCAGCGCCTCTTCGGCCGGCGCCGGCGGCCTCACCGGCTCCTGGACCGTCGCCCAGGGCTCCGAGGCGGGCTACCGCGTGAGCGAGGTCTTCGCCGGCCAGACCTCATCGCACGAGGCCGTGGCGCGGACCTCGTCCGTCAGCGGCGCGCTGACCGTCCAGGAGGGCTCGGCCGGGCTCCAGGCCACCTCGATCCGGTTCGCCGCGCAGCTCGGCAGCCTGCAGAGCGTGGACCAGGTCGCCGGCCGCGACGTCAGTCAGCGGGACCGGATCGTGTCTGAGACCCTGTCGGTCTTTCAATACCCGACCGCGACGTTCCAGACCCGGGGCGTGGACCTGCCGGCGGCGCTGGCGAGCGGCCAGACGGTCACGCTGACCGTTCCGGGCGAGCTCACCATCCGCGGCGTCACCCGCTCCGTCACGGTGACGGTCCAGGCGCGCCTGAGCGGCGGCGAGGTCCAGGCGGCCGGGTCGACGTCGTTCGCGATGGGCGATTTCGGGATCAGCCCGCCCCGGATCCCCATCACGACGGTGGACCCGCACGTGACGCTGGAGTTCGCCCTCGTGCTGGCCAGGGGCTGACGCGCTGCGCCGAGCGCGGAGCCGGCCGGCCGGATCACTATTGGCGGCCATGGCGCTGAGAGTGGCCCTGGTCGTGATCGCGCTGTCCACCGGCGGATTCGTGCTGGTCGACGGCACCCGCAACCTGCTCACCGGCACGTACGTCGGCGGCGGGCGGCTCGGTCCCTGGAGCCTGCTCGTCTCCGCGGTCGGCCTGGACCCCCGCCACTTCGGCCTCGCCTTCGTCCTGCTCGGCCTGGCCTGGCTGGCGGCGCTGGCCGGCCTGCTGACGCGCCGGCGCTGGGGATGGCCGCTCGGGATCGCGGTGGGCATCGGCTCGCTGTGGTACCTGCCGGTGGGGACGGTCGTCGCGCTGGCCTGGCTCGCGCTGCTGGCCCGGCGGCGGTACGATCTGGCCTCTGCGACGGGCTCGAGGCCGCCTCCGTAGGCGCTGCCGGCGGGGTCGACGACCGCAGCGCGAGCCTGACCCTGTGGGTAGTTGAGGAGTCCCATGGCTACAACCACGATCCCCGATGAGCTTCGTGACCTGTTCGAGGAGCCGGCTCTCGGTCACGTCTCGTACCTGAACCGCAGAGGGCAGATCGTGACGTACCCGATGTGGATCGATTTCGACGGTGAGCACATACTGGTGAGCTCGCCCGTCGGATCCCGCAAGGGACAGTCTCTCCGCGAGCGCGGTCAGGTGGCCGTCTCGGTCGTCAGCACCGCGAATCGATGGCACTGGGTCTCGGTCAGCGGCCGTGTCGTCGACATCCAGCCGGACCATGACCTCACGTTCATCGATCGCATGTCCCGAAAGTACGTCGGCACCGAGTACCAGTACCGAACGCCGCGGGAGATCTTCACGATTGCGATCGATCGAGTCAGCGACTCCAGCCAGGCGCTCACGCGCTGGACTCGCTCCCCCTGAGACCGATCCTGGCCGCCAGGCTCGGCCCTGACGGATGCCAGAGGCGGGCGCCCGGCGCCACCTGAGACATTGGACGAGTTGTGGACGTCGTGCCGATGACGCCCGCCCGAGTGCCGTGAGCGCTGCCCGGCGCGTCCCACCCAGCTTCTTTTCCATCCCGTTCGGCGTGGCGGGACTGGCAGTGGTCTGGAGGCTCGCCGCCCAGCTCTACGACGTGCCGGTCTGGATAGGACAGGCGCTCTTCGTGATGGCGGCGGCCGCGTGGGCGGTCCTGATGGTCGTCTACGCGGGCCGTACCGTGATCGACCCCACCTCCGTGACTCGCCACCTTCGCGATCCCGTTCTCGTTCCGTTCTTCTCCCTGCCCGCGCTCGTCGGCATGCTGCTGGCCGTGGGCCTGGAGGACACGGCACGCACTGCCGGGATGGTCCTGTTCGCGGCTTCCCTGGCGGCGGCGACCCTGTTCGGCGGCTGGACGATGGGCCAGTTGCGGGTCGCCGGCATGAACGTGGAGCGGGTGCATTCCGGATACTTCCTGCCGACCGTCGCCGGAGGGTTGCTGGCGGCCAGCGGGGCCGCACTGGCCGGCCAGTGGCAGCTCGGCTGGGTCTGCTTCGGCGTCGGCGTTCTGAGCTGGGTGATGCTGAGCTCGGTGATCCTGGGCCGGCTGATATCACGCCCGAGACCGCCTGCACCGCTGGTACCCGCCCTGGCAATCGAGGTCGCACCACCGGCGCTTGCCGGCAGCGCGTACTTCGCGCTGACAGGCAACCATGTCGATGCCCTGACCTACGCGATCGCGGGCTACTCACTGCTCATGGTGCTGGTCCAGGTCACCCTGCTCCCCATATACCGCCGGACGCCCTTCACGCCCGGCTTCTGGTCGTTCACCTTTCCGTGGACGGCGGTGGTGGCCTACGCCTTGCACTGGATCGTCGTGGAACGACCGGGCGTGAGCGTCTTCAGCCTGGGAGCGGCGGCGGTGGCCGCCGTAACGGTCCTGGTCGCGGCGGTCGCCGCACGCTCCCTCGTCGCGCTGCGCCACGGCGAGTTCCTGCCCGGGCCGACCCCGGCGGCGACGACCGGGCCGCGAGGCGGCTGAGCCCGGCAGCCTGCAGCGACGTGTGACCCCAGACGCTCCCGTCGAACGATGGCACGGGTCCGCCTCCGGCTACCGGAACGGCGCGCCGAACCGCTCGGCCGACGCCACCTCGGCGAGCGGCTTCCGGTTCTTCTTCCCCTTCCCCACCGGCCGCGTCGGATAGCCGAAGGGCACGACGGAGAGGACCTCGTAGCCGTCGGGGAGGCCGACGTACTGGCGCACGCCGTGCAGGCCGCCGAAGCCCGTCCAGTTGGAGCCCACGCCGTCGGCCCATGCCGTGAGGACCATCGCCTGAATCGCGCGGCTGGCGTCCGAGACACCGAACCTGCTGTCTCGCTCGTAGGCCACGACGATCGCGGCCGCCGCGCCGGCGATGTAGGGCCCCGTCCTGACGAGGCCGCCGAGGTCTCGAAGCGCCTGGCGATCCCGGACGACCACGAAGTGCCACGGCTGCCGGTTCATGGAGCTTGCGCTCAGGTGGCCGGCCTCGACGATGCGGGTGAGGACGTCGTCGGGAATCTCCCTGTCCTGGTACTCGCGTACCGCCAGCACGGTGCGCTCGGCCTCGAAGACGGCGTTGGACATCTGCGGACTCCTTACAGTGACGGTGGGGGTGACCAGGCTCTCGCGTCCTGAGCACCAGCGTAGCCGGTCGGCCCTGGGGAGCAGGCTCTGTCCGGCGCATCCTCCGCGGCCGCCTGTCAGGTGAGATCGAAGGCATGACGACTACCTCTCGCAGCGAGCGAGCGGTCGGAGCAGCGGTCGCAGTGGCGGCCCGATACGGCCTGCACGTCGGGCACCCCCACGTCCTCTGGGACTCGAACAACATCGTCGTCCACCTGCGCCCGACGCCGGTCGTGGCAAAGGTGGCCAGGGCCGACGGCAGCTGGTACGCAGCGACACTCGGCCGCGAGCTCGCGGTCGGCGCCCACGCCGCGACGATGGGCGCCCCGGTGGCGCAGCCCAGCCCGGAGCTGCCTCCGGAGGTTCACTGGCATGAGGGGCGGGCGCTGACGTTCTGGCGCTACTACGAGCACGACGCCAGCATCCACATCGACTGCGCCGCGGCCGCGGCCGCGCTCAAGGAGGTCCACAGGGCCCTGGCGTCATACGTCGGAGCGCTGCCCCGGTGGCGGCCGGACGTCCCGGACCTGCGGGCGGTCCTGCTCGACGGCCATTCGCGGCGCCTGCGCGAGCGCGACCGCGACTTCCTGATCGCGCAGTACGAGCGGCTCAGAGGCGAGCTCGCCGGCAGGGAGCTGCGCCGGCAGGCGATCCACGGCAGCCCGCACGGATACAACCGGCTGTGCGTGGGCGGGCGGGTCGTATGGATCGACCTGGAGTCGGCCTGCATTGGTCCGCAGGAATGGGACGCGGCCCACGTCGGCTGTCCCGAAGCCTTCGAAGCTGCCGACCGTCGGTTGCTCGACCTGCTCGGCGACCTCGTGAGCCTGAAGACGGCCGTAGCCTGCTGGGCACGCATGGACGAGGCGCCTGACCTGGCGTGGCACGCCGCCCATCACCTCGGCGTGCTGCGATCGCGAAGCCTGAGGAGAAAGAGGTCGTAGTCGTCGCGACGGGCGCTGGAGCAGGCGCTGGCTCCAGCGCCTACGGTCTGACCTCGTAGTACAGGTTGGCCGGATCGTCGAGGTCGTGGAGCACGACGTGCTCGAAGCCCGCGGCGCGGCACAGCTCTTCGACACCCGGGGGCGGCAGGCCCAGAGTGCCCAGCCCTGCCCCGCCGGGCTCGGAGAGGCCCGACGACATGCAGCTGGCGACCGAGTAGCCATAGAACAGGGCGAGGATCGGGTTGCGCCGGTCCTGCGACCAGGTCCCGGTCGAGCGGATCTCCCGAATGAGCCACGTGCCGTCGGGCCGGATCGCACGGCGGATGGCGGCCGCAGCCACGTCTGGACGCGTCATGTCGTGGAGGCAGTCCAGGGTCATGACCAGGTCGAGCGCGCCGTCGGGCGCCAGGTCCTCGCCCCGGCCCACGCTGAACCTGAGGTTGTCGAGCCCCGACGTCGCTGCGGCCCGTTCGGCGTGCTCGACGGCAAACCGGGAGAGGTCGACGCCTTCGAACCGGCTTGCCGGATAGGCGCTGGCCATGGCCAGCAGCGCCAGACCCCCACCACAGC
>DATFRD010000145.1:0-10888 GCA_035263645.1 Candidatus Dormiibacterota bacterium | reverse complement strand
GGTCGGTCCGGGCGGTGACGAAGTCCTCGACGACGGTTCGCCCGCCGGGCAGCCGGTGCTGGAGGACGAACCAGTCCATGAAGTCGATCAGCTTGTCCTCGTCCGCGGCCACGATCCGTCCGAAGCGCTCCGTCACCTTCTTCCGGAAGGCCTTCGAGAACCGTGGCCCGCGGGCGAACCCGAGCAGCTCGCCCTTGAGATCACCGGCCCGGTCGAGGAGATCGGGGTCCATGCCCTGCGCGAGTGCCATCGTGGCAGGATACCGTATGTGGGGTCTGTTCGTCGCATATCCACCATCTGTGGGACCACCGACATGAAGGTGGCGAGGCCGCGACGGCTCCTGCCCGCCTCGCCCCGACCCGGCGGCCGGCACGGACGGCATTCCTTTTTGACAGGCCGTCTGTCCGTATGTATGATACTGCACTATCATATTTCCATCATTGGATATGGGGGGCAAAAAGAGAGCCATGACACTCGATCATCTTCTAGTGATCATGCTGGTCGGCCTCGTAGCAGGCTTCCTGGCCTCGCACCTGGTCGCCGGCCACGGCTACGGCCTCGGCGGGGACATCATCGTGGGCATCGTCGGCGCGCTGATCGGCTTCCTGCTCATCGGCGGCTGGCTGGCTGTCCACGTCCTGGCGCCTCTCGGCATCGCCAGTGCCTCGGTGCTGGGCCAGATCCTGATCGCCTTCATCGGCGCTGCGATCCTGCTCGCGATCCTGCGACTGGTCGGCCGGGCGGGCGCGGGCGGCGGCCGCTCCTACCAGGGGCGGAGACGGCTGCAATAAGGCAGCGGACGGAGGAGAGGCCGATACCGCGTGCTCGGGACGATTGAGGCGGCACGCGTGAAGGATCCACTCTTGCCGAACGGAACCGTGGTCGATGACGACCACAGACTGTCTGGAAACACGTGGAGGTGAAGCATGTCCACGGTGACAATCGTCCTCGCGGTCCTCGTGGTCCTTGCGCTCATCGCTGTCGGATTCGCACTGACGACTGGGCTGCGGTACTGGCGCAGCCGCCAGCTGCGTTCCCGGTTCGGCCCCGAGTACGAACGCCTGGTCGAGGCTACCGGCGACCGCGGTCAGGCGGAACGCAGCCTCGAGCAGCGCGTCGAGCGCCGCCGGGAGCTCAAGATCCGCGAGCTCAGCCCCGCGGACCGCGACCAATACGCCGGGGAGTGGCGAGCGGTGCAGAGTCGCTTCCTCGACGACCCACGGGGCGCGGTCGATGAAGCCGACGCTCTTGTCTCGCGGGTGATGACCGATCGGGGGTACCCGGAGGGTGACTTCGAGCAGCATGCGGCGGACGTATCGGTGGACCACGCCGTGGCGGTGCCTGGCTACCGCAGCGCCCACGCGGTGCTGCTGTCCAGTGCGCGCAGCCAGGTAGCCACCGACGACCTCAGGCAGGCGATGGTGCACTACCGCGAGCTCTTTGCCCAGCTGCTCGGCGAGCCGCCGGTTCCCGCAGGGACCGCCGGAGACAGGGGCGCGGGCTCGGATGATGCAGAGAGCAGTCCGCCGCAGATGACCCGCCCGGACGGATAGGAGGGGAGATAGATGACCATGGATCAACCGCAGGAACAGCACGGCGAGCCAGGCCACCCGGAGCGCGTCGAGGGCGAGAGGGACGTCGGAGCAGGTCGAGAGGCGGAGCGGCTGGAGGAACAGCACGAAGAACCGGACTACCCGGAGCGCGTCGAGGACGACACGGCTGGCGTGGCAGCCCAAACGCGAGCCCACCCGGAGCATGTCGAGGGCGAGAGGGATGACGCGGCGGCCCAAGAGGCGGAGCGTCCTGCTGCCACGCCAACCGCTTTGCTACCGGCCGAGGGCGCTGGGCCGGCGTTGATAGCGGGCGAGCGGCTGACAGTGCTGGAGGACCGGCATACAGGCGCGAGCCACACCCCGGCAGGGATGCCGACCTCGGCACACGGTGACTTCCAGGTCTTTGGTCCCGGCGAACTGGACGGCTACCGCTCGCGCTGGGAGTCCATCCAGCTCGGCTTCCTGGACGACCCGAAGGGCGCGGCCGAGGAGGCCGACACCGTCGTCGGCGAACTGCTCGGGCGGCTCACCGAGCGTCGCCAGGCGCTGAGCGACGAGCTCAACCGCCAGTCGGAGCAGGATGTCGACACGGAGTCAATGCGCCTGGCGGTGCGGAACTATCGCTCGCTCTTCCGGAGACTCGTAGGTAGCTGACCGGGCCCGACCTACCCAGGGCGATGCCAACTATTCGCCGGCGAGACCCCGCAGGGGGATCGCCGGCTTCGGTTTCGGCTCGCATCCCCTGGGCTCGATCACCGCGTAGCCCAGGCGGGATTCGGGCCGATGTCCAGTTAACCCAGCCGGCGGTCCCGGTTCTGCGGTTCGCGTCGGCGTATGGCGCCGTCAGCGGTCGTCCCACTCGTTCCTAATCGACGCCGGAATCTACGTCGCGCTGAATGAGCTGCTGCTGCGCCGGACCTACTGGCAGGTGGTGCGGAGGCTGACGTGACCCGGCTCGCCGTGTGCCCGGGTGCTCGTCCCAGCGGACGGGGCCGGCCTGGACACGCAGCTCAACGCTCGCATCAGTCGCAACGGGATGGATGCCCGTGCTGGCGGCGCCGGTTGTCTACGACGAGACCACCGGCGCCGCGCCAGCGCTGCTCAGGACGAGGCTCACGCGGGCAAGCACGGCCTCACGAAGGCTGCGCCGCTCGAAGCACGGACCTGGTTCCGAGCGCCCTGTTCGCCGCGAAGCCCGCGAGCAGGAACATCAGGTAGATGACCCAGGACGAGAGCAGCACGGCTCGCTGGCTGATCGTGATGGCGACCCACTCGTAGACGCCGATCGTCACCACGAACGTGACGACGCCCAGCACTCCCGCCACCCAGCGCGAGCGATGGCGCAGCACCCGCTCCGCCACGTCGGCGCCGTTGAGGATGCAGTAGATGGTGTAGCGCCGCCGCAGCACCAGGGTCGGGATGCCGGCGATCTCGCAGCCGCCGTAGCCGATGACCGCCTCCACGAGCAGCGACACCCCGATGAACAGGCTGGCGCCGACGGCCGCCCAGCCGGGCACGAAAGGCAGGGTCAGGATCGCCGCCAGCGGCGCGTAAAGGACGATCGCACCCAGCCACGGGTCGACGCGGACCAGGACCCGGTCCCCCAGGATCGCCACGAGCGCGGTGTAGCCGGCCGCAGCCAGCGCGAAGGCGATCCCCAGCAGGCCGAACGTCCGCCAGGACAGCGGGCCGAAGGCGTCCGTGAGCAGGGCGCCGGCGACCGGCGTCATGAACAGGAGCCCGGCGAGGCTCCGGACCACGCGTCCGCCCGGGAGGAGGTCGCGGCCGATCTCGCGCCCGGCTGTCGCGGACCGCACAGTGGTACTGACCGATCCGATTCCGCTCTTCGATCTCATGCCCTCACCCTGCGGCGCAGGCGTACACGGGGCCATCAACCGGCGGACTGGTTTTCGGCGGCCAGTCGATTGACGCCGGCATCAATCGTCCAGTTGATGATGTCCGCGCTGCGATGTGGTGAGATGGGGGCCATGAGCCTGCAGCGCCAGCCCCGCGTGCCGGGGTCGGTCGCGAGGCCCCTCCCGCCGCCCGGGTTCCGCGGCGACCGACCGGGCCCCTCACACAGCCGCTGGACGCCCGCCTGGCACGTGGTCTTCGCCGTGATGCTGCTGACTGCTGGAGCTGGTTGCCGCTGTAGGTGTTGGTGACCGTCGTGGTCCCGTTCAGGGCCTGGGTCAGGACGTTGCCAGGCCGCGGGTCGCCGCCCTTCTGGCACGCCCCTGCGACCGCTCAAGCCGGAGCCATCGATCTTGGCTTAGTGACTGACGAAAATGCCGTATGCTGATCCGGTGGCAGCCAACGCCGCAACACCAGTCAAGTGTGCCGTATGCGGGCGGGATCTGGTCCAGACCGTGCGCGGCCGGCCGCGCCGCTATTGCGGCGGGGCATGCCGGCAGGCGGCTCTCGTGCGCCGGAAGCGAGGTGTGCCCGAGGCCCTGCCCCGGAGCGGGCCCCGAGGCACCACGCCGTTCAGTCAATCAGACGTCGCCCGCTGGGGAAGACGTCTGGCTATACAGCGGGCGCTTCGATCGCGGCCCGTCGGGGCGGGCAGTGATCTGGGGGCCCTGGAGGCGGGGAGGACCGTCGTGGAGTGGTGGCGTCGCGTGGACAGGGATCTCTCGGGGATACCGCACGCGCTTGTCGGGGCGGCAGCCAGCAACGCGTACATGGCTCCTCGAATGACGGCGGATCTGGATGTCGCCGTTGTGGTTCGTGACCTCGCGCGAGCAGAGGCACTGCTGGCGGGATGCGGATATGAGCGGCTCGGCGACCTCAACATGAGTCTCGACCCGCAGCTGACCGGCAGCCGGTGGCGAACGCCGGCCGGCGAGTACGTCGACATCATCGGGATCGGGCATCGGTGGGCAGCTACCGCCATCGCGGAGGCGCAGGGGGCGCCGTGGCATGGCCTTCCGGTCATGCCCATGCCCTACCTCGTTCTGATGAAGCTGATCAGCAGCCGCGCCGTGGACACTGCCGACCTCCAGCGAGTGCTTGGGGCCGCGTCGGAGCAGCAGTGGCTGGAGGTGCGTGATCTGGTGTCCCGCCTGCGGCCGCAAGACCTCGACGACCTCGACGCCTTGCGCCAGATCGGGCTCTGGGAGCGCGATCAAGTCTCTCGCTGACGGGCCGCGCAGCGCTCCGCCGTCGCCGCGCACCCCAAGGGTGACCACCTCCATCGCGCTCGATGAGGGCCGCGAAAAGCTTGACGATCCTCAGCATGAAGAAGCCCTACTCGCGACGCTGATCGACGACCTCCGCGACGCTCGGGACGCCGTCCGTGCAGACCAGGGGCCGGACGCCCGGCACCGAGGGCGTCCGCGGCGGCCTCGACCACTTCGATGTTGGCCGTCGTCCCCCATATCGAACCCGCGATCACAGGTTGCGAACTCAGGATGGAGGATAGTAGCCCGACTCCAGCCCAATTCGAATACGTGGTAGCCCCGGCGGGATTCGAACCCGCGATCTCAGCCTTGAGAGGGCTGCGTCCTAGTCCACTAGACGACGGGGCCACAGAGAAGCCTCCACCCGCCGGGCGGGGCCGGAGCGGACACCTATGATACCCGGCCGCCGGTCGGGCGCAGCCGCCGATTCCCGCCCGCAGCGCCTCACGGGTGCCCGAGCGCCTCCGGCGCCGCCCCGCTACTATCCTCTCGGTTAACCTGTGGCTTCCCGATCGATCCGGCGTAGAGCTCGACGGTACCGGGGTGGGATGGGCTGGCGGTCGGCCCTTGCGGTATTCCTGATCGGCATCCTCGTATCGGGGCTCTGCGGGATCCTCGCCTACTTCCTGCCGGTGGTCGCGGCCGCCTACGCCCAGACCGGCCAGCAGGCCCGGAGCGGCCGCGCCGGCCCCGCCCCGCTCCCCGCCGCCCCGACCCCGGCCTCTGCGATCCGCGGCGCCGCCTTCACCGTGCTCCTCATGGGGTCCGACGACGACTCCAAGTTCCCGTCCGACGCGGTGCTGACCCAGTCGATGATCCTGGTCCGCGTCGACCCGGCCGCCAGGCACGTCACCATGCTCTCGATCCCCCGCGACCTCTGGGTGCCCTTCGCGGGCGGCGGGACGGCCAAGATCGACGCGGCGTACGCGCTGGGGGGCGCCACCCGGGCCATCGCCACCGTCGAGCACGACTTCGGCATCCGCGTGGACGAGTACGTCTGGGTCGGCCTGAAGGGCCTGATCAAGCTGATCGACTACCTGGGCGGGGTCGACCTCACCACCGCCAACCCCGTGCTCGACGACTTCTATCCCGCGGACGTCGAGAGCACCGACCCGTACGCGTACAAGCGTGTCGCGGTCCTCCCGGGACCCCAGCACATGGACGGCCTCCACGCCCTGGAGTACGTCCGCTCACGCCACGACGACATCCAGGAGGACTTCGGGCGGTCGCAGCGCCAGCAGCAGGTGCTGCTCGCCCTGCGGACCAAGGTCAGAAACGTCAATCCATCGGACCTGCCGGCGATCGTGGCCACGTTCAACGCTGAGTTCAAGACCAGCTTCAACCTCCTCGACCTGGGACGTCTTCGATCCCTCCTCGCGCTCGCCTCCCAGATCACGGATCCCTCCCAGGTCGAGCAGCTGATCCTGACGGGCGACTACACGAGCAGCTCGGTGGTCGACGGCCAGGACGTCCTGCTGCCCAACTGGAACACGATCCTGCCACTGGTTCAGAAGAACTTCACGTGACCCGTTCTCGGTGGACGGCGCGGCGGATGATCGCGATGCTCCTGACGGCGGCCGTCTGGGCCGCCACGGGAGCCGGAACCTACCTCTACATCGGTTCGCACCGCGGCACCATCGCAGCCCAGGCCAGGACGCCGGGCGAGGCGCGCTCCGGGTCGAGCTCGCCGCTCTCCCGTCTGCCCGGCACGATGTACATCGTCCAGCAGGGCACGCTGTACCGGCTGCAGGGGGGCGCGTTCACGGCGCTCCTCCAGTCGGCCACCTGGACGCAGCCCGCCGTCGCGCCCTCCGGCCAGAGCCTGCTGGTGGTGCGCCGGGACTATGACTTCTCTGACCTCTATCTCGTGGACACCGCGGGCCACGTCCAGGCGCAGCTCACGCACGACGCCAACCGGAACGTGCAGCTGAACCACTGGGCCTTCTACCCGCGGTTCTCTGCCGATGGGGGACAGGTCTTCTTCAGCTACGACGCCAAGGACCGCTTCAACAGCTACGACGTGGTCCTTTCCATCTACCAGATGCCGGTTCGAGGGAGCTTCGGCCAGGCTCGGAAGTGGACCACTCCCGAGCCCTACACCGGTGGGGACCTGCAGCCGATTCCCCTCGGGCCGTTGGGCGTGATCTACACCAAATACACGTTCGACCAGGCGACGAACAGGATCCTCAGCCAGGTCTGGCTGACCCCGAGGATCGGCGCGGTGGGCAGGCCGCTCACGGACGCGGCTGCGGACTGCTCCCAGCCCTCGCTGGCCCCGGACGGCCGCCGACTGGCCCTCATCTGCACCGGCGGCACGCAGTTCGCGAGCGTCGAGGTGGCCTCGTTCGACGGGGCCTCGCTGGGCCCGCGCCAGGTCCTCGTGGGCGGCCAGCTGGCGGCCCAGCCGACCTGGGCACCCGACGACAGCGGGCTGGTCTATCTGGCGCCCCAGGGCCTCAGCGGGCACTTCGAGCTCTGGTTCCAACCGCTGCCCCCGCCTCCTCCCCCCACCCCGACCGCCGTGCCGGCCAACTCGCCGACGCCGCGAAGGGCGGGCGCCGCCAGGCCGACCGCCACTCCCTCGCCGCCGACGCCGTCGCCCTCCCCGCCACGACCGCCGGCCGCCATCCAGCTCACCACCGACCTCGACTTCGACGCCACGTCGACAATCGCCTGGCACCTGTAGCTGCGGGCCGTCAGGGCCGGCGCGGCGCGAGCGCCGAGCCGGTCTCCGAACGTCTCTACGGACCCGGGGCCGCCGCGGCCCCGGGATAGGGGCAGACGTCCCGAAGCGGACACGCGCCGCAGGCCGGCCGCCGCGCCCGGCAGACCGCCCGCCCATGGACGACGAGGGCCAGGTGCAGATCGAGACGCAGGTCGGCGGGCACGCACCGGGCCAGCAGCCGGTGCGCCTGGTCCGCTCCGGCCGACGGCGGGATCCAGCCCAGGCGACCCGTCACGCGGTGCACGTGAGTGTCCACAGGAAAGGCGGCTCGGCCCATCGCGAAAGCCAGCACACAGGCGGCAGTCTTCGGCCCCACGCCGGGCAGCGACAGCAGGTAGCCCTCGACCTCCGCGTCCGGCAGCTCGCGCAGCCGCTCCAGGTCCAGCCGGCCTTCCCTGGATGCGACGCGGGACAGGATCTCCTGGATCCGCCTCGCCTTCCGGTCGGCGATGCCGCCGGCGCGAATGGCGTCTGCCAGGTCCGTCACCGGCGCCGCCAGGGCGTCCTGCCAGGCGGGGAAGCGTCGCCGGAGAGAGGCGAAGGCGCGCTCCGAGTTGCGGTCCGACGTGTGCTGGGACAGCACCGTCGCCACCAGCTCGTCCAGCACCGACAGCTGCGGCCGGGGCAGCTGCGGGCCCTGTCTCCCGCGCAGCCGGTCTCGCACCAGCCGCACCAGCTCGGGCGCCGGCGCCGTGGTCGTCCGAGGAGGGGCGGCGCTCAGCACCGGACCATTCTGGGCGAGCCGTCCGGACCCGGTGACCTCGTGAGGCATGCGTGCTCGATCTGCGGTAAGCTGGGCCGGCCGGCCAGCCGGCGAAATTCTCGTGATGGAGGTGAGGTCCCCGTGGCACAGAGAGCTGTTGTGCGCGCCTGCCCGGCGACCGCCTCCCGCGGGGTGAGCTAGCCGCTCCCGGCAGAGCCTCCCGCAGCGGCGGTCGCCTCCTGTTACCGCCGCTTCGCCTTCTCGGGAGGTCATTCACGTTGCACATCGAACGCGCCCGGCTCGTCGAGCTGGGCTGGGACGAGAGCTTCGACACCAGCCTGGCCAGGCTGTGCGATCCCACGCTGGAGCCCGGCCGGATCGCCGCCGACCACGGTGTCGACGTCCTCGTGCACACGGCTCGCGGCCGGGCCCGCGCCGGGCTGGCCGCGGCGCTGCGAGACCGCGGCCGCCCCGTCGCCGTCGGCGACTGGGTGGCCATCCGCCCGGCCGCCGGCCCGCCTGAGGTGGCCGCCATCCTCGACCGGCGCACGGCGATCGCCCGCAAGGTCCCGGACGCCGAGGTCAGGGAACAGGTCCTGGCCGCCAACGTCGACATCGTCTTCATCGCCACCGCGCTGGACGGGGACTTCAACGTGCGGCGGGTGGAGCGGCTGCTGACGGTGGCCTACCAGAGCGGCGCCACACCCGCGGTGCTGCTGACCAAGTCCGACGTCGGGCCCGTGGACGCCTCGCTGGCCGCTGTGGAGGGGATCGCGCCCAGCGTGCCGGTGGTGCCCGTCAGCCCGCTCACCGGCGCCGGCGTGGACGCCGTGCGGAAGCTTCTCGCACCCGGCCGGACGGCGGTCCTGGTGGGCTCGTCGGGGGTGGGCAAGTCAACGTTGATCAACCGGCTGCTCGGCATCGACGTGCTTCGCACGGGAGACGTCCACCGCACCGGCCAGGGACGACACACGACCACCCGTCGCGAGCTCCTCCTGGTCCCCTCCGGGGGGGTCGTCATCGACACCCCCGGACTGCGGGAGATCCAGCTCTGGACCGGCGAGGAGGCCCTCGACCGGCTGTTCGCCGATGTCGAGGATCTCACGCTGCGCTGCCGGTTCTCGAACTGCCGCCACGGCGGCGAGCCGGGGTGCGCGGTGGCGGCTGCGCTCGCGGACGGAAGGCTGGACCCCGACCGCTGGACCGGCTTTCGCAAGCTGCAGCGGGAACTGCGGGCGGTCGAGGCGCGCTCGAACGCGCGGCTCCGGGCCGAGGATCAGCGGCGCTGGAAGGCGATCCGGCGGGCCGCCCGGGGCGACGTCGCGGCGAAGCACGGCGGCGGGTAGCCCGCGCCCGCCTCCGGCCGCGACGGGACGCCGACAGGCCCCAGCGCCCGTGGTGACCGCCGCGAGGGCCGTGCACGATCCGGCATGATCCGGTTTGTGCTTAGCGTGCTGTCGCTGCCGAGCAGGAGAGTCCTGGAGCTGCCGAGAAGGACACGGACCGTCCTCGCCCTCCTGGCCGCGTGGTGCCTGGCGTCCCTGGTGCTGTACGTCCACGGCGCTTACCACCACGGGGACGTGGACCTCTACCACCGGTATGCGCTGGCGTTCTGGGCCGGCCCGCACGCGTTCCGCTCGCTGCCCGCCGAGTACCCGATCCTGTCGATCATCCCCTTCACGCTGACGCTGCTGCCTCCGCTCCCCGACTACCTGACCGTCTTCGGTCTCTGGACGCTGGCCCTCCTGCTGGCCGGGCTCGTCGTCCTCGCCCTCCAGGAAGGCCCGCGCGTCGCGGAAGTGTGCGCGGTGTCCCTCGCCCTGGCCGGCTTTGGCACGCTGGTCGGGCGGTACGACCTCCTGCCCGCCGCGACCACCGTGGCGGCCCTCTGGGCAGCGCGCGGCCGTCGCTTCGAGCTCGCCTATGTGCTGCTGGCGGCCGGGACGCTGCTCAAGCTGTACCCGGCCCTGCTGGTCCCGCTCGTCGCCATCGAACAGTACCGGGCCCTCGGGCGGGACCCGCTCCGCACGCCGCCGCCGCGGCAGGTGCTGTCCGGCGTGGGCCTGTGCTGCGCCCTGGTGGCCGCCGGGTTCGTGGCCGCCCTCGTGCTCGACAGCCAGGCGTGGCTGGGTCCGTTCACGTACAACACCCGCCGCCCGCTCCAGGTCGAGTCGGTGCCCGCCACCCTGCTCTGGCTCAGCGGGCTGGCCGGCTTCCCTGTGAGCCCGAACCGGGGGTTCCACTCGTACAACCTGGTCGGCCTGCTCTCCGAGCCCATCGGCCTCGCCGCGCAGGCGGCGACCATCGCCGGCCTGCTCTGGGTCTACTGGCGCAGAGCTACGGGCACGCTCGACCTCGGCCGGAGCATGGTGGCATGCCTGCTGGTCGTGATCGTCACCGGGCGAGTGCTGAGCCCCCAGTACCTGATCTGGGTCCTGCCCCTCATCGCGATCGTCGAGCGGGAGCACGACCCGTGGTGGCTGGTCGTCTGCGCCTTCACGACGCTGATCTTCCCGTTCGGCTACGGGCTGATCGTGTCGCCGCCCGGCTCAACCGCGCCGCCGAGCTTCCCGCCCCTGTTGCTGATCACGATCGGCGTCCGCAACGCGCTCCTGGTCGCCGCGACCGTCCGCTTCCTGGTGCGTTCGCGAGCCCGCCAGGAGGCGGAGCCACGGGAGCTGACCCGCTCTGCCGTTGGCTGAGGCGCGACCCAGCCGGGCTTCGG
>DATFRD010000144.1:0-3160 GCA_035263645.1 Candidatus Dormiibacterota bacterium | reverse complement strand
GGGTGCTGCCCAACCCGAGCGGCCTCAACGCCCACTACCAGCTGCCAGCTCTGATCGCCCGGTTTGCGGAGCTGAGGGCAGCCGCGGGCTCGTGACGGCCGTCGACCACGTGCGGGAGCCCGCCCTGTGGAAAAACCGACCAGTTGACAGACGCCGTCGAGCCCGCCAAGGTGGAAGTAGGAACTTCATAGTCGCGGACCTCGCAGACCGCGCAAGGTTGGCCTTCCTCCAGAGGCGGCGGACCCACAGGGTGCGACAGACCGTACGCGCGAGACTCGAGTGATCCACGGCCGAGGCGGTGCCCGGGCAGGCGCCGCCTCGTTTTGCGGGTGGGAGGCAGGCGCCTACCCCCCTCCCCTTCGGGCCACCTCCCCCGCGAGGGGGGAGGGAGCGGGACCCTGCCGCGTCCGGATCAGCCGGCGTCTGGTACCTTTGGCGCTCGGTCCCATGCCTCTCACCCTGAGGCGCGCACGCGTGCTGCTCGTCGAGGTCCCACGCACCGCCAAGCTGGCGTACTGCCTGCTGCGCGACGACCGCGTGCCGGCAGGCCCGAAGCTGGCGGTGGGCGCCGCGCTCGGCCTCATTTTGAGCCCGCTGGACGTCCCCGCCTGGATTCCGGTCATCGGCGACCTGGACCTCCTGGCGCTGGGTATCCTGACCGTCAAGGTGTTCGTCGACGCCTGTCCCGAGCCGGTCGTCGAGGAGCACCGGGCCGCCCTCGACCGCGGTGAGAGCGTCTTCGACCGGGACCTGCGCACCGCGCTGACGCTGGGCCGGGCCGGCCTCCGTCACCTCGTCTCACGCCTGGGGACCCGGACGATCGGAGCGACCGCGGGCCCGCCGAGAGAACCGACAATCGCCGCATCGGAGGACAGATCCGCTTGAGAGTGATGCTGATCAAGGACATCGAGAACGTCGGCCAGGCCGGCGACATCAAGGAGGTGGCCGACGGCTACGGGCGCAACTTCCTGATCCCGCGCAAGCTGGCCGTCGTCGCCGCGCGCGGCGTCGAGGCGGAGGCGAAGCGGCTGCGCGAGGCGGTCACCAGGCGCGAGGCCAAGGAGCGCGACGACGCCCAGGAGCTGGCGGAGGTCATCGACAACAAGACCGTCGTGGTCCGGCTCAAGGTCGGAGCCGAGGACAAGGTCTTCGGCGCCATCACCAACGACGACATCGCCACCGCGCTGCGGCTCCAGCACCAGGTGGACGTCGACCGGCGCCGGATCGAGCTGAAGGATCCCCTGAAGCAGCTCGGCGAGCACCGGGTGCCGCTCCACCTCCACCGCGAGGTCACCGCGCACATCAACCTGATCATCACCCGGGACCGGTAGCCGAGCCTTGTCGGTGGCTCCGGTCCCGCCTCGGGTCGAGGGCCGCGTGCCGCCGCGGGACCTGGAGGCGGAGACCTCGGTGCTGGGGGCGCTGCTGCTGGATCCGACGGCGGTCACCCGCGTCCTCGATATCCTCGGCCCCGAGGACTTCTACCGGGAGAACAACGGCCAGATCTTCCGCGCCGCGCTGAACCTGTTCCAGGAGGGCGAGCCGATCGACAGCATCACGCTGGCGGCCGAGCTCGAGAAGCTGGGCGTGCTGGAGCGGGTTGGGGGGCGCGCGCACCTCGCGCTCGTCCAGGAGTCGGTGCCAACGGCGGCGAACGTCGAGCACTACGCGCGCATCGTCAAGGACAGGTCGTACAAGCGGCGCCTGATCACCGCCGGCGGCCAGGTCACGGCGCTCGGCTTCGACGACTCGCTGGATGCCGACGAGGCAGTCAACCAGGCGCAGGCGACTGTCTACGCGATCTCGGACGACCGGGCCGGAAGCGGGATGGAGCGGCTCTACGAGCTGCTCAAGCCGGCCATGGACCGGATCGACGCCCAGATGGCCGCCGGGGGCGGCGTGATCGGCATCCCCTCCGGGTTCCACGACCTGGACCGGATGACGAACGGGTTCAAGGCCGCCGACCTGGTGATCATCGCCGGGCGGCCCTCGATGGGGAAGACGTCGTTCCTGCTCAACGTGGCGCTGCACGCGGCCATCGAGCACAACCGGCCGGTCGCGATCTTCAGCCTGGAGATGTCGAAGGAGCAGCTGGTCGAGCGGATGCTGTGCGAGCAGGCCAGGATCGACGCGCAGCGACTGCACCGGGGGATGCTGAGCGAGGTCGAGTACGAGCGGCTGGCCGGGGCGCTGGGGCCGCTGGGCGAGGCGCCCATCTTCATCGACGACGCGCCCACGCTCGACGACCTGACCATGCGGCTCAAGGCGCGCCAGGCCCGGAGCCGCGAGGGGATCGAGCTGATCGTGCTCGACTACCTGCAGCTCATGCACGGGAGGTCGAAGAGCGACGACTCCAACCGGGTCCAGGAGGTGTCGGCCATCTCCCGCGCCCTCAAGTCGACCGCGCGCGAGCTGAACATCCCGATCATCGCGGCCTCGCAGCTGTCCAGGGCGCCTGAGGCGCGCACGGACAGGCGGCCGATCCTGAGCGACCTCCGGGAGTCGGGCAGCATCGAGCAGGACGCCGACATCGTGATGTTCCTCTATCGCGACGACTACTACCTGCGCGAGAAGTCCGAGAAGCCGGGCATCGCCGAGGTGATCCTGGCCAAGCACCGCAACGGCCCCACGGGGGTCGTCGAACTGATGTTCCGCAGGGAGCTGACCCGGTTCGAGAACCTGGAGCGGCGCCGGCCCGAGGTGGTCCGGCCCGACTCCTGAGGCGCCGGAGCGCGTCCAGCGACGACAGGTAGAAGCGGCGCAAGCCTTGCAGACCGGGGAGCCGGCTCCACAGTGACCGACGAGGTGCTGACCTTGAAGCAGGCAGCTGAGCTGTCGGGCCTGGAGGAGTCCTGGCTGCGCCGGCAAGCCGCGAGAGGGCGCCTCGACGCACGCAAGGTCAGGGGCCGGTGGGAGACGACGAGCGGGGCCGTCGACCGCTACATGCTCGACCGGGCGCCGCAGGGCCGGGACCGGGATGCGTACGTGCGCGCCAGGGTCGGCCGGCTACTCGACGAGGTGGGGCAGGATCCTCTGCGGTCCCGGTTCCTCGCGGAGCGCGCAGCGCAGATCCAGGAGGCCCGGGATCTGCTCGCCGGGATCGGCGACACCGACGGCGCCGACCGGATGCACCATCTGCTGGAGGGCATCCAAATGGTCG
>DATFRD010000143.1:0-15996 GCA_035263645.1 Candidatus Dormiibacterota bacterium | reverse complement strand
GACCGCCGTCACCAGGGCGAACGGCACGACGCTCGCCGCGATGGGCACGCGCAACACGGTGCAGACGACCGCGCTCGCTGTCAACGCTGCGGGCAGGATCGCCTACGTGGGCACGTTGAACGGCCTGGAGTCCATCGATTTCAACGCCCCTGACGCGCCGCCGAACCTGACCGCGAGGGCCGGGATCGGCAGCGTGCTCCTCACGTGGAGCCCGCCGGCCGATCCGGGGATCAGCCCGATCACGAGCTACGACGTGATCTGCTCCAACTGCCCCGGGGTCACCGTGCCGGCCACCCAGACATCGGTGGTGCTGACCGGGCTGGCGGCCACGAACCACGTGTTCACCGTGGACGCGGTGAACGCCTCGGGCGCCGGACCGTCGTCGATCGCGATGGGCGCGACGCCCGAGGCCGGAGGCACGTTCCACGCGCTGAACCCGACGCGGATCCTGGACACCAGGAACGGGACCGGGACCGGGACGGTGGCGCCGATCGGACCGGGGGCCACCCTCCATCTGCAGGTTGCGCAGCGCGGCGGCGTGCCGGCGGCCAACGTGTCGGCGGTGGTGCTGAACGTGACCGTGACCGACACGACAGCGGCAAGCTTCCTGACGGTGTTCCCGACCGGGACGGCGCTGCCGACGGCGTCGAGCCTGAACTGGGTCGCCGGCGAGACCGTGCCGAACCTGGTGGAGGTGGCGCTGGGGGCGGGCGGGCAGGTGAGCCTGTTCAACCACTCGGGGAGCACGGACGTGGTCGTGGACGTGGAGGGATGGGTCGGAGACGCCACGAACTCGAGCGGGCTGAGCGGGATGTTCAACGGGCTGCAGCCGGCCCGGCTGCTGGACACCAGGACCGGGCCCGGGGGGATCGTGGGCCCGCTCGGACCGGGCGCCACGCTCAACCTGCAGGTGACGGGCGCGGGCGGCGTGCCGGCGACGGGGGTGTCGGCGGTGGTGCTGAACGTGACGGTGACCGACACGAGCGACGCGAGCTTCCTGACGGTGTTCCCGGCGGGGACGGCACGGCCCACGGCTTCGAACCTGAACTGGGTGCCGGGGGAGACCGTGCCCAACCGCGTGATCGTGGAGGTGGGCGCCGGCGGCCAGGTCAGTGTGTTCAACCACTCGGGGAGCACGGACGTGGTGGTGGACGTGAACGGGTGGTTCACGGACGCGAGCAGCAGCGCGGGGGGCAGCGGCTTCGCGGCCGTGGTCCCGACGCGGATCCTCGACTCCCGGATCCCGGGAGGCTCCGGTCCGCTGCAGGGCGGAGCGACCTTCACGCTCACGCCGACCGGCCCGAGCGACCTGACTGGCGTGGTGATCAACCTGACCGCGACGGACGCGACCAGCGCGACGTTCCTGACGGCATGGCCGGCCGGCCAGCCGCAGCCCCGGACGTCGGACCTGAACCCAGCGGCTGGGCAGACGGTCCCCAACATGGTGGTGGTGGGGCTGGGAAAGGGGAGCTTCGAGGTGTTCAACCAGCAGGGCTCCGTGGACGTGATCGCCGACCTGATGGGCCAGTACGGAGCCGTGGTCCAGGCCACCAGCCCGGCCTGATCTCGATCAGGGGCGGCTTGCTCAGCGGACGATTTTGTCGACGGTGAGCGGCAGGTCCCGCACGCGGATGCCGGTGGCGTGGTGGACGGCGTTGGCGATCGCCGCCGCGGTGCCGACGATGCCCAGCTCACCGAGCCCCTTGGACCCCATCGGGTTGACGTACGGGTCCTCCTCCTCCACCCAGGCCACCTCTATCGAGCCGATATCCGCATTGGTGGCGATGTGGTACTCGGCGAAGTCGTGGTTCACCACGTGCCCGAATCGCGGGTCGAGCACGCTCTCCTCGTGCAGCGCCATCGACAGGCCCATGGACATGCCCCCGAGCAGCTGCGAGCGGGCGGTCTTCGGGTTGATGACCTGGCCCGCAGCGAAGACCCCCAGCAGCCGCGGCACGCGCACCTCGCCGGTGTGCTCGTGCACCCGCACCTCGGCGAACTGGGCGCCGAAGCTGTGCATCGCGAACTGTCCGGCATAGGGGTTGTCGGGCATCTCGGCGGTGACCTCGAGCCCGCCTGGCGGCACCACTCCGGCGTGTTCGGACTCCAGGCGGGCGCGCAGCATGCGTGCCGCTTCGACGATCGTCGAGCCCCAGCTCGTGATCCCGGTCGAGCCGCCGGCCACCGCCGCCGGGGGCAGCGCCGAGTCCCCGATCCGCAGGTCGATGTCCTCCATGGGGACCTCGAGCGCGTCCGCGGCGATCTGGGTGAGCGTGGTCCAGGTGCCCGTGCCGATATCGGCGGCGCCGATCAGCACCTCGTAGCGCCGGTCCGGGCCGACCCGGATCGACGCGGTCGATCCGGGTAGCCGGAACACCGGGTAGGTCGAGGCGGCCACCCCGGTACCCACCAGCCAGCCCCGGTCGTGCCGGGCCCGGGGCGTCGGGTCGCGCCGCTCCCATCCGAACCGGCGCGCGCCCTCGCGCAGGCAGGCCACCAGGTTGCGGCTGGAATAGGGCAGACCGGTCTCGGGGTCGACCCCGGGCTCGTTGCGGACCCTGAACTCGATCGGGTCCAGCCCGCACGCGATCGCCATCTCGTCCATGGCCGATTCGAGGGCGAACATGCCCGGACACTCTCCCGGCGCCCGCATCCACGTGGGCACCGGCACGTCCAGGGCCGCCAGGCGGTGGGTGGTGCGGCGGTTGGGCGCCGCGTACATCATCCGCGACGGGACCGCCGTCTGCTCGGCGAACTCCTTGATCCTCGAGGTCTGCTCGACCACGTCGTGCGCGATCGCGGTCAGCCGGCCGCGGGCATCGGCGCCGAGCTGGACGCGCTGGATGGTCGGCGTGCGATAGCCGACCAGGGCGAACATCTGGTGGCGGGTCAGGGCGAGCTTCACCGGCCGGCCGGGGACCATCTGGGCCGCCAGCCCGGCGAGGACCTGGTGGGCGTGCGCGAACAGCTTGGACCCGAATCCGCCGCCCACATGGGGGGAGACGACCCGGACCTGCCCCGGGTCCAGCCCGAACACGGGCGCCAGCGCCATCCGCGTGGCGTGAACGCCCTGCGTCGAGTCGTACAGGGTCAGCCTGCCGTCAGCCCAGACGGCCACGGTGGTGTGCGGCTCCATCGGGTTGTTGTGCTCCATCGGCGTGCGGTAGGTCTCGTCGAGCGTGACCGCAGCGGCCGCCATCGCCGCCTCGACGTCCCCCGAGGACGTGTCGGTGTCCCACCAGGGATTGATCTTCTCCGGCCGGTAGAGGTCGGCACGGTCGGCGCGCAGCACCGTGTCGTGGGGCCGCTGGTCGTAATCGATCCGGACCACGCCCGCGGCCTGGCGGGCGGTCTCCGCGCTCTCCGCTACGACGGCCCCGACGAACTGGCCGCGGAAGGCGACCTCGTCGGACTGCAGCACCCACAGCTCCCTGTCCTCGTCGGAGGCCAGCCGGGGCGCGTTGAGGTGGGTGAGCACCACCAGGACGCCGTCCAGCGCCGCGGCCGCGGCGGTATCGACGGCCGCTACGCGCCCGCGGGCGATCGTCGCCTGCACGGGATGCAGGTACGCCGGGTGCTGGAGCGGATGCTCGAACGCGTACGGGGCGGTGCCGGTGACCTTGGCCGGGCCGTCGATGCGGTTGACGGCGGCGCCCACCGCGCGGGGCTTGATGCCGACGGCGCTCACCGCTGCACCTCCAGGAGATCGAGCAGCGTGCGGACGATGGCGCCGCGCGCGACCGGAACCTTGAAGGCGTTGCCCGGCAGCGGTCGCGCGTCGGCGAGCTCGGCCGCGGCGGCGTCGACGAAGCTCCGCTCGGTCGCCGGCGCGCCCCGCAGCGCCGCCTCGGCCCGCGTCGCGCGCCACGGCTTGTGCGCCACTCCGCCCAGCGCGACGCGCACGTCGCGGACGACGCCGTCGGCGACGTCGAGCGCGACCGCCACGGAGACCAGGGCGAACGCGTAGGAGGCCCGGTCGCGGACCTTGCGGAAGCGCGATCTCGTCGCGAAGGCCAGGGGGGGAAGGTCCACGGCCGTGATCAGCTCACCGTGCTCGAGCACGGTGTCGCGCTCCGGCTGCTGGCCAGGCAGCCGGTGCAGCTCGGTCAGCGGGATCCGCCGAGGCCCGTTCGCGCCTTGCGTGAGCACGACCGCGTCGAGCGCGACCATGGCGACCGCCATGTCCGAGGGATGCGTCGCGATGCACTGCTCCGACCAGCCGAGGATCGCGAGCTCGCGGTGGAAGCCCTCCCGGGCCGAGCAGCCCGAGCCGGGCTCGCGCTTGTTGCACGGGGTGGTCACGTCCTGGAAGTACACACAGCGGGTGCGCTGGAGCAGGTTCCCAGCCGTGGTCGCCACATTGCGCAGCTGGCCCGAGGCGCCCGCGAGCACCGCTTCGGAGAGCACGGGGTAGCGCCGCCGGACCGCTCGGTTGGCGGCCAGGTCGCTGTTGGGCACCGCGGCGCCGATCCGCAGGCCGCCATCGGCCAGCTCCTCGATCCGGTCGGAGGTGAGGTGCCTGACGTCGACCAGCACGTCCGGTGTGGCCACCTCCAGCTTCATGAGGTCCACGAGGTTCGTGCCGCCCGCGAGGAAGGCGCCGCGGGGGGCCCTCGCCAGCATGGCGATCGCCCCGGACACGTCGTCAGCGTGCTCGTAGCGGAAGGGCTTCACCGGCGCGCCACCTCGGCGATGGCCGACACGATGTTCGCGTAGGCCGCGCAGCGACAGAGATTGCCGCTCATGCGCTCCCGGATCTCCTCCCGGTCCAGCGCCACGCCGTCGCGGTCCGCAGCGCCGCTCACCGCGCTCGGCCAGCCCTCGTCGGCCTCCCGCAGCATGCCGACCGCGGAGACGATCTGGCCAGGCGTGCAGTAGCCGCACTGGAAGGCGTCGTGCTCGATGAACGAGCTCTGCAGGGGGTGCAGCCTCCCGTCGCCGGTGAGCCCTTCGGCCGTGACGATCTCCGCGCCCTGATGGGCCACGGCGAGCGCGAGGCAGCTGTTCGCGCGCCTCCCGTCGAGCAGGACGGTGCAGGCGCCGCACTGCCCGTGGTCGCAGCCCTTCTTGGCGCTCGTGATCCCCAGACGCTCGCGGAGGGCATCCAGCACGGTCGTCCGGGTGTCCACGGCCAGCCTGTGCTCCGTCCCGTTCACGCGGAGCGTGATCTCGACATCCACGGTCATCGCCTCCCGAGGTTTTCGGGCACCCGCGCCTGCGCGCTTGCCGTTCCAGTCTGACCGCGGGCAGGCATGCCGGCGCCTGCGCGTCACCAGGTGCCCATCACCTGCATTCGGCCTACCGGCCGGCGGAGGTCGGACCCGGGCGGAGCACCAGGGTCCCGCTCGCAGCGCGGCCGCCGGTACGTACTCGCCAATCGGCGCCAGAGATACGCAGGTGGATACGACCTTCTGACGATTCCCCGGTCCCGGCCCGTCCCTAGTCTGCCCTCAGTGCCGGTCACCGGCCAGATGGGAGGCAAGGAGGAATCGCGATGGTCACCAATGTGGGTCTGCTCCCGCACACGGCGGTGCAGCCGGGGACGGTGGGCACGCTGATGTGGGCGGGGATGCACCTCCACTGGCGCCACTACGCGCAGGGCCACCGCTCCCATGGAGCCCAGCAGAAGGCGGCCGCCTGATGATGTTCGTCGTCGAGCGCCGCATGCCGAACGCGAGCGCGGCCGACCTGGCCATGCTCCAGGAGGCGCTCGTCTTTGCCTGTGACCGGCTCACCTCACGAGGCGAGCCGGTCCGCTGCGTCGGCTCGGCCTTTCTTCCCGGTCGGGCGTGCCTGCTGACACTGTTCGAGGCCGAGAGCCCCGAGGCGGTGCGCACGGTGAACGTCAGCGTCCTGGCGCCCTTCGACTCCCTCGACGTCGCGATGAAGATCGGCCCGGCGCCGTCGCGTCTGACGAGGTGACCCCCTTTCCGTTTACCGGCCGTTAGCCCGCAGCCCCACCTGACCGGCTACGGTGGATCCAGGAGGCCAGGAGGCCATGTCGTGGTTCTTGAGGGACGGAGGAGGTGTGTCCATGCGGGCGTTGCGCCGGCTCACGGTGCTCGCGGGGGTGGCGATCGGCCTGGCCGCGGGGGCGGCCCCGGCAGCGGCCGGTGCGGACGATGAGACGGGACACATCCCGATCGACCACGTAGTCGTCCTTATGCAGGAGAACCGATCCTTCGACTCCTACTTCGGACAGCTCCACTTCGAGGGGCAGCCCCACTCGGCCCCCGAGCCCAGGGGAGCGCGGAACCCGAACCCGACCAGCGAGGACGCGCCGCCGATCCGCGCATTCCACCAGACGGCCAACTGCGAGGTGGCGGACCTCAACCACTCCTGGACCGGCACGCACCAGGAGCTGGACGGGAACCGCATGGACGGCTTCACGGCCGCCAACGCCGTGCCCGCAGACCCGACCGGCAGCCGGGCGATGGGCTTCTACGACAGCCAGGACCTGCCCTTCTACTACGCGCTCTACAGCCAGTTTGCGATCGGCGACCGCTACTTCGCGTCGGTTCCCGGCCCGACCTTTCCCAATCGTGAGTACCTGCTCGCCGGCACGTCCTTCGGCCACATCATGAACGACCTGCCGGCGGCGGGCCTCCCCGGCCGGTCGATCTTCAACCTGCTCGACGAGGCCCACGTCAGCTGGCGGATCTACTTCTCGGACATCCCGGCCGGCTTCCTCTTCGAGTACGTCCGGCTGCACGCGGCCGGGCACGTGGTGCCGGTCAGTCAGTACTACCTCGATGCCGCCGCGGGCCGGCTGCCACAGGTCGCGTTCGTCGACCCGCGATTCGGCGGCAGCAACAACGTGGAGAGCGACGAGCACCCGCCGGCCAACATCCAGGTCGGCGAGCAGTTCACCGCCAGCGTCATCGATGCGCTGTTCAAGAGCCCCGAGTGGGGCTCCTCGGCGCTGTTCCTGACGTACGACGAGCACGGCGGCTACTTCGACCACGTCCCGCCGCCCGCGGCGATGGCGCCGGACGACATCGCGCCCAGGCTTCAGCCGGGCGACACTCTGGCGACCTTCGACCGGTACGGGGTCCGGGTGCCCGCGGTGGTCGTGTCGCCCTTTGCCAGGCCGCGCTTCGTGTCCCACC
This sequence comes from Candidatus Dormiibacterota bacterium, assembly GCA_035263645.1. Lineage (GTDB taxonomy): Bacteria > Chloroflexota > Dormibacteria > Dormibacterales > Dormibacteraceae > CF-161. The sequence continues at coordinate 8,887 of DATFRD010000143.1, read as the reverse complement.
AGGTGCACGACCACACGTCCATCCTGCGGTTCATCGAGACCCGGTTCGGCCTGCCGGCGCTGACCCGACGGGACGCTGCGGCCGACCCGATGCTGGAGTTCTTCAACTTCGCGCACGCGTCGTTCGCCACCCCGCCGACGCTGCCCGCGGCCCCGCTCGACCCGGCTAAGGCGGCCCAGTGCGCCACGCTCGGCTGACTCCACTTCCTCGGGACTTAACCGGATGCCAAACAGGTCCAATGCATCTGTCATCGGTAGATAGCAGACGCCCGTCAGACTGGACGGAGCGGGGGTAGGGTCCCCTAGAAGGAATCCCACCGTTCCTCTCGTCGGGCCGGTTCACGCTTCCGCCGTGGCCGGCCCTCCCCCCAGGACCCTTCCTTGATTCCAGGCCCCCGGTCGCGCCGGCCGGGGGCCTGCTGCCGACTTCTCCCCCCCACCGGCCCTGGCGGGCCACCTCCCCCGCGAGGGGGGAGGGACAGGGGAGCCGTCGCTCCCCCCTGCCGGACACGTGCCCAGCCTCAGGGCCGGGGCGGACGGGCCGGCCACCACGTCCGGGGGCCGAGGTCCAGCGCGATGGCCGGCACCACGATCGACCGCACCACGAACGTGTCGAGCAGCACGCCCAGGCCCACCAGGATGCCGATCTCGACCAGGAACACGAGCTGCAGGGCTGCCAGGACCGAGAAGGTCGCAGCCAGCACGATGCCGGCGCTGGTGATGACGCCGCCGGTCGCCCCCAGGCCGGTCAGCACGCCCTCGCGGTGGCCCCGCCTGCCGACCTCCTCCCGGACGCGGGTGACCAGGAAGATGTTGTAGTCGACGCCCAGCGCGACGAGGAACACGAACGCCAGCAGGGGCACCGAGTAGTCCGTGCCCGCAAACCCGAGTACGCGCTGGAAGAGCGCGGTGCCGGCGCCCATCGTGGCTGCATAGGAGAGGACGACGGTGGCGACCAGCAGCAGCGGTGCGACCAGCGACCGCAGCAGCAGCACCAGGATGAGGAGGACCACGCCGAGCACGAGGGGGATCACGACGCGCTCGTCCCGCGCCGAGGACGTGCGGGTGTCCAGGTCCATGGCGGTGTCGCCGCCCACCATGGCCCCGGCGCCGGGAACCCGGTGGACGGCGTCTCGCAGGCGCTGCACCGCGGCCTCGGCCTCGGGGGTGGCGGGAGCGCCCGTCAGGACCACGGGCACGAGCGCGCGGCCGCCAATGATCGAGGCCGGCAGCACCTGGGCCACTCCAGCCGTGCGTGCCGCGGCCGCGCTGACCGCCGCCACGCTCGCGGGACGGGTGAGCGCGAGGGCGGGGTCGGAAGCGCTGCCCGGGTAGTGCGCGCTCAGCAGCGCCTGGCCGACGACGAAGTCCGGCTGCGTGCGGAACCCCTGGGTCTGGCTCAGACCGAACCGGGCCTGGCCCAGGCCGATCGCGAGCACGGCCAGCAGCGCGGCGACGGGCATCCAGGCCAGGCGCGGGCGCCAGGCGAGCCGGCGGCCGATGCGGCCCCAGACCGTCTCGGCGGCGGGCGCCGCGGTGCCCGGCCGGGGCACGAACGGCCAGAACACGCGCCGACCCGCGACGATGAGGATGGCCGGCAGCAGCGTCACCGAGGCCAGGAACGTGCAGGCGATGCCGGTCGCGCCGGCGGGCCCGAGACCGCGGTTGGGGTTGAGCTCCGCTGCGAGCAGGCACAGGAGCGAGATCGAGACCGTTGCCGCCGACGCCAGCATGGCGGGCACCGCCCGGCGCAGGGCGGCGACCATCGCGGCGCCCCGGTCGGCGTGCCGCTGCAGCTCCTCCCGGTAGCGCGCGATCAGCAGCAGGGCGTAGTCGGTCCCGGCGCCGAACACCAGGACGGGCAGGATGCCGAGGGTCTCGCCGCTGACGACGAGCCCGAGCCGGGTGGCGAGCTCGTACACGATGGCGGCCGCGGCCGTGTAGCCGATGCCGGCGGTCACGAGAGGGACCAGCCAGAGCACCGGGCTGCGGTACGTGACGAGCAGGATGACGGCGACCACCGCGACCGTCATCAGCAGGAGGTGCTGGTCCAGCGAGCCAAAGGCGCCGGCGTAGTCGGCCGCGTAGCCGGCCGGACCGGTCACGCTGGTCTGGAGGCCCGCCGGGCTCCCGGCGCCGGCGGCTGCGCGCATGGCCGCGACCGTGGGGACGACGGCGGTGGGGATGGCTGCGGCAATGGCCGGAGCCAGCGGCACGTTCAGCATCAGCGCCCGGCCATCGCGGGACGGGATCGGGGGCGTCACGGGCCGGCCGCCCGTATAGCGCCGGAACCGCTCGGCATCCGCGCTTGCCTTGGCCCGGTCGGCGGCCGTGATGCCGGACTGCCGGACGTAGACGACCGTGGCGACCAGGGGAGCCTGGCTCGACTGCCTCGCCAGCGCGGCAACGACCTGCGTCGACTCGGCGGTGCGGGGCAGGTACTGGGTGGCGTCGTTGTTCTGGATGCCGTACAGCCGGCCCGAGAGCATGCCGGCCAGCGGCAGGACGAGAAGCCAGACGGCGATGGAGAGCCAGCTGGCCCTGAGCGGCGTGAGCAGCCGCGCCAGGCGTGGCAGCCCGCTGAAGACGTTGACGGCGGCGATGCGATCGAACATGTCGGAACCTCTCTCCATGGGGTGAGTTGGAACGGGGTCGACGCTATGGGTCGAGGGGTCCCGTAGCCGTCCTGCCCCGGTACCAGCGCCGAGGCGGCCGGGATGATTTCGACCGCCGGACGTCCTCCTCGAGGACGACGTCGGCCCCACCGGCCGGCGCTACAGTGCGCCTCATGTACTGGACGGCGCGCATCGGACGCTGGAGGACGCGCCTCACGGGCGGCCGGACGATCAGCCCGTGGGTGGTCGACGGGGTGCTCGCGGTGGGGCTCGCGGTGCCCGGCGTCGTCCAGTACTGGCGCGACAACCCCGGGCTCCATGCCCACGTGCCCGCGGTGCTGCTGTTCACGCTGCCCCTGGCGATCCGGCGGCGCCATCCGCTGGTCCTGCTCGGCCTGCAACAGCTGGGCGGGCTCCTGATGTTCGCCGTGCCGCCCTACACCGTCCTGTTCGCCGCCTTGTTCGGCCTGTACTCGGTCTGCGTGTACGCGCTGACGCCGTGGATCGCGGTCGCCTGGCTGGCGGCGGGCGTCGTCGCGCTCCAGGTGGGCCTGCCCGGCACCGAGATCCGGCTGCCGGCCGCGCTGCTGGAGCTCATGGGCGGCCTGACTGCCGTCGCCGGAGGGATCGCCACCCGCGGCCAGCAGGCCAGGGTCCGGTTGCAGGAGGAGCGGGCCGAGCAGCTGTCGCGCGAGCAGCGGCTCGTCGCCCAGGTGGCCGCAGCCGGCGAGCGCACCCGGATCGCCAGGGAGCTGCACGACATCGTCGCGCACAGCGTGGGCGTCATGGTGATCCAGGCCGGTGCCGCGCGGATGGTCGGCGGCCAGCGGCCGCAGGCGGAAGAGGCGCTGCGGGCCGTGGAGCAGACCGGCAGGGAGGCGCTGAACGAGCTGCGCCGGCTGCTCGGGCTGCTCACGGCAGGTGAGGAGGACGCGGAGCTGACGCCCCAGCCGGGCCTGGAACAGCTGGACGCGCTGGTGGCCAGAGTGCGCTCGGCCGGTCTGCCCGTCGAGCTCCAGGTCAGGGGACGGCGCCGGCCGCTGCCCACCGGCCTCGACCTCACCGTGTACCGGGTGCTCCAGGAGGCCCTGACCAACGCGCTGAAGCACTCGGCAGGCTCGGCGACCCGGGTGGCGATCGACTTCGGCGAGGCGGAGCTGCGCTTGGAGGTGGTGGACGCGGGCCGGCCGGCCGGGGCGACGGCGCTGGCGCCGGCTGGCGGCCACGGCCTGATCGGCATGCGAGAACGGGTGACCGTGTACGGCGGCGATCTGGAGGCGGGGCCGCAGCCGGACGGGGGCTTCGCGGTGCGGGTTCGCCTGCCCCTGGAGGCCGCATGAGCGCTCAGCCGGGTCCGCTGCGCGTGGTCGTCGCGGATGACCAGGCGCTGGTGCGCGCCGGGTTCCGGATGATCCTCGAGGCCGATCCCGGCATCCGGGTGGTCGGCGAGGCGGCCGACGGGGAGGACGCGGTCTCCGCAGTGCGCCGGCACCGGCCGGACGTCGTGCTGATGGACGTGCGGATGCCGGTGCTGGACGGCCTGGAGGCGACACGGCGGATCCTGGCCGCGGACGGAGCCGCCTGCCGGGTCATCATCCTGACGATGTACGACCTGGACGAGTACGTGTTCGCGGCGCTCAGGGCGGGCGCCAGCGGCTTCCTGCTCAAGGACGTGTCGCCCGAGCACCTGATCGCCTCGGTCAGGATGGTGGCCAGCGGCGACGCGCTGCTGGCACCCTCGGTCACCCGGCGATTGATCGAGCGCTTCGCCGGCCCACCCGATGCGGCCGCGCAGCTGTCCCTCTCCGCGCTCACCGATCGCGAGCGGGAGGTGCTGGCGCTGATCGCCCGCGGCCTCAGCAACGCCGAGCTGGCGGAACGCCTCCATCTCGGCGAGACCACGATCAAGACGCACGTGGGTCGGGTGCTCTCGAAGCTGGGCCTGCGCGACCGGGTGCAGGCCGTGGTCCTGGCCTACGAGACAGGCCTGGTCAGCCCGGGCGGCGGCTGAAGCTATGGGAGGGCTCAGTTCGACGCTGGCGCTGGTGCGGCCCGGCCCGCTTGAATACGGCGCGGGGATCTCCGACCGAACGGGCCTGGACACCTGACGCCGGGCCCTCGCCAGGCATGAGGGGGGAGACATGATCAGTACGTTCTTGCGAGTCGCCGGCGCCGTCGGCGCCCTTGCGGTCGCTTCGGGTTGCAGGCTGGGGAAGCGCGCAGTGCTCCGAGGACACCACGTTCGCCGGCTGGTCGCTCTTGGCGTTGCCGTCGCGGCCTCCGCCGTACCGATAGGCGCCCTCGCGGACACCGCGCCGGGGTCTCCGGTCGAGTCCAACTACGAGCGGGTGGTGGGACCTGTGCAGCGTGACTGCGGCTTCAGCCAGCAGCTGCCCGGCAGGCCCGGCCAGAGCATCTGGCTCTTCTGCGACACCCTCAACCCCAACGTGGACAGGCCGAAGGGACTGTTCCTCCCCGGGTCGACGGCCGCCGAGGGGCCGTTCACGAGGGGCAGGGCGCCGACCGACCTCAGTGAGGTGCCGACGCCCCCGGCGGCGATCGGGCACCTGCCCAGCAAGCGAGCGCCGGAGCATTTCCTGCCGGCCCCGATGCACGTGGTGCTGCCCGATGGGAAGGCCTGCAGCGTGCCCGGCAAGTTCTTCTCGGCGACCTGGATCACCGGGGTGGCGCGGGAACCAGCCGCCCTGGACGGCTCGAAGCTGCTGATCAGCTTCGTCGACGTGTGCGTCGGCGGCGGTGGCATCAAGACCGAGCACTTCGGTCTGGCCGAGTACAGGCCGGCCACCAACGCCAGGCCGTCGATGACGCGCGTGTTCAACGAGCGGCTGCCCTTCCACGGGCTGCTGCCACAGCTCGCCCTCGGGTCACCGATCTTCAGCAAGGGGAAGCTGTATCTCTTCGCGTTCCGCTGCACCACCGGGTCGGGTGGACAATGCACAGCGGGTGGCGCGGTCTTCCTCGCGCGCACCGACGCCAGGCCATCGAGCTGGCAGCACGCCGGCTCGTACCAGTTCTTCGATCCTCGTTCCCCGGGCGGCTGGACGAGCAACCCGGCGAAGGCCGCGCCGCTGATCGCCGGTGCCGCGCCGCTCGGCATCTCGGTCGACGACTATGCGTCGGTGGGTCACGGCCTGGCTCTGATCGAGCAGACGACGCTCGGCGGCGGGTTCCGGATCTGGACCGCCGCGTCCCCTGTCGGCCCGTGGAGGAGCACGTCCGGCAAGGTGCCGTGCAACGGCGGGCACGACTTCGATCTCTGCCGGGCCCTGATCGGACACCCGGAGCTGAGCAGCCGGACCGAACTCCGGTTCTCGTACTTCAATCCGGCTCCGTCCGCTAGGCACGCGCTCAGTCCAACCCTCGACCACGTGCTACTGACGTCGACGCCCTGGTAGCGGGCCGGAGTGCTGGTCGGTCTGCAGGCTCCCGACGCAGCGCGGCTCATGGCGCGAGCCGGCACTCCGCCCTGAACCCCTGGCTCGTCAGGCCCAGGGCCGCATTCGTCCGGGAGCGCATGTTCTCCAGCGCCACCAGGGACGTGAGCTCCACGACCCGGGGGTCGTCCAGATGCTGGCGGAGCCGGACGACGAGCTCGTCCGTGACCGTCGGAGGGGTGTCGGTCATGGCCTCGGCGTACTCGAGCACCAGCCGTTCCAAGCCCGTGTAGACGGCGCTGGTCCGCCACCGCGGAACGTCCTCCAGCTTCCGGGGGTCGACGCGGCGGCGGTGGAACTCCCAGTAGCCGAAGTCCATGCACCACGAGCAGCCGATGCGGGCCGCCGGCGCCATCACGGCCAGTGCCTGCAGCGTGGGGTCGAGTCGCCGCCAGCGGCGCGCGACGTGCTTCTCGAGGCGGATGAGCGCGAGCATGACGCCGGTGTGGTGCGCCCAGGCGGCGATGGGGTCCGCCACCCGGCCGAGCCGGCGCCTGCTGAACCGCGCCGCCAGCCGAGCCGGGACGCTCCTCGTCGTCGTGTCGAGCGGAATTCGTGCCATGCCCCTGGGACGAGACGGAGGCTCGTCCTGTGACAGCCTCGGTGCCGTCGTCCTAGGCAGGCTCCGGCTCGACATGCGGGAGCCGCACGAAGGCCGCGTAATAGGCCGCCACGGCCGCGTACAGGACGATGCCGATCCGCACGTCCAGGAAGCCGAGCACGATCGCCAGCGCGTAGAGCGGGTTCCCGACGGCGAACCGCGCGATCGAGGCCCGAGCCTCGGCGCGCGTCACGGGCCGGGCGAGCAGCCCGCCGCGCCGGAGCGCGTACCACCACATCCCTCCGAAGACCGTGCCCATGGCCGCCATGTTGGCGCCGTAGATGGCCCCCGCCACGCCCTGCTCCGGCCGCACCAGGTAGGCGGCCAGCAGCTGGGTGGTGAACGGCACCAGCGCGACCACCAGCAGGAGCACGAGGTTGGCGAGGAGCAGCGGGCGGTCGACCCGGCGCAGCCGGTCGAACACCATGTGGTGGTTGAGCCAGATGATGCCGACCGTCAGGAAGCTGATCACGTAGGTGGCGTAGGACGGCCACTGCGCGAGGAGCGCGGCGCCCAGGCCGTGCTCCACGCGCGGGACTCGCAGGTCCAGGACCAGCAGGGTGATGGCGATCGCCATCACCCCGTCGCTGAACGCCTCGGCCCGGCTCGGTCTCATCGCGTCACCCGGCCGGCTGGAGGGGCGGCCGTCCCATATGCCTCAATATTGAGATATCCACCCCAATCTTAAGCATGACGAGGACCACGTCGACCGCGTGGTGGCCCAGTGGGCCAGGGAGCGGTCCGACCTGGACACCACGCCGATGGCCCTGGTGGCCAGGCTCGGCCGCGCTGCGCGCTACGTCGACGTCGGTGTGGAGGCTGGCCTGGCCGCCCAAGGGCTGACGCGGGAGAGCTGGGACGTGCTGGCCAGTCTGCGCCGCTCCGGGCCACCGCACCAGCTCTCGCCGACGGCGCTCTACCGCGGCCTGATGCGCACCTCGGCCGCGATCACCTACCGCCTGCGGCGGCTCGAGCGGGCGGGGCTCATCAGCAGGCTGGCCGACCCGTTGGATGGACGAGGCGTCCTGGTCGCCCTCACCGACCGGGGTCGCCGGCTGACGGACCTGGTGGCCCCGGACCACCTGGAAACCGAGCGGCGCCTGCTCGCCGCGCTCACCGCTGGAGAGCAGGCCGAGCTGACGCTCCTCCTCCGAAAGCTGCTCCTCGCCTTCGAGGCCGAGCAGCCGACTCCCCCGGCCGCGGCCGCCAAGGAGTGGTGGCCCCGCCGCCGGCGCCGGCGGGCATGAGCAGGCGGGGGCCGGAGCGGGTAGGCTCCCGGCAGTGACAGCACCGGTGGCACGGGCGCTTGCGTTCGACGTCTTCGGCACCATCGTCGACTGGCGGAGCTCCATCGCCCGCGAGGCGGAGGCGGCCGCCGCGCGCCACGGCGCGAACGTGGACGGCGGCGTCTTCGCTGACGCGTGGCGGCGCCGCTACCGGCCGTCGATGGACCGTGTGCTGCGCGGCGAGGTCGAATGGACTCCCCTCGAACGCCTCAATCGCGCCTCGCTGGACGAGGTCCTGGCCGAGTTCGCCCTGGAGGTCCTGGACGAGCGGGAGCGGGACGAGCTGAACCGGGCGTGGCGTCGGCTCCAGCCGTGGCCGGACTCGGTGGCGGGGCTGACGCGCCTCCGTCGGCAATACGTTCTCTGCACGCTGTCGAACGGCGGCATCGCCCTCCCGGTCGACCTGGCCCGCTTTGGCGGGCTCCCGTTCGACGCCATCCTGTCCACCGAACTGTGCCGCACGTACAAGCCCGATCCCAGGACGTACCACATGGTCGCGTCGCTCCTCGACCTCCGCCCCGAGCAGGTGATGATGGTCGCGGCCCACACCTCCGACCTGCGGGCGGCCGCCGCCGAGGGGCTGCGGACCGCGTACGTACGGCGTCCTCGGGAGTGGGGGCCGGGTCCGTCGCCGGAGCCCGCGCAGGACGCATCGTTCGACGTCGCCGCCGACGACCTGAAGGACCTGGCGCGCCAGCTCGGCGCCTGATGGAGCGTGCCGAAGACGGCCGGCGCGAAGGCGCAGGTCGCCTGGCCGAGCGCGGTGATCGCGGCGATGACGCGTGGCGCGCTTCGACGCTGGTCGAGGCGTGAACTCACTCCCGAAAGCCTCCTGGTCGGCCTGGTAGCGCAGCCCCTGCCAGTGCCGGAGCAGGTCCTGCGGGTCCATGCTCCGGGCGCCGTCGAGCAGCGCCGACTCCAGCTCGGCAGG
>DATFRD010000142.1:0-5562 GCA_035263645.1 Candidatus Dormiibacterota bacterium | reverse complement strand
CGACGTGGTCCGCCTGCACGCGTCCACCGGCACGACCGGCCGGCGGGTGGTCGCCACGTACACGGCCCAGGACCTGGCCGACTGGGCCGAGATGTTCGCGCGCTGCTTCGAGTACGCGCGCGTCACCAGGGCGGACCGGGTCCAGGTGACGCCGGGGTACGGCCTGTGGACGGCCGGGATCGGCTTCCAGGCCGGGGTCGAGAGGCTGGGGGCGATGGCGGTCCCGACCGGGCCGGGCAACCTGGAGCTTCAGTTCGAGGCGCTGCTCGACCTCCAGACCACGGTGCTGTGCGCCACGTCGTCGTTTGGCCTGCTGGTGGCGGAGGAGGCACACCGGCGGGGGCTGGTCGAACGCCTCGCGCTGCGCGTCGGCGTCTTCGGAGCGGAGCGCTGGGGCGCGGCCATGCGGCGCCGGATCGAGGAGCTCCTCGGCATAGAGACGTTCGACATCTACGGGTTCACAGAGCTGTATGGGCCCGGCACCGGGATCGACTGCCCGGAGCACGAGGGCATCCACTACTGGGACGACTTCTACGTGATCGAGGTCATCGACCCCGAGTCGGAGGCGGCGGTGCCCCCCGGCGAGCCGGGGGAGCTGGTCGTCACCACGCTCCGCAAGCAGGCCCAGCCCCTGCTGCGCTATCGCACGCACGACCTGTCGCGTCTGATCCCCGAGCCGTGCCGCTGCGGCAGCCCGTACCCGCGCATCGACCGCATCAGCGGCCGCAGCGACGACATGTTCAAGGTCCGCGGCGTCCAGGTCTACCCGGCCCAGATCGATACGGCGCTGTCCGGAATCCCCGGCTTGAGCAGCGAGTACCAGGTGGTCCTCTCCCGGGAGGCCGGCCGCGAGCGCTTCCTGGTCAGGGTCGAGGCCGAGCCCGAGCGGGACGTCGAGGAGGTGGTGGCCGACGAACTGCGCCGGCGCCTCGGCGTGCGTCCCGAGGTCGAGGTGGTCGCCGTCGGCACCCTGCCCCGGACCGACCGCAAGACCAGGCGCGTCTTCGACGACCGGGACTGACCCGCCGCCGGCGGCGGGGGACTCCCGAAGGGGCCCGACCCGTCCTGGAGTTTCCAGATCAGTCGGGCGAGCTCACCTGGCTCACTGAGTCTCCTCCTCGCGCATCTCCGCCAGGACCGCTGGCAGGGACGGCGGGCCGGCCGGGGCCGGCAGCGGCAGCCCGAGCTCGTCCATGATCGCCAGCAGGTCGCGCCGCACGGGCGTGGCCCTGCCTTCGGCCACCAGCTGCTCCCAGGGCGAGCTCCTGACGGGAACGAGTCGCGCCACGGGGCGCCCGCTATCGGTCACCTCGACGCACTCCCCGTCCGCGACCCGTCGTATCAGCGCGTGGGTGCGCCTTTCGAGCTCCCGGATTCCAACCCTCATGCCTCCTATAGTGGGTCGGGTGGACCGGCTCAGGATCGTCGGGACCCCCCAGCGCCGGCTGGACGGCAGGGACCGGGTCCTGGGTCGCACCGTCTACGCGAGCGACGTGCGTCTGCCGGGCATGCTCGCCGGCAGGATCCTGCGCAGCCCCCATCCCCATGCCCGCATCCGTTCTGTGGACGTCGGCGCCGCCGAGCGGCTGCCGGGCGTCCACGCCGTGGTGCACGCGGGGAACGTGGCCCAGCGCCCGTTCGGCTACGGCGCCGACAACCTGCCCCTGAAGGGCGATAGGGTCCGCTGCGCCGGCGACGAGGTCGCCGCCGTGGCGGCCGAGGACGAGGAGACGGCCGAGCGGGCGCTGGACCTGGTCCGGGTCGACTACGAGGTGCTGCCGGCTGCGTTCGACCCTGTCGCCGCGCTGGAGCCGGGGGCGCCGCTCGTCCACCCCGAGCGCGCCGACATCGCGGGCAACGTCTCCATGCGCTGGGACTTCGAGCACGGTGACGTGGAGGCGGCGGCGCGCGAGGCGGCCGTCGTGGTGGAGGGGACGTATGCGAGCCCGCTCTCCGCGCCGGTGCCCATCGAGACCCACTGCTGCCTGGCGCAGTTCGACTCGGAGGGCCGGCTCGACGTCTGGACGGGCGTCCACATGGCGTTCATGTATCGGCGGGCCCTGGCGGACTGCCTGGCCCTCGACTGGCGCGAGGTCCGCGTCCACCAGCCCCCGATCGGGGGCAGCTTCGGCGGCAAGATCGACATCGACCCCATCGACTTCATCACGGTGCTGCTGGCCAGGGCGGCAGGCCGCCCGGTGCGCGTCCACTTCAGCCGCGAGGAGGAGTTCGTGGGCTCGCGGGTGCGCCAGCCCATGCAGATCCGGATGCGCACAGGCGCGGACCGGGACGGCAACCTGCTGTTCCGGGACGCGGACGTGATCTCCGACAACGGCGCGTACAACGCCTGGGGATCGCACGCGCTGCTGGTGGTCATGCAGACGATCAGCTCGCTCTACCGCGTGCCGAACTGCCGGGTCCGCTCCCGCGTCGTCTACACGAACAAGGCGTACGGCGGCTCGGTGCGCGGCTTCGGCAACCCGGAGGCGACGTTCGCCGTCGAGCAGCAGACCGAGCAGGTGGCGGACGCGCTGGGCATGGACCCGATGGACCTGCGCCTGCGCAACGCGAACCGGACGGGGGACGTGACGCCGCAGGGCATGCGCATCACGTCCTGCGGGCTGGCCGAGTGCCTGGAGACGGTGCGCCGCCAGTCGGGCTGGGACCGGCGCCGGGGGCGCCTGCGCGACCGCCGGCGCGGCCTGGGCGCGGCCGCCTTCGTCCACGTCGGGGGCGGGGCTCGCATCTACCCCAGCGACGGCTGCGGGTCGATCCTCAGGGTGGACGAGGCGGGACGGGTGACACTGGTCACGGGCGCGTCGGAGCTGGGCCAGGGATCGGAGACCGTGCTGGCCATGGTCACGGCAGAGACGCTCGGCGTGCCGCTGTCGGCGGTCCGGGTGGTCAACGACGACACCGAGCTCAAGCCCTGGGACGTGGGCGCCCACGCCTCCCGGACGACGTTCGTGGCGGGCAACTCGGCCCGGCGGGCGGCGCTGCAGGTGCGCCAGCAGCTGCTGGAGACGGCGGCCGAGGTGCTGGAAGCGGACCCGGCGGACCTGGTGATCGACGAGGGGGTGATATCCGTCAGGGGTGCCCCGGCCCGCTCGGTCACGTACGACCGGGTGTCCCGGCGGAGGCTGCTCCGCCAGGGCGGCTCACCACCGATGGCGACCGCCTTCTACGACCCGCCAACGGAGCCGCAGGACGAGCGCCACGTGGGCAACATCTCGGCGGCGTACGGGTTCGGGGCGCACGTGGCGGAGGTGGAGGTGGACCCGGAGACGGGCCTGGTCCAGGTGCTGAACCTCTGGTGCGCGCACGACGTGGGGCGGGCCCTGAACCCGGCCGGGGTCGAGGGCCAGGTGCAGGGCGGCGCGGTGATGGGGCTCGGCCTGGCGCTGACCGAGGAGCTGGGCATCGCCGACGGCCACGTCCTGCAGCCGTCGCCTCGCGAGTACGGCGTGCTCACGGCGATGGGCGTGCCGCCGATCCACGTCTCGCTGGTCGAGACGATCGACCCGGAGGGGCCGTTCGGAGCCAAGGGCGTGGGCGAGGCCGGGCTGATCCCCGTGCCCGCTGCGGTGGCGAACGCGGTGGCGGACGCGGTCGGCGCCCGGCCGTGGTCGTACCCGATGGCGCCCTGGAAGGTGCTGGAGTGGCTCGGTGGGGGAGGGGGAGCCGGGCCCCCCGCCCCGGACCCCCTCTTTGACGGACCCCCTTTCCCGAACCCCCCTCTCTCACACCCCCATCGCTGACGCCGGATGACCTCCGGGCTCAGACCGGCGCCAGCCGGCGCAACGCGCCGGCCAGGCCGGGGTCCGCGAGCCGGACCGCCTCCGGCCAGGTGAACCACCTCACCTCCTGGCTCTCCCCGGGCGGCGGGCAGGGGTCCACGTCCGGCCCCAGCAGCAGATACCGGAGGTCCAGGAGCGCGGCCGGAAACCGGGCCGAAAGATTTGGGGTCCAGGTGCCCCAGATCCGGTGGCGCCGACGAGGAGCGCAGCGAGCGCCCTCCAGGGCGTGAGCGAGCACCGCAGGAGGCAACGCCGGAGATGGGGTGCATGGACCCCAAAGATCCGGCTTGGTTTTCGGCCGCGCTCCTGGGTGCACGTGGCCGCCGGGTGCCGGGTGGACGTCGACGTGGACCAGCCGGGGGCTGCGGGGCGGCAGCCGGAGCTCGAGTCCGGTCTCCTCCTGGGCCTCGCGCAGCGCGGCCTGCGAGGGGGTCTCGCCCGGCTCCAGGTGACCGCCTGGCTGCAGCCAGGTCCCCAGCCGCCGGTGCCGGTGCAGGAGGGTGCCGCGGCCGCCGGCCACGATCGCCGACCCGGTCACGTGCACGGGCCCGGCGAGGCGCTGGAACGGCTGGCGCAGACGCCCGAGCCCGGCCAGGAGCAGCCTCCGGGAGCGCCGCTCCCGGAGGTCGGCCGGCGGCGGCAGGCTCGCGACCTGGCGCTCGACGCGAGCCCTGAGGTCAAGCGGAGCCCGGGCGATCACGGCGGTGCCGTGGCCGTCGAGCGCGGGAGGCCCGAGATGCCGGTGGAAGGGGCCAGGCCGGGGTAGTGGCCTGGACCCCTTCGCGCGGCTGTGGTGGGGAATGATGGCGTTGTACTTCAGCTCTTCGGCGACGGCTTGCCGTGGCCCGAGCTGTGTTCCGAGCTGTTCGCGCTCCTGTCCTGCGACGCGTCCGAGCCCTGGCCGTGGCTCACGCCGCTCTCACCGTGCGCGGTCGGCGTGGGCGTGGCCGTCGACCCCGACTCGCGTTTCTCGCCGTGGGTGGCCTGCTGCTGATCGCCGTGCCCCTGAGCGAAGGCGCTGACGCACTGGCCGACGTTGCGCCCGCCCGTGTGGGCGTCAGCGAAGGCGTCGCTCCTCGAGTGACCGGCGAACGGGGCCTTGCAGGCCTCTACCGCCTCCCTGACCTGCTGTCCCCAGTTCATGGGATTGGCGCTGCCCGTGGCGGCGGCCGCAATCACGGCCCCCCCGCCGCCCACGGCCAGGGCGGCCGCCACCAGGCCCACGGCGCCCTTGCTCATGAGGCTGCCGAGGACGCCGGGTCTGATCGTCAACGATGCTCCTCCTCTGGTCCGAGAGGCGATCCAGTACGCCGCCTGCGCAGCCCGCGGGCTGGGCCCCTGCGCAGCTCCCAGCGTCCGCTGCAGCTCCCGCTCCAGCAGCCGCTCGAACTCGACGTCGCCTCTCGCCGGCTTCATTCGTCAGGAGAAACGCGGAGGGTGGCGGATGTACCCGTTTTGCGCGTCAGGCCGCGCCGCATCTCGGCCGCTGCCTGCCCGGTGCCCGACTTGGTTCCCGAGCGCGCAACGTGCTATACACCGTTCGTCGCGGTCCGCTGCGCAACGCGACCGTTGTGGAACGTTCAGGGCGATTGCCCAGGGGAGAGGAAGCATTGAGCTCCACACGACCTATCCGTCTGGCACGCTGGCTGGGGCCGCCGGGCGCCGGCCTGATCGCGGTCCTGGCCGCCTCGACCACCGTTTGGGCGAGCACGTTCGGCGCCGGGGCGGTCGTCCGGGTCCCGGACAACCCGCTCGGCGGCTCGTC
>DATFRD010000141.1:0-6966 GCA_035263645.1 Candidatus Dormiibacterota bacterium | reverse complement strand
AGTGCGGAGGGTCGGATCGACGGTTTTGCGGACGATCCTGATCCGGGCAAGCGGGATCAGCTGATCAAGGTGACGGTGACGGTAGAAGGTGGTCGGATGACGGTGGACCTGACGGGGACGGCGGCGCAGGTCTCGGACCGGGCCATCAACATGCCGTTTCGGGGCACGGTGGACGTGGCGGTGTACGTGACGCTGCGCTCGATCCTGCTGGACCAGGCCACGCACGAGCACGTGCCGCAGAACTCGGGCCTGGTGCGGCCGATCCGGATCGTGGCCGAGCGAGGCTCGCTGGCCAACCCCACCTTCCCCTGCGCCACCATCGCCCGCGCTGCGCCGGGCAACATCGTGGCCGACACCCTGATGATGGCTCTGCGGCCGGTCTGCGCCGACCGCGTGGCAGCCGGCATGGGCAACATGACCGCGGTCGCTTACACCGGGCTGATCGGAGGCCGCCACTGGGTCTACATGGACATCACCGAGGGCGCCTACGGCGGCCGGCCCGGCCGGGACGGAATTGACGCGGTGGACGTGCTGTACGCGAACACGCGCAACAACCCGATCGAGGACATCGAGGCCCACTACCCGCTGCGCGTCACCCGCTACGAGCTGCGCACCGACCGCGGCGGTGCGGGACGCTGGCGAGGCGGCATGGGCTCCATCCGCGAGACGCAGCTCCAGTCCGAGGCCCGCGTGAGCCTGGAGGGCGACGGCCACCGGCACCCGCCGAAGGGCGCGTTCGGCGGCCGTGACGGCACTCCGGGCGAGGCGGTGCTCCTGACCGCGGCGGGCGAAGAGGTGCGCCTGCCCTCCAAGCTGCAGTCGCTGATCGGCCGGCCCGGCGACACCATCCGCACCGTCAGCCCGTGCGGGGCCGGCTACGGCGATCCGGTGGAGCGGGACCCACGGCAGGTCCATGACGACGTGCTGGACGAGATCGTGAGCGTGGAATGCGCCCGGGCCCTCTACGGCGTGACGGTCGAGTCGCCGGCGGTGCCTGCCTGATGGCGTCCCCGGCGACCGTGCCCAGCTTCAGCGGCGGCGACCTGCGCCAGGTCACGGACGAAGCGGGGAAGCTCCTGGCGCGCCTTCGCGTGCACGGCGCAGGCCCGGACGGCTCCGTCACCCGCCTGGTCTACGGCGCAGCCTGGCGCGACGCCATGGCCGAAATAGAGGAGTGGTTCGCGTCGGATGGTCTGGAGGTCCGGGCGGATGCCGTGGGCAGCCGCTACGGCCGCCTTGCGGGCTCCGACGAACGGGTGGTGCTGACGGGCTCTCACGTTGACTCGGTGGCGCGGGGCGGCGCCTATGACGGCATTGCGGGCGTTGTCATGGCCGGCTGTGCCGTGCGCTGGCTCGCGGAGGCGGGGGGCCGGCCAGCCCGGACTCTCGAGGTCCTCGCCAACTGCGAGGAGGAGTCGAGCCGCTTCGTGACCAACTTCTGGGGCAGCCGGGCCATCGTCGGCACCATCGAGCCGGACGAGGTGGAGCGCCTGGTCGACGAGGACGGCATCACGATCGGCGAGGCGATGCGCGCCTGCTACCTCGACCCCGCGCGGATCGGCGAGGCGCGTCGCCGCGACCTGGCCGCGTTCGTCGAGCCGCATATCGAGCAGGGTCCCGTGCTGGCCCAGACGGGCGACGTGATCGGCGTCGTCGACAGCATCGTCGGGGTGCGCGGCCTCCGCGTCCGGTTGAACGGGACCAGCGGCCACGCCGGGACGATGCCGATGAGCCACCGCCGCGACTCGCTGGCCGGCGCGGCCGAGGTCGTGCTCGGCGCCGAGCAGCGGGCCAGGCAGCTAGGGGCGCCCGCAGTGGCCACCGTCGGCCGTATGCACGTGCTGCCGGGCGGCTTCAACCAGGTGCCCGGCTCCGCCGACTTCACGATCGACTTCCGGCACCCCAGTCAGGACGTGCTCGACGAGCTGGAGGCCGGCCTGCGCAGCCTGGTGGAGCGCGTCGCGGCCGAACGGGGCCTGGAAGTGAAGATCGAGCGTCACCTGGTGCAGAGCGGCACACGGTTCGACGACGGCATCCGCGCCCTGCTGGAGCAGGCGTGCCGGGAGGTCGAGGTGCCGTGGCGCCGGATGCCGAGCCACGCCGGGCACGACGCCCAGCTGATCGCCCGCCTCTGCCCGACGGGCATGCTCTTCGTCCCCAGCCAGGGCGGCCACAGCCACCGGCCGGACGAGCGGACCGAGATCGAGCACATCGGCAGTGCTATCCAGGTGCTGATCCGGACGCTGTTCCGGCTGGCGTACGCGGACTGATGCGGCTCGGACTGGGCTTCCTGGGCGGACCGGACCTCCGGCGGCTGGTCGAGGTCGGCCGCCTGGCGGAGGCGGCCGGCTTTGACTCGCTCTGGCACGCCGAGACGCGCATCACCCGCGACTCGGTCACCGCGATGACCGCCCTCCTGCTGGGAACGGAGCGCGTGCGGGTCGGCAGCGCCGCGATCAACGTGTACACGCGAGGCGCGGCGCTCGTGGCCATTACCTGGGCCGCGATGGCCGAGGCGGCGCCGGGCCGGGTCGTGCTTGGGGTGGGCCCCGGCTCGCCGGCGCCGCTCGCCCAGCAGGGCTACGCGTTCGACTACCCGGTCACGCGGCTCGCGGAGTTCGTGGACGCGGTCCGGGCCACATGGTCGGGCGACGCCCCGGTGTCCTACCCGGGCCGGCACTCGCGGCTCACCGACCTGGTGCCGGAGGTGCGGCCGGAGCAGTCGCCGCCCGTGTACCTGTGCGTCACCGGCCCGCGCGCGCTCGACCTGGCCGGACGAACGGCAGACGGCGTGATCCTGAACGCATTCATGCCCGTCTCCTACACGAGGCGGGCCCGAGCGCGCCTGGACGCCGCGGCCGGGGCGCAGGGATTCCGCGGTGAGGTCGGCCAGGCAATGGTGGTGGCGCTGGAGAGGTCGGTGTCCGCGGCCGCGGAGCACGTGCGCCCGATCCTGGCCACATACCTCGTGCACTTCCCGAACCTGGCGGCGGAGACGGGCCTGGACCCCGACTTCCTGGTGCGCCTGCGCGCGCTGGCCCGCGACGGCGGCCTGCCGGCGACGTTCGCCGAGCTGCCGGACCGGCTCGTGGCCGAGCACGCGCTGTGCGGGCCGCCCGAGGCGTGTCGCGAGCGCCTGGCCATGTACCGCGAGGCGGGACTCGCCCTGCCCGTCCTGTTCCCCGACCCGAACGTCGCCGAGGACGTTGTACGCCGCCTGGCGGGCGCCTGATGGTGTACCTCAGCTCGGCCGCCTGGATGCTCTCGGTGGCCGTGATGTGCGACCGGGCGCGGATGCGCGACCACGTGCTCACGTTCGGGCTGGGACTCGGGGCGCTGCTGGCGGCGCTGCTGGTCGCCGTGCCGGCGGCGGGAACCGCGCTGGGAACGCTGTTCCCCAACTTCGGAGGTCACGCCCTCCTCGACGAATTGATCGTGACGCAGGGGGCGTGGATCATCATGGCCGCCTGCGCCATTGCCGGATACGGGCTGTCGCGCTTGGCTCGGCGCGTCCGCTCGCCGCGAGCGCTCGTCCTGGAGGTCGTGGCCCTGGGCGCGGCCGCGGCGCTGGTGCCCGCCAGCCTGCAGCACCTGACGCTGCTGCTCGTGCTCGTGCCCGCGGCGGTGGCGGGCGTGGCGGCTACCCTGCTGGAGGAGGTCGAGCGGCCCGCCTCCGTGCTGGCCGGGCTGCTCGCCACGGCCGCCTTCGCCGCGGTGTTCGTGCTCTGTCGGGCCGTCCCCGCGCTGGGGCTCCCCCAGCTCGTGGTGGGCTCGGCCGGGCTCGCCTATGCGGTCGGCCGCTGGACCGACCTCCACCCGGTGTCCGTGTCCCGCCCGGGGGTCTTGCTCTGGGTCGCGCTGGCCGGCGGCTTCCTTCTGGGGTACAAGCTGTGACGGGTCCAGCCAGGCTCGACCTCGTGGTTCGGGGCGGCACGGTCGTCCTGGAGTCCGGGACGCTCGCCGCCGACGTACTGGTCCGCGGCGGCCGCGTCGCCGGTCTGGTGGGTCGCGGCACGGTCGAGGCCGGCCGCGCCCGCGTAGTCGACGCGGAGGGCGCGCTGGTGCTCCCGGGTGGCGTGGACGTGCACACACACATCGGTATCACGTTCGGCGAGCACCGGACCCGGGACGACTTCGCGTCGGCCAGCCGCGCTGCCTCCTTTGGCGGGACGACCACGCTGCTCGAGTTCGCGTTCCCGGAGGCCGGCGAGTCGCCCGCGGAGGCGGTGCGCCGGCGCATCGGCGAGGCGGTCGGGGCCTGCTGGACCGACATCGGATTCCACGCCGCCGTGGTCGGGGAGGCCGGGCCCGACTCGCTCGCGGACGTCGAGGTGGCGGCGCGGCTGGGGTGCCCCTCGGTGAAGGTCTTCACCGCGTATCGCGGCCTGATGATGCTGGAGCTCGGCGACGTGCTGGCTGTGATGTGCGCGGCCGCGCGGGCGCGAAGCCTCGTGATGGTGCACGCCGAGACGGAGTCGCTCGTCGAGCGGGCCACCGCCGAGCTGCACGCGCACGGCCGGGGCGGGTCCGGCGACCACGCGCGGGCGCGGCCGCCTGGCGCCGAGCTCGACGCTGCCCGGAGCGTGCTCGAGCTGGCCCGGCAGGCGGGCGCCTGGGTCTACCTGGTGCACGTGACGCTGCCGGAGGTCGCCGCCGAGATCGCGACTGCGCGGGCGCGGGGAACAGCCGCCCACGCCGAGACGTGCCCCCACTACCTCGTCCTCGACGAGTCCGTCTACGATGGGCGATGTCCGGAACGCTTCGTCTGCAGCCCGCCGCTGCGGGCCCCGCATGCCGTCCGGGGACTCTGGCGCTCGCTGGGAGCCGAGCTGACCGGGATCCATTCCGACCACTGCTGCTGGGATAGCACGCAGAAGGCGGCCAGCGCGGACGACTCGAGCCGGGTTCCGCCCGGGCTCCCTGGCGTCGAGACGCGGCTGCCGCTGATGATCTCGCAGGCGCTCGCTGGCCGGCTCGCGCTGACCGATGTGGTGCGCCTGTGCGCGGCCGCCCCCGCGCGCCTGTTCGGCCTGCCGGCCAAGGGATCCCTGCTACCCGGCATGGACGCCGACGTTGTGGTCGTGGACCCGGCCGCGCGCGCGACGATCGGGGAACTGCACATGGCCACCGACTACTCGCCGTTCGAGGGCATGGAGGTCCGCGGCCGCGTCGATACGGTCGTCGCGGGCGGACGGGTGCTGATCGAGCGCGGCGCTTGGGTGGCCGAGGAGCCGGGCGGGCGGTTCCTGCGGCGCCATCGGCTGCCGCGGGCCACGGCCGCGACGTGAGCGGCCCGGCGCTCGGGCGCCGGCTATTCCTGGCCGGGGCGGCCGGCTGTCTGGCATTGGTCGCGGCCGGCGGCGGAGTGCCCGCAGCCGTACGCTCCTGGCTGGAGGGGCCGCTCGGCGAGCTCAGCCCGAGCGACGGGTTCCACTTCTACAGCGTGACCGCGTCGATTCCGCGTTGGGAGCGAGACACGTGGCGCCTGATGGTGGACGGCCTGGTCGCCCGCCCGCAGTCGCTGAGTCTCGACCAGCTGGCGAGCCGGGAACTCGTGACGGTCACCGCCGACTTCCACTGTGTCAGCGGCTGGTCGGTGCGGTCGGTGCGCTGGGACGGCGTTCCGGTCACTGACCTGCTCGATTCCGCGGGAGTGATCGGAGGCGCTCGCGCGGTCCGGTTCGAGTCGGCCGACGGCGCCTACGTCGACTACCTCGAGCTCGCCACGGCCCGCCGTGAAGGCGTCATCATCGCGCTCCGAGTGCACGGCGCTGAGCTCAGCGCCGAGCGCGGGGCCCCCGCGCGACTGGTCGTCCCGTTCGACTACGGCTACAAAGGCGTGAAGTGGGTGCGCCGGCTCACCGCCGTCCCGAGCGCCGGTACCGGCTACTGGGAGGCACGTGGGTACGATGACGACGCCCGCATCCGCCACTGAGCGAGCGCTCCACTGGGCGGTGGCCGCAATCGTCTTGGTTCTCGTGCTGTCCGGCACGGTGCTGTATGTGCCGGCGCTGAGTGAGGCAGTCGGCCAGCGCTTCTGGGTCCGGAGCGCCCACCTGGCAGCCGCGGCCGCGCTGGCGCTGGCGCCGGCAGCAATCGCCCTGACCAGGTGGTCCGATGTGCGCGCGCTGGAGCGTCAGCTAAGCCGCTGGGAGTCGGCGGATCGAGCCTGGTTTTTGCGACCGTGGCGGGTGCTGGCGGGCAATGAGGTAGGCCAACTGCCGTCGGGGCGCTTCAACGCTGGGCAGAAGCTGTTCGCTGCACTCGTGGCCACTGGGCTGGTAGTCCTGCTCCTGACGGGAATCCCGATGTCATGGTGGAGCAGGTTTGACGCGGCGGTCGTAGCCAGGTCGCGCGACCTGCATGTGACGGCTGCGTATGTGCTGGTGGCGTTGCTGGCCGGTCACATCTATCTCGGGTTGCTCAGCCCATATCGGATGCGGCTGCGATGGCCTCATCGTCGTCGTGATGGTGCTGACTGACCGGTGGAGCTCGATTTGCGTGTGCCGTTCAACAATCGAGTCAGGCATCAAGCAGCCTCCGGAGTACTCGTGAATGACATGTCTCAAGCGATCGCGGCGCACGACCGGACCGGAGCTGGTCCAGGCTGGCGGGCTGGCGGGGCTAAGCGCCTAGCCAACCCAGTATCGTTTGCTGGAAGGGTTCGACCTTGCCGCAGGTGGTGGGGTGGTTGGGCCGGGAGTTCTTCTGGCGCACGTTGAGGCGCCGGAGCTCGGCCTCGAAGCCGTTGCGTCCGCCCTTGCCGCCGGAGAAGCGGGTGGTGAAGACCATGCCGTTATCGGTCAGGGTGGATGCGGGGACGCCGAAGCGGTTGACGGCATCCCGGAAAGTGGCGGCAGACGACTAGCACCCGTATAGCCACGTCTGCTGGTAGACTGCGTGTGGATCGAGGGAGCCTCAGGCGGGGGAAGGATTTGCGGGTTGACGCGACTCGAAACCAGGGCG
>DATFRD010000140.1:0-2145 GCA_035263645.1 Candidatus Dormiibacterota bacterium | reverse complement strand
GCCGTGACCTGGGGCGTGCTCCACACACGCTTCGGCTACGGTCTCCTCGCCATCCGGGAGGACGAGGGGGCGGCCGCGGTGATGGGGGTCAACACCACGCTCTACAAGATCTGCGCGTACGCCCTTTCGGCGGCGCTCACCGGCCTGGCTGGCGGCATCTACGCGCAGTGGAACGTCTTCGTCCACCGGGACGTCGCGTTCAACATCGACGTCTCCATCGACAGCATCCTCATGGCCCTCATCGGCGGCATTGGCACCATCTGGGGGCCGGTCCTGGGCGCCATCGTGCTGGAGTTCCTGATCCAGTCCTTCGCGGGGCAGGGGGACCTGGCCGTCATCACCCAGATCGGCCTCGGCGTGCTGCTCACGGTCGCCGTCATCCTCCTGCCTCGCGGCGTGGTGGACTTCTTCGGCGGCCGCAGCTCATTCACCGTCGCCTACCTGCGGCGCACGCTGCGGGAGAGCGGGGTGTGAGCGAGGACGGCCGCGTCCTGCTGTCGCTGCGGGACGTGACGAAGAGCTTCGGGGGCGTGGCTGCGCTGGCGCAGGTCAGCTTCGACGTGCCCGGCTCTCAGATCCTGGGCATTATCGGGCCCAACGGGGCCGGCAAGACCACGCTCCTCGACTGCATCAGCGGCGTCCACCGCCTGGACGCCGGCGAGATCCGGTTCGACGGCAGGTCGCTGCGCGGGCTCGCGGCCCACGAGGTGGCCAGGCTGGGCATTGGTCGGACCTTCCAGGTCGTCAAGCCCTTCGCTTCCCTGACGGTCCGCGAGAACGCCGCCGTCGGCGCGCTGTTCGGCAGCTCGAGGGCCCGGCTGCCGCCGCGGCAGGCGTTCTCCTACGCCGACGAGATGCTGGAGCTGGTCGGGCTGGGCCCCAAGCGAGCACTGCCCGTGGCCAGCCTCACGGTCCCCGACCGCAAGCGCCTGGAGGTGGCCAGGGCGCTCTGCACGAAGCCCCGGCTGCTGCTGCTGGACGAGGTCATGGCGGGGCTGAACGCCGTGGAGGTGGACGCGGCCCTGGAGATGGTGCGCTCGATCCACGGCGCCGGGGTGACCATCGTCCTCATCGAGCACGTGATGCGCGTGATCGTGGGCGTCTGCGAGCGCGTCGTCGTCCTGCACCTCGGCCGCCACCTGGCCGAGGGACGGCCCCAGGAGGTCCTCAAAGACGAGCGAATCGTCGAGGCGTACCTGGGCGAGCGATACGCGCGCCGGCACCGGGATGCCTGAGCTGGGCTCGGCCGAGCCGCTCCTCCAGGTCCGGGGTCTGACGGCGGGCTACCACGCCGGCCCCGTCCTGTTCGGCGTGGACATGGACGTGGCAGTCGGCGAGCTGGTCGCGCTGATCGGCGCCAACGGTGCGGGCAAGTCGACGCTGCTCGGCGTCCTGAGCGGCCTGGTGCCGAGCGCCGGCGGGCGCGTGCGCTTCGCCGGGCGCGACATCACCGATGCCCAGCCCGACGCCATCGTGGCAGCCGGCCTGGCCCACGTGCCCCAGGGCCGGCGCCTGTTCGCCACCATGAGCGTGGAGAAGAACCTCCGGCTGGGCGCGTACCTGAGGCGGGACCGGGAGGTGCGGCAGGACCTGGACCGCGTGCTGGACTACTTTCCGGCCCTCGCCGACAAGCTGGCCCGCGACGCCGGCACGCTCTCGGGCGGCGAGCAGCAGATGGTGGCCATCGGCCGGGGGCTGATGGCTCGGCCGAGGCTGCTGATGATCGACGAGCCGTCCCTGGGCCTGGCCCCCAAGGTGGTCGAGCGTGTCGTGGACGTGGCCGCCGAGATCAGCCGGGGCGGGATCGCCGTGCTCCTGGTCGAGCAGGACGTGGTGATCGCGCTCGACGTGGCCCGCCGCGCGTACGTGCTGGAGAACGGGCGTTTCGCCCTCAGCGGCCGGTCAGAGGACGTCGAGCGCGACCCCGCTGTGCGCCGGGCCTACCTGGGCATCTGAGCGTAGCGCGGCGGCTCCGGCGCCCGGCGTACCCCCTGCAATTTCCAGTGCCGGCGGCACCGCGGACAGAAGTCGTCCGAGTCGGCGCGACAGTGCTCCGATTGGGTTGTCGACAGTACAACCCGCGACAGGAGGTACCAGGGTGAAGGTCAGCGAAGCGATGGCGAAGACCATCTCGACCGCCAGCCC
>DATFRD010000139.1:0-2501 GCA_035263645.1 Candidatus Dormiibacterota bacterium | reverse complement strand
GCCCTGCGCCATCGCGTGTTCCTGAACTTCGAGGCCGACGCGGCCGGCGTGGACTCCGACCGCGTGGTCGCGGCTGTCATCGAAGCCAGCAGACGATGAATTCCAACCTGCCGACGGATCTTCGCCGCCCATGCACCCCATCTCGCGGCCCTGCTTCTGCGGTCCTCGCTCACCTACTACGGGTAGGCTCGCTCCGGTCCTCGGCGCAGACCCACGATCTGGGGCACCTGGACGACGAATCTCTCGCCGCCAGATCGGAATCCATCGTCCGGGGGAAGTGACCTGCTGACGTCCGCGGAGCTCACGCTGCTCGGACGCCTCGACCTGGCCTACCGGCGCCCGCAGAGCGGTCTCTACGCGGGTGAGCGCCGGTCGCCGCGCTCCGCTCGCTCCCCGGAGTTCTCGGACTTCCGTCCGTACGTCTCCGGCGACGACTTCCGCCAGATCGACTGGGGCGCATACGCCCGGCTGGAGAAGCTGATGCTCCGGCTCTACGTGGCCGAGGAGGAGGCCTGCCTCAACGTCGTGCTCGACCACAGCGCCTCGATGGCGCTGGGCGAGCCCGCCAAATGGCCGGCCGCGCGTCGCCTGACCGCCGCCCTGAGCTTCCTGGGACTGGCCGCGATGGACCGGGTCCAGGTGGGTGCGCTGGGGGGCGGCCGCGTACCGCCCCTGCGCGGGCGCGACGGCGTTTCGCGGGTGTGGGCCTTCCTCGAGGGGCTGGAGCCGGCTGGCGAGGCCGGCCCGGACGACCTGCGCCGCCTGCACTGGCTTCGGCCCGGGGTGACCGTGGTCGTCTCCGACTTCCTGTCGGAGGACACCGGCTGGGCCCAGCCGCTCGCCTCGCTGGCAGCCCGCCGGCAGGAGCCGGTGCTGTGGCAGGTGCTGGCACCGGACGAGGAGCACCCGACGATCTCGGGCGACCTGAAGCTCGTGGACCACGAAACCGAGCGGACGCGGGAGCTGACGATCACGCCGGGGCTGGTCGTCGAGTACCTGCGCGCGCTGGCCGCCCACCGCGAGGGCCTGGCGCGCGCCGCGCAGGCGGCGGGTGGGCGGTTCCTGTACACGGGCAGCGCCGACGACCTGGAGACGATGATGCTGGCGGGGCTCCGATCCGGGGTCGTGAGGCGGGGCTGATGGAGTTCCTGCTGCCGCTGGCAGCGCTGGCGCTGCTGGCGATCCCGGCGATCGTGCTGCTGTACTTCCTGAAGGTGCGGCGGCCCGAGGTCAGGGTCTCGACCCTGCTTTTCTGGCGGCCGTACGTGGCCGACCGGCAGGCGAACGCGCCCTGGCAGAGGCTGCGGCCGAGCGTCCTGCTGTTCCTGCAGCTCCTGGCGGCGCTGGTGCTCGCGCTCGGGCTCATGCGGCCGGGCCTGATCGGGGCGGCCGGGGTCGACTCGACCACGGTGGTGATGATCGACGCCTCGCCCACGATGGGGGCGACGGACGTGAGCCCGAGCCGCTTCGGGGCGGCGGTGAACCAGGCACGCTCGCTGGCCGGCCAGCTGGCCCCCGGCCAGCAGATGGCGATCATCCTGCTCGGCGACCACGCCACGCTGCTGGCGGCGCCGACGGGCGATTCGGCGCTCCTCCGATCGGCGCTGGACCGCGCCCAGCCGTCGGGCACGGCCGGCGACTTCGCAGAGGGGATCTCGCTGGCGAACTCGATCCTGCTCGGGCGGCCCGGCGGGTCGATCATCATGCTCAGCGACGGCCACAGCCAGGCGCCGACCAGCCCGCCCCGGGTGAGCGCGCCGTTCTCGTACGTGTCGATCGGCAGCACCGGTGAAAACGCGGCGATCCAGACGATGAGCCCGGCCGGCAACGGCTCCGTCTTCCTGCGCCTTGCCAACTACGGCCGCACCGCGCGTGACATGAAAGTCGAGATGCGGGCCGACGGCAGGCTCGTCGACGTGCTCCCGGTTCGGCTGGAGGGCAACACCACGACGGACCTCAGGTGGTCCCGGCTGGCCACGTCGACGCAGGTGCTCGAGGCGAGGCTCACGCCTGGCGACGCGCTCGCGCTGGACGATGCCGCGTGGCTGGTCGTCGCGCCGCCGCCCCGCCACCCGGTCCTCCTGGTGACCGCCGAGAACGGCTTCCTGCAGCAGGCGCTGAAGCTGCGGCAGGGCGTCGACCTGACGGTGGTCAAGCCGGCCGACTACAAGCCCGGCAAGTACGACCTGGTCGTTTTCGATGGGTTCGTGCCGCCGGGCAAGCTGCCCGAGCCGGCGCTGCTGGTCGACCCGCCGGCCGGCCAGGGACCCGCGCCGCTGGGTCCGCAGATCGACCCTGGCGGCGTGCAGCCGGCCGACCCGCGCGACCCGCTGCTGCGCGACGTGAGCCTCAAGGACGTGCACGTGCAGAGCGCGGGGTCGCTGAAGGTCCCGAGCGGCTGGCGGACTGTGATCTCCGCGGCCGCCGGACCGCTGCTCGCGGTGCGCGAGGGCGACCCCCGGGACGCGCTCCTGACGTTCGACGTGCACCACTCCGACCTG
>DATFRD010000138.1:0-28374 GCA_035263645.1 Candidatus Dormiibacterota bacterium | reverse complement strand
CGCGTCAGCCGCGCACGCAGCAGGTCCCGGCCGGCGCTCGTGATTCGGTACGGACGACGCCGGTCCTCGGCGGGCAGCGCCTCGATCAGGCCGCGGTACTGGAGGCGGGACAGGGTCGCGTAGAGCGTGCCGGGGCCCAGCCGAACCCCGGCGACCGCCTCCACGTCCTTGACGATCGCGTAGCCATGGCGTGGCCGCTCGACCAGGCTGGTCAGCACGAGCACCGCTGGCTCCTCGAACCTGCCGAGCCCGCTCAGATCAGTCGGTTCACGTTGCACCATTCCATGATATATCGCTGATCGATGTAGTGCGACGGCGGCATGATGGGTGCGGATGCCAGATCCCAGCCCATTCGTGCTCGTCCACAGTCCGCTGGTCGGCCCATCGACCTGGCGCCCGGTGGCCGAGGAGCTGGAGGGGCTGGGCCGGCCGGCGCAGGTTCCCGACCTCGACGGCGCGCTCGAGACCGCCGGCCCCCACTGGCTCCGCCACGCCCGGGCGGCGGCTGCCGCCGTCCGCCCGCTGCCGTCCGGCAGCCGGCCGGTGCTGGTGGGGCACTCCGGCGCCGGGGTCCTGCTGCCCGCGATCCGCACCGAGGCCGGGCGCCCGGTGGCTGCCTACCTCTTCGTGGACGCCGGCCTGCCGCGGGCGGGCACGAGTCGGGCGAGCGGCGGGTTCGCCCGGACGCTGCGGGAGCTGCACGCGGCCGGCGGCCGGTACCCGAGCTGGACGGACGACGACCTGCGCGAGCTGGTGCCAGACCCGGAGCGCCGCCGGCGGCTGCTGTCCGAGATGCGGCCGCAGCCGCCCGAGTTCTGGGCGGAGGCTCCGCCGGTCCCGCCCGGCTGGCCCGACGCCCCCTGCGCGTACCTGCGCTTCACGCCCAACCCCGCCTACGACGCGGCCGCCGCGGCCGCCCGGCGGCGCGGCTGGGCGTACCGGGAGCTGCCGGGCGGGCACTTCCACGCCCTGGTCGCTCCGGGCGAGGTCGCCGCCGCGCTCGTCGGCCTGGCCGAGGCCGCACACTGAGCGGTGCATGAACCAGAGCTCCTCGCCTTCGCACCGGTTCGTCGAGACCAACGGCATCCGCATGCACGTAGCCGAGCAGGGCAGCGGCCCGCTGGTCGTCCTCCTGCACGGGTTCCCGGAGTGCTGGTACTCGTGGCGCCACCAGCTGGGCCCGCTGGCAGCGGCAGGCTTCCACGCCGTCGCCCCCGACCAGCGCGGCTACTGCCGGACCGACCGGCCCGAGCGCGTGGACCAGTACACGATCCTGCACCTCGTCGGCGACGTCATCGGGCTGCTGGACGCCATGGGAGAGGAGCAGGCGGTCGTGGTCGGTCACGACTGGGGAGCGCCGGTGGCCTGGACGGCGGCCCTGCTGCGGCCGGACCGGGTGCGGGCCGTCGCCGGCCTGAGCGTCGCGCACAATCCGCGCAACCCGTCCGGGCCGCCCATCCCGATGCTGCGCTCGGCGCTGGGCGACGGCTTCTACATGGTCCACTTCCAGGCGCCGGGGGTGGCGGACGCGGAGCTCGGCAGGGACGCCAGGGCCGCGCTGCGACGGTTGCTGTACAGCGCGTCCGGGGACGGGCCGGCCGGCCGGGGAGGTCGGGGCCCGGTGGTGCCCGCCGGCGGCGGCTTCCTGGACATCACCATTGACCCGGACACGCTGCCGGCCTGGCTGACGGAGACGGACGTCGACGTGTTCGCGAAGGAGTTCGAGCAGGCGGGCTTCACGGGCGGCCTGAACTGGTACCGCAACCTCGATAGGAACTGGGAGCTGACGGCCCCCTGGCAGGGCGCGACCGTGCGTCCTCCGGCCCTGTATGTGGTCGGCGAGCGCGACCTGGTCCTCAGCTTTCCCGGCGCCCGGGCCCGGCTGGACCGCCTGCGGGACAGTGTCCCCAACCTCACGCGGACGGTGCTGCTGCCCGGCTGCGGCCACTGGACCCAGCAGGAACGGCCCGACGAGGTCAACGCGGCGCTGATCGAGTTCCTGCGCGGGCTCTGAGGACGCGACCCGGCATGGGCAGCATCGCCGTCCTGGGCAGCCTGAACATGGACCTCACGGTGGCAGTGGCGGCGCTGCCCCGCCCCGGCGAGACGGTGCTGGGCGACCGCCTGCTGACCACGCCTGGCGGCAAGGGCGCCAACCAGGCCGCCGCGGCCGCCCGCCTGGGCGGAGTCGTCCGCATGGTCGGGCGGGTCGGCGCGGACGCCTTCGGCGAACAGCTCCGGGCCGGGCTGGCAGAGGACGGCGTCGACGTGTCAGGGGTCGCGGCCGACCCGGACGCGCCGACGGGGGCGGCCCTCATCGTCGTGGAGCGGGCCGGCCAGAACCAGATCGCGGTTGCCCCCGGGGCCAACGGGCGGGTCGACCCCGGTGACGTGGAGCGCCTGGCCGCCGGCCTCGGGCCCGGCGACGTCGTCGTGCTGCAGCTGGAGGTGCCTGTCGACGCCGTGCGGGCGGCCGCCGGCCGCGCCCGGCGCGCCGGTGCGCTGGTCGTGGTCAACGCCGCCCCGGCCGGACCGCTCGCCGGGCAGCCCCCGGTGGCCGCAGACCTGCTCGTGGTGAACGAGGCGGAGGCGTCGGCGCTGACCGGCCTTGCGGTGGACGGCGTCGCGTCGGCCGAGGCGGCGGCGACCCGGCTCGGCGAGGCTGCGGGCGCGACCGCTGTCGCCGTGACCCTGGGCGCCGCCGGCGCGGTGGTCGCGACGTCGCGAGGAGCGGTGCGCCTGGGGGCGCTGCCGGTGGAGGCGATCGACGCCACCGCCGCCGGCGACGCGTTCGTCGGCGCCGCCGCGTTCGGGCTCGCGCGCGGCTGGGACGTCGTCCGGGCAGCTCGACTGGGCATGGCCGCCGGAGCGGCCGCCGTGACGCGGCCCGGCGCCCGCGCCTCGCTGCCCCGCCCGGAAGACCTGCGGCGCCTGTTCGGGATCGAGCTCGACGAGGCCGGGGCGGGCCGGCGGACATGAGCCGGCGCATCATCCTGGACTGCGACCCGGGCCATGACGACGCGCTGGCGATCCTCCTGGCGCACGGCTGCCCGGACCTGGAGCTGGCCGCGATCACGACCGTGGCGGGCAACCACCCGCTGGAGGTGACGACCCGCAACGCGCTCAGGGTCTGCACACTGGCCGGCATCGCGGACGTCCCGGTCGCCGCCGGCTGCGGCGCGCCGCTGCTCCGGGAGCTGGTCACCGCACCGGAGATCCACGGCGAGGCGGGCCTCGAGGGCCACGACTGGGACGAGCCGGCCGTGCGGCCCGTGGCCGACCACGCCGTCGACGTGATCGTCGACCTGGTGATGGCGTCGCCGGGTGAGATCACCCTGGTGCCGACCGGCCCGCTGACCAACGTCGCGCTGGCGCTGCGCCGCCAGCCCCGCATCGCGGAGCGGGTCGCCGGCGTGGTCCTGATGGGCGGCTCCTATACCCGCGGCAACCACACGCCCGCCGCGGAGTTCAACGTGTTCGTCGACCCGGAGGCCGCTGCCGTCGTCTTCGGGGCCGGCTGGCCGGTCACGATGGTCGGCCTGGACGTCACCCACCGGTTCCTGGCCACCGACGAGGTCCTCGAGCGCCTGGCAGCCGTGGGCACGCCTGCCGCCGCCGCCGTGACCGGCCTGCTCGGCTTCTACCGGGCGGCCCACCTGCAGGCCACGGGCCGGCGGGACGCGCCGGTCCACGACCCCTGCGCCGTGGCCTGCGCAGCGCGACCCGAGCTCCTGGAGCTCAGGGACGCCCGGGTCGATATCGAGCTGGCGGGCCGGCTCACCGCGGGCATGACGGTCACCGATTTCCGGCCGACGCGCGAGCGTCCGGCAAACGCCGCGGTGGCGGTCGACGTGGATGCGCCGGGCGTGTGGGACCTGTTCCTGGACGCGCTGATCCGCATCGGGCGCTGACCTCAGGTGCGGCCGACCGGTCAGGCCGACCCGATCGCCCGGCGCCTCCGGGACGTCGTGCGCGGCGCGCACCTTGGGCACAGGCCGGTGAAGATGACCTGGTGGCCGGTGATCATGTAGCGGGTCCGCCGCTGGACGCCGGCCGTCGCCTCCTCCACCACGCAGCCCGGCACCTCCTCGACCGAGCCGCAGGAGGTGCACTTGATGTGCTCGTGGTGCACGCCGGCGCTCTCGTAGCGCACCCGGCTGTCGCCCACGTCGACCCGCCTGACGAGGCCGCGGCGCTCCAGCTCCAGGACGGCGCGGAAGATCGTGGAGAACACCGCCGTCGGGAGGTCCGAGCGCACCGTCTCGTGGAGCTCGTCGAGGGACCACGCGTGCCGGCTGCCGCTCAGGATCAGCGTGCGAACGCGGTCGGTGACCGGGCTGGGGCGGGGCACTGTCGAGGCCATTTAACCGGATTCGGCCGCGCGAGCGGACGTCCTGCCTCCCTCGCACGGGGGCTGCCGGCCGGCGTCACTGTCGCGGGCCGGCCTCCAAACGAACGAGCCCGAATCCACGCGTTTGGCAGTCGTGCGCGCCTGCTCATCGCCGTAGGCTCACTGACCAGCAGACGGCATGGAGATGATGGAGAAGCAGGTGAGCCTGGCCGAACGCGAGCGGATCGCGAGGGAGCTGCAGGTCGACACAGCCCGGCTGGAGCACGACTTCGTTCTCGAGCTGCAGGGCATCGCCGAGTGGGCCAGGGACCCCGACGTCATCCGGTGGCTGGAGAACTTCGTCGAGCAGCTCGACCAGGGGATGAGCCGCCTACGCCGTCTCGCCGCCGAGCTGACCTCCTGACCGTCGGCGGAGGAGGAGCCGGAGGGGTCAGGCTCGGGTCTCGCCCGGGTCAGGCCGGGTCCTGCTGCGGCGCCCGGCCGGTCGCGCGGACGCCGGCCAGGACGCCGGACCGGAACGCCTCCCAGGGTCGCAGCGTCGTCGCCGCCCACCGGACCTCGGTCGCGCGCCCGGCGCCGTCGAAGAGGTAGCGGACCCGCTCGCCGGGCGAGCCGAAGCCCGGCGCCTTCGTGATCCGGAGCTGATCCGGGCCCTCCACGGTGAGCTCCATGGCCTGGTCAGCCGGGTTCGGGCCCGCCGGCATCATCCCGAGCAGCTCGCCGCCGAACCTGACGACGTCGATCGCGCCGCCGAGCGACCAGTACCGCCCCGTGAACCGGTCGAGATCCCCGGGCGCCCGTCCGTCCGGGAGCGGGTCGGCCTCGACCGCACGGTTGACGATGGCGACCATCCCGTTCGTGAGGTCGGCTGCCGGACCGTCGCCGGCGTTGGTCAGGGCGACCAGGACCAGCCGGTCCGCGGGGTCGATCCTGGTGTGGGTGATGAACCCCGGGAACCCGCCTCCGTGCCCGATGAGCCGGCGCTCGCCGACCGGGTAGACGTCGAAGCCGAGACCGTAGGAGTGGGGCACGCCGTCGACCTTCCACTGCTCGTGCTGCATCTCCCGCTTGGATTCGTCGCTCAGGAGCTCCTCGTTGCCCAGGAACTGGGCGGCTCCGAAGCGGCACAGGTCCTCGGCCGTCGAGTAGAAGCCGGTCGCCGGCGACAGTGCCCCGGTGCGCACGTGCTGGAGCGGCAGGCGGTCCAGGCCGTAGTGGGCGCCGGTGTAGCCCGTGGCGAGGCGCGCGAGCGCGTGCTCGTCGAGCTCGGGGCCGGTGTCGGCGAGGCCGAGCCGATCCACCACGTGCCGCCTGACGTAGGCGTTGTAGGGCATCCCCGCCGCCTCCGCGACCAGCAGGCCGAGCAGGCCGTAGCCGAAGTTCGAGTACTTGAACCGCTGGTTCTGGGCCAGGACGGGCGGCGTGGCCGACAGCACCCGCCGGAGCTCGTCTGCGTCGGGGAAGTCCCGCTCGAGCTGCCAGAAACCGCCCTCCTCGCCGTCGCGGATCACGCCGCCCGAGTGGCTGAGGAGCTGCCGGATCGTGACCCGGCCGATCTGTCCCTCACCGCTCGGCAGCCACGGCAGGCACCCGCCGGCCCGGTCGTCGAGCCGGAGCCTGCCCTGCTCCACCAGCTGCATCACGGCCGTAGCGGTGAACATCTTGGATTGGGACGCTATGCGGAATGCGTGGCCCGTCGTGAGCGCTGCGCCTCGCTCCTGGTCGGCCATGCCATAGGCCCTGGAGAGCAGGATCTCGTCGCGGAACCGGATTGCGATCGCGACCCCGGGCACGCGCAGGGTTCGCTGGCGGTACTCCACCCAGCGGTCGACATAGCTGGCTGCGTCCCGGACCAGTCGCTCGTCGATCCGGCTCAGGCGGGTCCCCTGGGCATGCTGGCCATGATCGCACGCTCCTTCTCACGGCGTGCTGGCCGGGCGGCCGGGGCGCGCTCAGGCGGTCCTGATGGGCTCCCTCTTGATCACGTGCGCGATTGCGACCAGGATGCAGGCCACCACCAGGCTGAGGACGAACCGGACGACCCAGCCCGGGGCGTTGTCGCCGAACCAGACGTTCAGCACGAAGGCGACGATGATGCCGGAGACGACCCCGAGCACGACGTCCATCCCGATGCCGAACCCCTTGCCGGTCATGATCTTGCCGGCCAGCCAGCCCACGATCGCGCCCACCACTATGCTCCCGATGATGCCGATGACACTCAGGTGGTACATCTCCGCAGCTCCTTTACTGGACGTTCCCGACTGCTAGTAGAGCGGACACAGTCAGTATCAAACAAGCGTATATCAATATATCAATACCCTAAATAAGGCAAACTGCAGATCGCCCGGGACAGCCAGCGGACCGGCCGCGTCCCGGGCCTCTGCCCTGGACCGCGGGGGACGACCTTACGAGCAGGTCCGGCACGCGATCTCGTGAACCAGCCAGCGGCCCACCGGGAGCACGTCGACCGCGACGTACACGGCCACGCCGAGGGCGCCCCTGGTCATCATCCGGCGTGCGTCCTGGGCCAGGATCCTGCCCGAACGGATGTAGTGCCGGGCGGCCCTGGCGAGTCCCTCGATCAGCCAGGCGGTCAGGAGGGCCATCACAGCCAGGTCCAGCCCCGCGACGGTCAGCTCTCCGATCACGACGTCTCCTCCCTCGTGACGGTGAACGGCGCCTCGCTCCTCGCACGGTGCGGGCCCGCGCCCGGGCGGGCCCGCGTGACTACAACCTCGGCCTGGTCACGCTGGCGCCCACGATCAGTCCGACCACCATCGCTACGAGCGCGATCATCCCGAGGGCGTACAGGTCGATGTGGACGATCATCGGAACCTCCTTCACCCGTTGCTGGTGGTGCGGGGCCGCGACCCCGGGCCCGGCAGGTCGTTCCCCATCACCGATCACCGCCGCCGGCCTGCTGGGACGTCGGCTCGACTGCCAGCGTAACCAGAGTACGCAATGATAACGTTTCTGTCAATAACGTTTTTGCTAACGTTTTAGTCGGGGCATTTGTTCGAGAATGTTGCAAGTCATGCCTGATGCCGCGTTCGACCCTGCCGGCGAATGGCAGGACCTCGAGGACCGCTCCTCAGCGCGGCTTCGCCCCGAGGACCGGGAGTTCCACGCTCGCTCGAAGACGCTGTTCCCCCATCGGGGCCGGCCTCGCAGGCCCGTCGATCCGCTCCGGATCGAGCCGCCCCCCGAGCCGCTGAGCACGGCCGAGAGGCAGGCCCAGCACAAGTCCAGGCAGCGGATCCTGGAGGCCATTGCGCTGGAGGCGGGGTACCCGTCCGTCGCGGACCTGGCCGCGGCGCTCCTGCGAGAGCCGGCCAACCGGCGCAGGGCCGGGGAGGTGCGAGCGCTCGCGAGCCAGCCGGCTCTCCTGGCCGCCATCCACGAGTCTCGTGTCACCGCGGCCGACATCGAGGACGTCGCCGGCGACGTGCTTCGCGCCGCATACCGGAAGTGGACGCTCCCGCCCCAGGGCCGGCTGGAGCCGAGCCCGGGGCCACGGGCCGCGTTCACCCCGCTGGGCTCGCTGCCCCGGAGCGTCCAGCTGCCGGCAGGTGACCACCTCATGCTCGTCGTCCAGGCCGCGGACGAGGCGGGCCGAACGCTCGGCCGCCATGCCGAGCCGCCCGACTTCGAGTACCTGCTGCGGCTGGGGGCGGGGCGCGCTGGCGGCCGGCTGGTGCTGGCCCGCCCGGAGGCCGGCGGGTTCCTCGTCGCGTTCGCGCGAGTCGACCAGGCGGTGGCGGCGGCTCGCCAGATCCGCGCTGACCTGGCCGCGCCGAACCCGCCCATTCACTACCGGATGGCGCTCCACGCCGGCCCCCTGGCGGCGCCCCTGGGCGGCTATCCGTCGAGTGACGTGCATCGCTGCGACGCGCTGGCGCTTCTCGCCGATCGTGACCGGGTCCTCCTCAGCTCCGCCGCGGCCGGTCTGCTCGCACCCGAGGGGACGGTCCCGGCGGGAGTCCGCTCCTGGGGGATTCGGACGCTGCCCGACCTGCAGCAGGACCACGTCTACGAGCTGGAGGGTGGGACGACCGCCCCTCTGCCCCAGCAGAGCCGCCTGACGGGTACCCTGGAGCGCCTGCCGGCGCTGCCGATCGTGGCCCTTCCGGACCTCATCACGAAGGGGCTGGAGGCGGTTCGCTCGGGCGCCAGGCTGGTCACCTTCTATGGACCTGCGGGCGCCGGGGCCACGCGAGTGGCCTTCCAGCTCGCCGTGGCGCTGGCCGGAGAGTTCCCGGACGGCGTGTGCGGTGTGGACCTGGCCGCGACGGTGGCCCGAAGCCAGGTCGCCAAGGTCGTGGCGGAAGCACTGCAGGTCCGCACCCCGGGCCCCGATGCCGTCGGGCCGCTGGCCGCGCACCTCGGCAGCCGGCGAGCCCTGCTGGTGCTGGACAGCTGCGACAGGGCGCTGAGCGAATGCCAGCAGCTGCTGGACCTGCTGCTGGCCCGCTGCCCTGACCTCGTCGTGCTGACGACCTCGGTCGAGCCGCTGAGCCTGGCTGCCGAGCGTGCCTTCAACCTTCGACCGCTGTCGCTGCCCCGGCCCGCTGCCGGCCCCTTCCGGTTGGTGGACATCGACTCATCGGAGTCGGGCCGGCTCTTCGCGACCAAGGCTGAGGAGGTGAACCCCGCCCACCGCTTCGAAGAGGCGGGGGCGGCTGCCATAGCCGACCTGTGCCACCTGGTCCAGGGGCTGCCACTGGCGATCGAGCTGATCGCGGCCCTCGCGGCGTCGGCCGCCTCCCCGCCGAGCGAGATGGCCCGGGCGCTGCGCGAGTACCTCGAGCAGCAGACCGGGGTGCCCGCGCCGGCCCTCCCGAGAGAGAGCCTCCTGCAGCTGGCCATCTCGTGGCGGTTCCGCAGGCTGAGCCCGGAACTGGCCCGGATCGTGCTGATCCTGTCGCTGTTCCCGGCGGACTTCGACACCGCCGCGGCGGCGTTCGTCTGCGGCGGGACGGCCGACGAGGCCATCCCCGTCGAGGGACAGCTGCAGGAGCTGGCGCGTCAGGGGTTCATGCGCTCGATCGGGGACGGTGCCAGGTTTCGGATCCCGGAGTCCATCCGTCTCGAGTGCGATGCGCTGCGCCGGTACCAGGAGAGCCTGGTGAGCGAGGTGGAGGCGGCGCGGACGCGCTTCGCGGACCACTTCGCGACGCTGCTGGCCGCCGAGGTCGGCGACGTCCACGGGCCCGAGCGGCGCGACCGGCTCGAGCGGCTCAGGTTCGACATACCCAACTTCCGCGCCGCGCTGCTCTGGTGCCGCGACCATCCCGAGCGGGCGCCTACCTGGGCCAGGCTGGCCGGTGCCTACGCGTGGTTTCTGCTGCAGATCGGCCATACCGAGGAGGCCGAGCGCGCCGTGGTCGACGGCCTGGAGCGGTGGACCGCGCCGGACCCCACCCGCCAGATGCTCCTCTCGCACGCCGGCCTGATCGCATGGCGGCGGGGGGAGGCGGAGCGTGCGGCGCGGCTCTGGGTCGAGGCGGCGGAGGTGGCGCACACCGTGGGCGACGTCGAGGAGCGTGCTCGAGCGCTCGACCAGGTGGGGATGGCGGCGCTGGCTCGCGGCGACAACACGACGGCCGCGGCCTGCTGCGGCGAGGGCCTGGAGCTGGCGCGCAGCATTCCGAGCGCGGGACGGATCGGCTTCTGCCTGTTCCACCTCGGCCTTCTGGCCCTGAGGTCGAACGACATCGTCACGGCGCGAAGCCGGCTCGAGGAGAGTCTGCAGTGGAGGCTGGAGGAAGGGCCCGCGAACCCGGACCGGGTCTCCGGCACCCGCCTGGGCCTGGCGGAGCTGGCCATTGCCGAGGGGGACCTGGCCGCCGCCAGGACGCACCTCGGCGAGGCGCTGACGATGTACTGCGAACGCGAGCACCGCGTCGGAGTCGCATCGGCGCTGTGCCTGTGCGGCGTGCTGGCCGCCGCGGAGCCGGACCCGGACTGCGCGGTGCGCCTGGCCGCGGCCGCCGACCGGATTCTCGGCGACCTGGGCCAGCGGGTGCCCGCCATCTGGCAGCCCACGGTCAGACGCGCGATGGAGGGCGCTCGGCTGCGGCTCGGGCCGCGGCACACGCAGCTGGCTGAGCGGTTTGGGGCCGCGCTGGACGACGACGAGGCCGTCGCCTACGCCAGGGAGCACCTGGCCATGGCGCCAAGCTCAGGCGTCTGGGGCTGATCAGCCGCCGGCGGTCGAGGAGGCCGTCGCCGCGGGGAGCGCCGCCCATTCGACGATGGCGTCCGCCGCGGCCCACAGATCCTGGATCGATCCCTCGTTGCGGACCACGAATCGCGCGAGCCCGGCGGCGGCCGGGAGCAGGGTGTGCTCCGGGTTGCCGTCGAGCCGGCGAAACGTGGCCGGCGATTCTGCGGCATCGTGCCGCAGCCGTGCGCGGCAGCGACGGAAGCGAAGCCACCTGCTGGCGGTGAGGTGGACAAGCTCGGCCTGGGGAGCGTGCGCGGTGAGCACCCGGTACTCGCAGAGTGTGCGGAGTCCGGAGACGACGACCAGCGGCTGGTCGCAGCCCCGGATCAGGTCCACGATCGCGTGCGCGATCAGCGCATAGTCCAGCTCGGCAGGGGGTGAGCCCGGGGGTTCCTCCGGCCGTCTGGCCAGCAGACGCCGAACCACGCCGCTCGCCTCCACGAAGTACGCTCCGTGCTTTTGCGCAAGGTACATGCCCATCGTGGACTTGCCGGCGCACGTCCGGCCGACGACGAGCAGGATCCGCTGCCCCGGCGTGTTCAGCACGACCCGGCCACCAGCTCGAAGCCCGCGTTGCGGGGCTCGAACGTGCCCAGGCAGGAGAAGCCGCAGTCGCGCGCCATCGACTGGCTCGCGTTCGCCACGCCCGGGTCGGCCGCGGAGGAGATGACGTACAGGAGCGGCCCAACGCTGCTCAGACCGACCACCGAGCCCGGGAGCTCCCGAACGCGCTGGTACAGGTCGCGGATCGATCGAGGCTGCGCCGCGAGCTCCCTGCCTTTGAAACCCAGGCAGTGCAGCTCGGCGAGCGCCGCGCCGAGCAGGCCGAGGTCGGCGGTTGCGACCGCGGCGGCGATGCCGTGGTACATCACCGCGATGGCTCGTAGCACCTCGCGCTCGGGAACCGGCGTGGACTCGACGAACAGCCGTTGCTCCCCCTCGTCCGCGATCCGGTGCGAGGGGTGCACCAGGAGGGTGAACCGCCAGTCGGCCGGGATGTCGAGCCGGCACAGGACCGGAGGGACCCGGTCGGGCCGGGACGCGCTCGAGGGCCCGTGAGGTCGGCCGGGCGCGGCCGGGCCGCCGCCGTCGGTCACGAAGCCGCCCCTGAAGAACGTGTTGATCCCCACGCCCGAGGTGCCGCCCCTCCCCGAGAGCCGCTGCAACGTCGCCATGTCA
The DNA here is from genome assembly GCA_035263645.1 of Candidatus Dormiibacterota bacterium. Lineage (GTDB taxonomy): Bacteria > Chloroflexota > Dormibacteria > Dormibacterales > Dormibacteraceae > CF-161. The sequence continues at coordinate 16,618 of DATFRD010000138.1, read as the reverse complement.
AGCGGCCGTCGAGCGATGCTGCTCGCGGCCTGGAGGATGGCCAGCAGCAGCGCAGTCTTGCTCCCCAGCCCGACGTGGGCGGGAAGCGCGCGCTCGATGGTGAGCCGAGCCCCGAGCGGCCCGGTCACCTCCTCGAACCCCGCGAGCGCCTCCCTGACCTCTCGGCCGGCTCGCTCGTCGAGCTGGTGCAGGCCATCGACGTGGAGGGCGTCGGCCTCATCGGCCGAGATCTCGAGCGTCGGGCCCGCCAGTGCGAACCCGGCTCCGCCGTTGCGGCGCGGCGTCACATCGCCCAGGTCGAGCAGGCCGACATGAACACGAGGAAACGCCCGCACGCAGATCACGCGCCGGAATTGTGAGCCATTCTCACCCGGCGCCGCGTGCGGGTCGCAGAGCTCACTGCGCTCGACCTCGCGGAGGGCCATGCTCGATGTCGCCCACGCTACTCAGGTTCGCCAGGGCCGGTCGTTCCGCAGTCGGCAGAGCTGGCGGTCTGGCGACTGCAGTAATCCGGGCCGGTGCGCCGGCGTACTCAGCGCCCGTCCCGCTGGCCGCGGGCGGCGGGCCCTGACCGGAGGGTCTTGATCAGCTCCAGGTCGATCGGCTTGGGCTGGGCCTGCCGCAGCCAGAGGAACGTCTCGGTGCGGTTGATGCCGGGCAGCTGCCAGATGCTGTCGAACAGACAGCGCCGCAGGTGCTCGTGGTCGCGGACGCGCAGGCGCAGGATCAGGTCCATGGGCCCGGCGACGATCGTCACGTCCTCCACCTCGGGCAGCGCTCTCAGTGCCGTGAGCACGTCGTCGGGGTGCTTCAGCGTGTTGACGGCCACGACGCTCACGTACGCGACGAGGGAGAAGCCCAGGAGCGACCGGTCGATCTCGGCTCGATAGCCGCGGATGACGCCGGTGCGCTCCAGGCGGGCGATGCGCTCCGCCACCGCCGGAGGCGACATCCCGACCTCGCGGGCGATCCGCCGCTGGGAGGCCCTGGCGTCCTGCACCAGGAGCTCGAGGATGGCCAGGTCGACGTCGTCCAGGGTGACGGCATCGGTGTTCGGAGCCGGCGAGAGAGCGGGTGATTCTGGCACGTTTGGAAAGCAATTCTGCGCTGTCGCCTTGTCTATGACAACTCCTATGGCCATCTGACCTTCTTCTTGCTATACTCCGGCGAGCCGGGCATTCGTCGAGCCCGGTTGACACCAGGACGGTGCGGGCACGACCCGAGACCGATTCGATGAGGGGCGCCATGAGGGAAGGTGAACGGATCGATGTTCGGCGCAAGCTGGCGACGGGGCCCCCGGACCACCTGACGCGACGCGGCTTCGTGGGCCTGATGGGCGCCGCCGGGGGCCTGGCCCTGGGCGGCGGCGGCATCGCGGCCTTCCTGGAGGCGTGCAGCTCGGGCACCACGTCGTCGAGCTCGAGCGCCAGCCAGAAGATGACCATGGCGGTCTTCCAGGAGCCCGACACGCTGGATCCGTCAGCCAGCGGCCTCATCACCGTCGGCACGATCAGCCAGTGCGTCTTCGACCACCTGATCTGGAGCCTGCCCGGGCGCAGCTCCAGCAGCTTCTCCGCAGGCCTGGCCCAGTCGTGGGAGGTCTCCACCGACGCCACCACCTACACGTTCCACCTGCGCAAGGACGTCAAGTTCCACGACGGCACGGCGTTCGACGCCAACGCTGTCAAGGTCACGTTCGACCACATCGTCGACCCCAACACGAAGTCCAAGTCGGCGGCCGCCGCCCTGGGGCCGTACAAGGAGACCCAGGTCGTCGACCAGTACACCGCGAAGGTGGTGTTCTCAGAGCCGAATGCGGCCTTCCTCAACGAGGTGGCCGGCTTCTCCATGATCTCGCCCGCCGCGCTGCAGAAGTACGGGGCGGACTTCGCCAAGCACCCGGTCGGCACCGGACCGTTCAAGTTCAAGGAGTACGTGGTCGGCCAGCACGTGACCGTCGAGCGCAACCCGGACTACGCGTGGGGGCCGGCGCCCATCCGCACCGGCGCGCCGTTGCTGAGCGAGATCACGTTCCGCATCCTGGCCGACCCGGGCGCCCGCTTCAACGCGCTGCAGACCGGGGAGATCCACTTCGCGCCCAACCTGAACCCGCAGGACATCGCCAAGGTCAAGGGCAGCTCCCAGTACACCGTCTACCAGGTGCCCTCGACCGGGATGCCGTGGAACATCATGGTCAACGCGCAGAAGTCGCCGACCGACGACCTCAACGTGCGCAAGGCGCTGCAGTACGCCACCGACCAGCAGGCGATCATCAAGACGCTGTTCTTCGGCCTGCACACGGCCGCCGACCAGATCTTCACGCCCATCACCCCCGGCTACGACACGTCGCTCCAGGGCCTCTACTCCCACGACCCTACCAGGGCGGGCCAGCTGCTCGATCAGGCGGGCTGGGCCAAGGGCTCGGACGGGATGCGCCAGAAGAACGGGCAGCCGATGAAGCTCAATTTCATCAACATCGCGGGCTTCGGCTTCGACGGCATCTCGCAGCTGATGCAGTCCCAGTTCCGGGACGTCGGCATCGTGGTGGACATCAGTGACCAGTCGTTCCCGGCTGTGGGCGACGCCTACAACCGCGGCGACCAGCACCTTGCCGACTTCTTCTACTACGACGTCGACCCCTACTTCGTCAGGGCGATCTTCGGTGCCGACCAGATCGCGCACGGCTTCAACTGGGAGCACTACGCCAACCCGGACCTCGACGCCCTCGTCACCAGGGCCAACGGGACCTCGGACTCCGCCACCCGCGCAGGCCTCTACCAGCAGGCCAACCGGACCATCATGCAGGCGGCCGTCATCATCCCGATCTACAACTCGGACGGGCTCTTTGTCGGCACGTCGGCGCTGAAGGGAGTGAAGTTCACCGTCAACGCGTTCCCCCTCTTCCACGGCGCCAGTATGTAGATGCTCCGGCTGCTGGCCCGGCGCCTGACGATCGCGCTGCCGGTCCTCCTCGGGGTGACGGTGCTGGTCTTCCTGATCCTGCACCTGATCCCCGGCGACCCGGCGCAGATCCTGCTGTTCGGCTCCAACCCGACGCCGCAGCAGATCGCCCGCCTGCGCGCGGAGCTGGGCCTCGACCAGCCGCTGCCGGTGCAGTACCTGGCCTACCTGGGCCGGCTCGCCCACGGCGACCTCGGCCAGTCCTTCATCACGAACCGGCCGGTCGCCGAGGAGATCGCCCAGCGCTTCCCGGACACCCTGGAGCTGACGCTGGCGGCCATGCTGGTGGCCGTCGCGATCGGCATGCCGGCGGGCATCGTGGGCGGGGTCCGGCCCGGCACGTGGGCGGATCGGCTGACCAGCGGCTTCGCCGTGCTGGGCGTGGCCGTGCCCTACTTCTGGTTCGCCCTGATCCTCGTCCTGGTCTTCGCCGTCAACCTGCGCCTGCTGCCCTCGCTGGGCGAGGGGTCGTGGAACTCCATCGTCCTGCCTGCCGTCTCGCTGGGCTGGGGCCTCTCGGCGATCATCGCGCGGCTGCTGCGCAACAACCTGGTCGAGATCTACCAGCAGCCGTACATGCAGGTGGCCAGGGCCAAGGGCCTGTCCGAGCGGGCGATGCTGTACCGGCACGCGCTGAAGAACGCGCTGATCCCCGTCGTGACGATCCTCGGCCTCCAGTTCGGGAACGTGCTGAGCGGGGCCGTGGTCGTGGAGGTCATCTTCGGCCGACCCGGCATCGGCAGCTACCTGGTCCAGGCGATCCAGGCCAAGGACATCCCGGTGGTGCAGAGCGTCGTCCTCTTCATCGCCGTGGTCTACATCCTGATCAACCTTGCGGTCGACCTCGCGTACGGATTCCTGGATCCCCGGATCCGCCTCTCCTGGGTGCGCTCGTGACCGGCGCGGCTCCGGCCGTCGCGCGGCCGCCGGCCCGGCTGGCCCACGCCGTCGTGGTCGTGCGGCGCGCGCTGCTGACCGGCGACCGCTTCGGCGTGGCCTCCGTCGCCTTCCTGCTCCTGCTCGTGCTCCTCGCGCTGGTGGCCCCGCTGATCTCGCCGTACGACCCGGTCCACGTCACCTCGGACACCCTCGCCGGGCCCGGCCTCCGGCATCCGTTCGGCACCGACCAGTTCGGCCGCGACGTGCTGAGCAGGATCCTCTGGGGGGCGCGGCTGACCCTGGCCGCGCCGGTCGTCGGCATCGGCATCTCGACCGCGGTGGGCGTGCCGCTGGGGCTGGTCGCCGGCTACTCCAGCCGCTGGATCAGCGGCCTGATCATGCGGACGATGGACGTCCTGCTGGCCTTTCCGGGCCTGCTGCTGGCGCTGATCGTGGTGACGATCATCGGCTCCGGCCTGCTCAACGTGATGGTGGCGATCGGCATCGCGTTCGTTCCGGTGTTCGCCCGCGTGGTGTACGGCTCGACCCTCGCCGTCCGGGGCCGTGACTACGTGACCGCGGCGCAGAGCATCGGCTGCACGAGCCGCTGGATCGTCGGCCGCCACATCCTGCCCAACGTCGCCACCCAGGTCGTCGTCGTCGCCAGCAGCGCGATCGGCTGGGCGCTCCTGACGGCGACCACGCTCAACTTCCTGGGCTTCGGAGTCAAGCTGCCGACTCCGGAGTGGGGCGCCGACCTCGCGGCCGGCAAGGACTGGCTGCAGCTGGCCTGGTGGACGTCCACCTTCCCCGGCCTGGCGATCACGCTCGTCATCCTGGCCAGCAACTACCTCGGTGACCACATCGCCGCCGTGCTCGAGCCGCACAGCCACTGGCGGGACTTGGTGCAGCAGGTCGGCATGGAGGGCTTGCAATGAAGCTGTACATCCTCTTCCTGGGCGAGGCCTGCATCGACAAGGGCGCCGTGATCTCGCCGGGCGTGGACGACGGGCGCCGGGTCCACATCCCGATCCCCGCGTACCTGCTCCAGATGGACGACGGCACGAACGTGCTGATCGACACGGGCATGCACCGCAGGCACGTCGACGACCCCGAGTACACGTTTCGGGGCCAGGAGGTGGGCAAGGTCCTGCTTCCCTGCATGCGCCCGGAGGACTCCATCGTGCGCCGGCTGGCCGAGCTGGACCTCTCTCCCCAGGACATCCGCTACGTCATCAACACGCACCTGCACTTCGACCACGCTGGCAACAACGAGCTGTTCAAGGACGCCACGATCTTCGTCCAGCGGCAGCACTTCGAGGTCGCGAAGGAGCACCCGGCCTTCCCCAGCGAGTACTTCGACATCCCGGGGCTGAAGTACGAGCTGATCGACGGCGAGCCCGAGCTGTTCCCGGGTGTCAGGACCATCCTGACCCCCGGCCACGCGCCCTGGCACCAGTCGCTCCTGGTCAGCCTGAAGAGCGACGGCAACGTGCTGCTCTGCAGCGACGCGATCTACTGCCAGGACAACCTCGACCACGACGCCTGGGGCGGGCAGGCGGAGCCCGAGGTGGCCAGGGAGAGCGCTCAGAAGCTGCTCAGGATCGCTGACGAGTCAGACGCCCTCATGGTCTACGGCCACGACCCGGACCAGTGGCGCCGGCTGCGCAAGGTCCCGGCCTACTACACCTGAGTCAGGGAGGCTCGAACGATGGGCGAAACGACGTACCTCATGCGCGACGTCAGCCTCGTCGACGGCCTCGGCGGCCCACCCGTCCGGGACGCGGCGGTGGTCGTGGAGGGCGAGCGCATCGCCTGGGTCGGCCCGGCCGCGCATGCGCCCACGCCGGGCGAGGGCAGGGTCGTGGAGGGCCGAGGACACACGTTGCTGCCGGGCCTGATCAACTGCCACGCCCACCTCTGCAACGACGGGGCCGCGGACCTCTTCGCCCAGGTCGTCGAGGACACGGTGCCGATCGCGACGATCCGCGGCGTCCTCAACGCGCGCCTGGCGCTGGAGGCCGGCGTCACCACCATCCGTGACTGCGGCGCGGCCAGCCAGATCGCGCTGGAGATCTCCAAGGCCGTCGACCGGGGGCTGATCGACGGGCCGCGGGTCCGGGCGGCCGGCCGGGTCGTGACCATGACCGGCGGCCACGGCCACTTCATCGGCCGCGAGGCCGACGGCCCCGACGAGGTCCGCAAGGCGGTCCGCGCGGAGATCAAGGGCGGCGCCCACTTCATCAAGGTGATGGCGACGGGCGGCGTGCTCACTCCCGGCGTCGACCCCAGCCAGACCACGTTCCAGCTCGAGGAGCTGCAGGCCGCCGTCGAGGAGGCGCACAAGGCCGGCCGGCCCATCGCCTCGCACGCGATCGGCAACCGCGGCATCAAGAACGCGCTCAGGGCCGGCATCGACTCGATCGAGCACGGCTTCTACCTCGACGACGAGGCCGTCGACCTGGCGCTCAAGAACGACGCCTACATGGTGCCGACGCTCATCGCCGTCGACCAGATCGTGAACAACGGCCGGGGACGGGGCATCCCCGAATGGGTGGTGCGCAAGGCGGAGGCCGAGGCGGGCCACCACCGCGAGAGCTTTGCGCTCGCCGTCCGGTCGGGCCTGCGGATCGCCGCCGGCACGGACGCCGGCACCCCGTTCAACCCGCACGGCGACCTGGCCCTCGAGCTGGCCAGGATGGTGGAGTTCGGCCTGGGCGAGATGCGGGCGATCGTGGCCGCGACGTCCAGCGCGGCCCGCCTGCTGCGCCTCGACCACCTGGTCGGCAGCGTCCAGGCCGGGCTGCAGGCGGACCTGCTGCTGGTGCCGGGGGACCCGCTCGCCGACATCACGGTCATGCAGCGGCCGGCGCTGGTGATGAAGGCGGGGCGGGTCCATCGCGACCGGCTCGAGACCGCCGCTGCGGCCGGCTCGAGGCCGTCCGCCGTTTGATACCTCCCCCCGGCGCCCTGCTGTCGGTCGAGGGCCTGACCGTCACGTTCGGCACCGCGGCCGGGCCGCTGCGCGCCGTCCGTGACGTCAGCTTCACGCTCGGGGAGGCCGAGACGCTGGCCATCGTGGGCGAGTCCGGCTGCGGCAAGAGCGCGACGGCGCTGTCGCTGCTGCGCCTGCTCCCCTCGCCGCCGGCGGAGGTGACCGGGACCGTCCGCTTCGAGGGCTCGAACCTGCTGAGCCTGGCCGAGGAGGAGCTGCGGGAGATCAGGGGACGCCGGATAGCGATGGTGTTCCAGGACCCGATGACGTCACTCAACCCGGTGCGGACCGTCGGCGTCCAGATGGAGGAGATGCTGAGCCTCCATCTTGGCCTCGGGCGCCGGGCGGCCCGGCGGCGGTCGGCGGACCTGCTTGGCTCGGTGGGCATCCCGACCCCCGAGCGGCAGCTGGACGGCTACCCTCACCAGCTCTCGGGGGGCATGCGGCAGAGGGTCATGATCGCGATGGCGCTCTCCTGCGAGCCTCGCGTGCTGGTCGCCGACGAGCCCACAACGGCGCTCGACGTGAGCATCCAGGCGCAGATCCTGGAGCTGCTGCGGGCCGTGACTGCCGAGCATCGCACGTCCCTCATCCTGATCAGCCACGACCTGAGCGTGGTCGCCGGCCTCGCCGACCGGATCGCGGTCATGTACTCGGGCCGGATCGTGGAGACGGGGCCCACGGGCACCATCTTCGCCCACCCCCGCCACCCCTACGCAAAGGGACTGCTGGAGTGCATCCCTCGCCTGGACCGACCGCGCACACGGCGCCTGGCCTCGATCGAGGGCGGCCTGCCGGACCCACACGGCGCCGGGGCCGGCTGCTCGTTCGCGCCCCGGTGCGCGTTCGTCATGGACCGCTGCCGTGTCGACGCGCCCGCCCTGGAGCCGAAGGCGCCCGGCCAGCTGGCAGCCTGCTGGGCGGACCTCTCAGCCGTCCGCCCACGGGTCGCGGCGGCGGCCGCGGAGGCGGCCCCGGCGGCGGCCCCGGCGGCCGGGCCGACAGCGCCGACAGCGCCGGCGGGGCGGATCGACGAGCCGCTGGTCAGGGTCGAGGACCTGAAGGTCCACTTCCGACTCGGCGGCGGCCTGCCCTTCCAGGCGCGGCGGCCGCTGCGCGCCGTCGACGGGGTCACGTTCGAGGTGGGTCGCGGCCAGACGCTGAGCATCGTGGGCGAGTCGGGCTGCGGCAAGTCCACGACCGGCCGGGCGCTCCTGCGGCTGGTGCCGGCAACGTCGGGGCGGGTCGTCTTCGAGGGCCGGGAGCTGCTGCCGCTGACGGGAGACGCGCTGCGGCGCCTGCGACCCCGCCTGCAGATGGTCTTCCAGGACCCGTACGGCTCGCTGGACCCGCGTATGACGATCCGGGACCTGGTCGCCGAGCCGCTGACCGTGCACCGCGTCGGGGACCGGACTGCGGCCGGCCGGCGGGTGGGGGAGCTGCTCGAGATGGTCGGCCTCGCCGCCGGGATGGCGGATCGCTACCCTCACCAGCTCAGCGGCGGTCAGCGCCAGCGCGTCGGCGTGGCCAGGGCGCTGGCCCTGCATCCATCGTTGATCGTGGCCGACGAGCCCACGTCCGCCCTGGACGTCTCGGTGCGCGCCCAGATCCTGAACCTGATGCAGGACCTGCAGGACCGGCTCGCCCTGACCTACGTCCTGATCAGCCACGACCTCAGCATCGTCAGGCACATGAGCAGCCGGGTGGCGGTGATGTACCTGGGCAAGATCGTGGAGGTGGCCGATCGCGACACCCTGTACGCGAACCCGCAGCATCCCTACACCCAGGGCCTGCTGGCGACCGTCCCGGTCCCCGACCCGGCCGTCGAGCGAGACCGGCGCCGGGCTGCCGTGCGCGGCGACGTGCCCAACCCCGCGGATCCGCCCCCAGGCTGCAGGTTCAACACCCGCTGCCCGCTCGCGTTCGACCGGTGCTTCGCGGAGGAGCCGCCACTCATGGAGCTGGAGGGCGGCCACCAGGCGGCATGCTTCCTGGCCCGGGCGCGGCCGGCCGCCGGCCCGGCCGGGCTGGGCACGGCGGTGAGCGGGCGCTGAGCAGCCGCTGAGCAGCCGAGACGATCCGGAACACCGGAACACTGGAGGTGCACATGCTGGAGGAGGCCATTCGCAGGGCGCGGCAGGAGCGGGAGGCAGCCGAGGCCGACCTGTTCGAGGAGCTCCGCATCCCGAGCGTGAGCGCGCTCCCGGAGCACCGGGGCGACGTGCGGCGCAACGCCGACTGGCTGGCCGCCCGGTTCGACCGGCTCGGCATGACGACCCGCGTCGTCGACGTGCCCGGCGGCCGCCACCCGGTCGTCCAGGCCGACCTGGAGAGGAGCGCCGACGCTCCCTGGCTCACCCTCTACGGGCACTACGACGTCCAGCCAGCCGACCCGGTCGGCCTCTGGTCGAGCCCGCCGTTCGAGCCGACGGTGCGGGACGGACACGTCTACGCACGCGGCAGCGCCGACAACAAGGGCTGCCACATGGCCGCCCTGAAGGCGTTCGAGTACGCGCTGGCGGCCGGCGGGCCGCCGGTCAACGTGCGCTTCCTCGTGGAGGGCGAGGAGGAGATCACCGGGCAGGCCCTGGGCACCTACGTGCGCGAGAACGCAGAGCGGCTGCGCACCGATCACGTCCTGGTCTGGGACGGCGGGTTCACCGAGGAGGGCGAGCCCACGCTGGTCACCGGCCTGCGCGGCATCCTCTACGTCGAGCTGGAGGCCACCGGCCCGAGCATCGACCTGCACTCGGGGGTGTTCGGGGGTGTGGCGCCGAACCCGCTGAACACGCTGGCCCGCGTGCTCGCCGAGCTCAAGGGTCGGGACGGGCGCGTGACCATCCCCGGCTTCTACGACGACGTGCGGTCGCCGTCGGAGGCCGAGCTACGGGCCTGGGAGCGACCCGCGGGCTACGCCGAGCTGCTGCAGCGGATGACGGGGGCCAGGGCGCTGGAGGGGGAGGCGGAATACTCCCTGACCGAGCGCCAGTGGTCGAGGCCGACCCTGGACGTCCACGGCTTCAGCGGCGGGTTCACCGGCGACGGCGTGAAGACGGTGATCCCGGCTCTGGCGCGGGCGAAGGTCAGCATGCGTCTCGTCCCGGACCAGGACCCGGACCGGGTCTCCGACCGGCTCCTCCCCTACCTGGAGGACCTGACGACCCCGGGCGTCGCGATCGAGGTGCGGCGCCTGGGTGCCACCCGGCCCGTGCTCTGCGGCGCCGACCACGCCGGGGCCAGGGCCGCGTCGGCGGCGTTCGCCGCCGCGTTCGGCGCGCCCGCCCGCCTCGTCCGCCAGGGCGGCTCGGTGCCGGTGGCCATCGACTTCCAGGAGGCGCTGGGCGCCCAGATGGTGATCAGCGGCCTGGCGGAGGCCGACTGCGCCGCGCACTCGCCCGACGAGAAGCTCAGCCTCGATCACTACCACCGGGGCATCGAGATGCTGCTGCACTACCTGTACGGCCTGGCCTGAACCCGTCCGCGCCGGCCTCGGAGCGGGCCCTGTCGACGTGCAGCGGGTGGGCCAGCACGGCGTTGTGGAGGTAGGCGAGGTGGTTCCACGGCACCCGGTCCGGCTGGCTCCGGCCCCGCTCGTCCGTGGCGCGGACCCGCAGCACGTGGTCGCCGGGCGGAGCGTCCCACGCGAGCTGCCAGCGCACCCAGGTGGCCGGCAGGTTGGGCGGCAGCAGCGCCGCCTCCTGCCAGGCGCCGGCGTCGACCTGGCACTCCACCCGCTCGACCCGGCTCTCCCCCGCGTACGCGCGGCCGCGGATCGTCTGCGGGCCCGGCTCCAGGGAGGCCGGCCAGGGCATTTCCACCAGGCTGGCGACCGGCATCTCGGTGATCGGCACCCCCAGCGCCGGGATCTGCGGCGCGTGCGCCGGGCCGATGAGCACGTAGTCGTAGATGTTCCAGGGGACGTGCAGAGGCTCCTCGGCGACCTGGATCCGCCCGACCCACTTGATGCTGGCGGCACCCAGCCAGCCCGACACGACCACCCGGGCCGGATAGCCGTGGTCGGGTGACAGGACCTCGCCGTTCATGGCGAGCGCGAGCACGGTGTCCGGCTGGAGCGCCTTGGACAGCGGCATCGGCCTCCGTGCCCGCACCTCGTCGAGCGACTCCGGCATGACCTCGCGCGCCCGGCGGAGCAGCCCCGACGGCTCCAGCAGATCGCGCAGCCGCACGCCGGTCCACTCCGCGGTGCCGATGGCGCCGCGGCCCCACGGCGTGCCATCGAACCTGCGCCCGGAAGCCTCCGCGAACAGCGCCCGGCGATTTCCGGCGCACTCGATGGTGCGCACGACCGAGACCAGCGGGAAGCTCCACAGGTCCGCGTACGTGTAGGTGAGCGGCTCGCGCACCCCGCTGCCGTCGACGACCAGCCGCCAGCTGGCCGAGTCCAGCCGGGGGGTGGGGGCCTGGCTGCGCACGAAGAAGCGGTCGACCGGGGTCAGGTGGCCCGGCAGGCGGTCGACCCGGGTCTCGAAGTCCAGCCCCGTGCCCGTGTCGATCATCAGGTCCGGAGGTGTCGGCTTCAGGACTCCGCGCCGCTGCTCCCCGGCCATGCTCGCCATGCTCCTCAGGCTCGGTCGACCAGGTTCGCCGTCCGACTCGCATCGGTCCGGTTCTGGTCTCTGCTCCATGCAGGGCCGGCGGGGCCAGGTTACGCAACCGATTTGCGCGAGTGCTATGCTCGGGCGGAGTGATGGGGAATGCCGAGATGACGGCGGGCGCTCGGTTGCTGGAGGCGGGTGCCGAGGCCCCGGACAGCGCCGCTCTGGCCATCCGGGTCGAGGGGGCCGCGGTCCGCCACGGCCGGGAGACCGTGTGGAGCCGCGTCGACCTGTCGGTCCGGCCCGGCGAGTTCGTCGCCATCCTGGGACCCAACGGGGCGGGCAAGACCACGCTGGTCAGGGCCATCCTGGGCGTCCAGGCCCTGGCGGCGGGCAGCGTGACGGTGTTCGGACGGCGGGCACGGCGCGGCAACGACGAGATCGGCTACCTGCCCCAGCGCCGACACTTCGACCCTGACCTCCGCATCCGCGGGACGGACCTGGTCCGGCTCGGCCTGGACGGCAACCGGTGGGGCCTGCCGCTGCCGTTCGCCGCGCGGCTGCTCGGCAGCGACGCCGACCGGCGCGTGCGCCGGGCGATCGAGATGGTCGGCGCCGCGCCACACGCCGGGCGGCCGGTCGGGGAGCTCTCCGGCGGCGAGCAGCAGCGGCTGCTGATCGCCCAGGCCCTCGTCACCGGGGCCCGGATCCTGCTCCTGGACGAGCCGCTGGAGAGCCTGGACCTGAACAACCAGCAGGCAATCTCCAGCCTGGTCCAGCGCCTCTGCCGCGAGCACGGGGTGACGGTGCTGACCGTGGCCCACGACGTGAACCCGATCCTCCCCTACCTGGACATGGTGGTCTACGTCGCCCGCGGCCGGGTCCTGGCGGGCTCCCCCGAGGAGGTCATCCGGACCGAGGCGCTGAGCCGCCTCTACGGGGCCCCCATCGAGGTGCTCCGAACGCGCGACGGCCGGCTGCTGGTGGTCGGCCAGCAGGAGGCCGTCAGCTTCCACGGCGGGCCGCCGGCCCGATGACCGGGCCGGCGCCCGGCTGGGACCTGCTCTTCGACCTGCAGCAGCTGCTGCAGTTCCACTTCATGCAGAACGCCCTGCTGACCGGGACCATCGTGGCCGTCCCGGCCGGTGCGGTCGGCTACTTCATCGTGCTGCGGGGCCAGAGCTTCGCGGCCCACACGCTGTCCCAGGTGGGGTTCCCGGGCGCCGCGGCCGGGATCCTCGTGCACACCTCGCCGCTCGCCGGGCTGCTTGCCTTCTGCACGGCGTCGGCACTCGGCATCGGCTTCCTGGGCCGGGGCCTCGACGCCGGCCGGCGCGGCGAGTCGGCGGTGATCGGCACCGTCCTGGCGTTCTCGCTTGGCCTGGGTCTCCTCTTCTCCAGGCTGTACGCGGGCTCCGCGCAGGGCGTCTACGCGTTCCTGTTCGGGACCATCCTGGGCATCTCGGACGCCGACGTGGCCATCACCGCGGCGGTCGCCGCGGCGGCGCTGGCGGCGCTCGGCGTCATGGCCCGCCCGCTCCTCTTCGGCTCGGTCGACCCGGACGTCGCGCAGGCGCGGGGCGTGCCGGTGAGGGCGCTCTCGATGGCGTTCCTGGTTCTGGTCGCCCTGGCCGTGGCCCAGGCGGTCCAGATCGTCGGCACGCTGCTCGTCTTCGCCCTCCTGGTCGCCCCCGGCGCTGCGGCCCTGCAGCTGTCGGCGCGGCCCTGGCTCGGGCTCGGCTTCAGCGTCGCGCTGGCCCTGCTGTTCACGTGGGCCGGGCTGGCGGTGGCGTACTTCACCATCTACCCCGTCGGCTTCTTCGTGACAACGTTCGCCTTCGGCACGTACCTGGCCCTGCGCGTGGGTCGCGCGCTGCTGGCCGCCCGCCGGCTGCCGGCGCCGGCGTGACGGTGCTCGCCATCGCCCCGCCGACCTGGGACGTCGTCGGCGACGTTCGCGAGCTGCTGAGCTACGACTTCATGCGCAACGCCGCGCTCGCCGGGACGGCCATCGCCGTGGCGGCCGGCCTGGTCGGCTACTTCGTGGTGCTGCGCAACCAGGTCTTCACGAGCGACGCCCTCGGCCACGCGGCGTTCACCGGCGGCCTGGGCGGCCTGCTCGCCGGCCTGCCCCTGCTCGTGGGCGTCCATGCCGGCACCGTCGCCACCGCCCTGGGCACCGGCTCCCTGGGGGGGAGGTCGCGCGGCCGTGACGTGGCGATCGGCACGTTCTTCGCCTGGGTGCTAGGGCTGGGGGTGCTCTTCCTGGCCCTGTACACGAGAGGCCAGAGCACGGCCAACGGGGTGCTGGGCATCTCGGTGCTGTTCGGGTCGATCCTCGGTCTCCAGGCAGCGCAGACCGCGGTCGCCGTGGCCGCGAGCGTGGCGACGTGCCTGGCGGTGGTCGCAGTCTGCCGGCCCCTGCTCTTCAGCTCGATCGACCCCGACGTCGCGGCCGCCCGCGGCGTGCCGACCCGGACGATCTCTGCGATCTTCCTGGTGCTGACGGCCGTGACCGTCGCCGAGTCGGTGCAGGCGGTGGGCGCGCTGCTGATCTTCGCGCTGATGGTCGCCCCGGCGGCTGCCGCCCAGAGGTTGACGGCCCGCCCGTACGCCGGCCTGGTGGTCTCGGCCGCGCTGGCCGTCGGGTTCGTCTGGGCGGCCCTCGCGCTCGCCTTCTGGACGCCGTACCCGGCCAGCTTCTGCATCACGGCGATCGCGTTCGCCAGCCTGCTGGTCGCCCTGCTGGTGGAGCGGCTGCGGGACAGGGGCCGGGGGGCCGGGCCGTGACGCCTCGGGGCCCCCGTCCCGGTGCGCCATCGTGTACGGTGCATCGACGATGAGCCAGGAGGTGGAGCGGATCGGAGAGGCGTTCGAGCTCGGAGAGCGGCTGACCGTGATCGGCCGGAAGCTTGGAGCGGGGGAGCGCGCGCCCGCCTTCGCCCTCGACTGCCTCGATGCCCCGGACGGCGCCGTCGTCTCCGTCAGCCTCGCCGATTCGGCGGGTTCGGTGCGGCTGCTCAACGTGATGAACTCGATCGACACCCCGGTCTGCGAGGTCGGGTCGAAGCAGTGGGAGCGGCGCCTCCCCGACCTGCCGGCGGGGACCGCCGTCTTCACGATCAGCATGGACCTGCCGTTCGCTCTGGCGCGCTGGCGCTCGGCCGAGGGTGCGACGCATCGCTTCCTCTCCGCGCACCGCGACGAGAGGTTCGGCCGGGACTACGGCGTGCTGATCCGGGAGTGGCGGCTGCTGCAGCGGGCGGTGTTCGTGATCGGCCGGGACGACCGCATCGTCCACGCCGAGTACGTCGAGGACCAGATGCGCGAGCCGGACTATGCCGCCGCGGTGGCGGCGGCGGCGTCAACCGGCTGAGGGGCTAGCTCGACCCGGCTGGTGACGGTGGTGCTCCAGCCGCTGCTCGGAGCGGATGGCGCCCGTCACGACGAGCAGCACGGCCACGTCGACGGCCAGGCCGACCAGGGCGCCGAACTGCAGCAGGTAGAACGCGAAGACCTGGCCGAGCAGCAGGTCCACCACGACCCCGCGGCGGAGCCATTGCATCGCGCCCAGGAGCGCACCGCGGAGCAGGTGCCACGTCGCCACCCCGACCAGGAGCAGGGAGACGACGGTGGACAGGAAGAGGCCGCTGAACGCGACCCAGCCTTTCCCGAGCAGCGCGCGCGGCGGCCCGCCCAGGTAGAGGCCCGTGGCTACGGCTGCGTCGGCGAGAAGGAAGGCCGCGTAGGCAGTGACGATCACGGCGAGAACCCGGTCCAGGCCGCGCGCGTCGACCAGCGCGACGTACAGACGGAGCGCCAGGCTCCGCAGCCGGCGCAGCGGCGCCGGCAGGGGTGGCGGTCCGGGTGGGGTCCGTTCCAGGATCTCGCGGAACGCCACCAGCAGCGGGTCGTCGCCGGCGTGCTCCCGAAGGTAGGCGAGCACCGGCGCGCTGTGGCCAGCGCGGCGGCCGTGGAGCACCGCCTCGCGCACGATGTCGAACGCGTTCGCCAGCAGCTCGCGCTCTGAGTGGCGTCGCCGGTGCTCCAGCGCTCGGAAGACCAGGAAGAGCAGCACGAAGATGACGTAGACGATCGCGATGGCGGGCCGGAAGAAGTAGTCGTTGTCGCTGGTCACGAACTTGCCCAGCTCGTCGATGAACGTGCCGAACCCGACACCGCTGAGAAAGGCCGCCCAGAACAGCAGCCGGCGGTCGATGAACAGGAGCAGCAGCAGCAGGCTGGCGAGCATGAGCAGGCCGCCCCACAGCATGTGCGCGATGTGCAGGCCGCCGCCGCCGACCTGCGGAAAGCCGCTGAGCGCGAGCAGGCCGCGAATGAGCAGGAGTGAGACCACGGCCGTGACCAGGAATAGCTCGAACAGCGTGCCGAGCTCCAGGTTGCGCGCGATGCCCGGGTCGAGCCGCGCCCGCAGGCGGGTCAGCCCGCCCAGCTCGGGCGCCGGCTCCTGCTTGGTCGATCCGCCCGGTCCGCCCCCGGGCTCCGAGCGCATGACGTCTTCAGTATGGCTTGCGGCCGAACGCGTAGCCGATGCGGAGCGTTGTCTCGAGCTCCGTCCACTCGACCTGCATCGCCGTCAGCAGCTCGCTGCACTCCTCGGCGGAGAGGCCGAGCCGCGCCTGGTAGACGGCGGTGAGGCGCGTGAAGCTGGCGCGCAGGTCCGAGGCCATGAAGGACCCGATTCGCCCGCCCCACTCGCCGATGGGAAGGTCGACATGCCGCGTCGTCACGTGGGTGAGGCCGGCGGCGTGCAGCTGCTCGGCCAGCGACCCGTAGATCGCCCCTCTGGTATCGAGGCCGAGCGAGCTGCCGAGACGCCTCCCCAGCTCGATCAGGCGCGTGGTGGCGGGGCCGGCGGGCTCGATCATCGGCGCACCCTCGACGAGCTCGATCCAGCCTCCTGGGCGAGCCACGCGCGCCATCTCCTGCATCAGGGGCGGCCAGGACGCCACCGGTATGCCTGCGGTAAGGAACCGCTGATGGGCGAAGTCGAAGACACCGGCCGCGAACGGCAGGCCCTGGAGGGCGTTGGTCCTGACGAACCGGTAGCCGGCGGGCCGCTCGGGCTTGCTGACTACCATGTCGAGACCGACCACCAGCGCCTCCGGGAACTCGGCGCACAGGTCGAACGCCCACTGTCCGGTGCCCGAGCCGACGTCCAGCACCCTGTGCGGCCGCCCGATCGGCGCGCGGTAGTTCGTCCCCA
>DATFRD010000137.1:0-8673 GCA_035263645.1 Candidatus Dormiibacterota bacterium | reverse complement strand
GCCGGCAGTGATGCGACAGCTCGTGGCTCACGCTGCCGAGCACGAGCTCGGCGAACCCGCCGCGACCCCGCCGGCCCACCATCACCAGGTCCGCGTCCACTCGCTCGGCCGCGGCTGCGATGACCGGGGCGGGCCGGCCGTCCTCGAACAGGGTCCGGTAGCGTACGCCCGCCCCGGCCAGCGGGGCGCACCACTCGTCCTCGAACTCGCGCCGCACGGCCGCGCGCCACTCCGGGTCGAACCGGAGCGGCACCGCATACGGATAGGCGTACGCGTAGGCGGGCTCGTGCAGCGCGTGCACCGCCACGATCTCGGCATCGGTCAGACGGGCCAACGCCACGGCCCACTCCAGAGCTGCCCTGGCGTGCTCGGACCCGTCCACGCCGACGACGATCCGCTCTATGGCCGGACTGCCGCTGCTCATCTCGTGCCTCCTCTGGCTGATCCGCCAGCCCCAGTCTCGGGCGGCCGACGCCGCCGGCCCAGGGTCGACCGGCCCGCACCGCCGGGGACGTCAGCCCGCGAGGCCCGGGCCTCTACCCTGTCCGTGATGGTCGACCCCCCGCCGTTCCCCGCCCAGCAGGACGTGGACGTGGTCCTCCGGGACGGGTCGACGGTGCATGTCCGTCCCGTCCTCCCGGCCGATCGAGACGGCCTGGAGCGGTTCCTCACCGGCCTGTCCGACCAGTCCCGCGTCTTCCGCTTCTTCACGGCCATCCAGGACCTGGGCTGGGCGGCGCGCCAGTTCACCGACGTCGACTACCACGAACGGCACAGCCTGGTGGCCCTGCGCGGCCCCGGCGAGGAGATCGTGGGCCACGCCTTCTACGCCCGCGACGCGCCCGGCCGCGCCGAGGCTGCGTTCGCGGTGGCGGACGGTCTGCAGGGGATGGGCCTCGGCACCATCCTGCTCGGCCACCTCGCGGCAGCCGCCTCCGCGGCCGGGATCTCGGTCTTCACGGCCGAGGTGCTGGCGTCCAACTACCGGATGCTCTCGGTGTTCCGGGAGAGCGGGTTCCCGGTCCGGGCCCGGTCCTCCTTCGGGACGATGTGCCTCGAGATGCCCACCTCCCTCACGGAGGAGGGGCGGGAGCGGTTCCACCGGCGGGAGCAGATCGCCGCGGTCGCTGCGCTGCGCCGGTTCTTCCGCCCGCGCTCGATCGCGGTCGTCGGCGCCTCGCGGCGCCGCGGCTCCATCGGCGGAGAGGTCTTCCACAACCTGCTGGGGTCCGGCTTCCCCGGCCCCGTCTACCCGGTCAGCCCGCATCCGGCCGTGCAGTCCGTCGCCGCCTACCCGGATGTGCGCAGGGTGCCCGGCCCGGTGGACCTGGCCGTTGTCGTGGTGCCGGCGGCCGCCGTGCTGGAGGCGGCGCGGGCCTGCGCCGAGAAGGGCGTCGGCGCCCTCGTCGTGATCTCCTCCGGGTTCGCCGAGACCGGCCCGGCCGGCCGGGCCAGGCAGGAGGAGCTCCTCGAGGTCTGCCGGCGCGCGGGCATGCGGCTGATCGGGCCCAACTGCATGGGGATCCTCAGCACCGCCGAGGAGCACCCGCTGAACGCGACCTTCGCGCCCACGGCGCCGCCTCGCGGGCGCGTCGGCTTCATGTCGCAGAGCGGCGCCCTGGGCCTGGCCGTCATCGACTGGGCGGGCCGCCTCGGGCTCGGCCTCTCCACGTTCGTCTCCGTCGGCAACAAGGCGGACGTGTCCGGCAACGACCTCCTCGAGTACTGGGAGTCGGACGCCGACACGGACCTCATCCTGCTCTACCTGGAGTCGTTCGGGAACCCGCGCCGCTTCTCCCGCATCGCCCGCCGGATCGGCCGGACCAAGCCCATCCTGGCCGTGAAGAGCGGGCGCACCGCGGCCGGGGCCCGGGCCACGTCGTCGCACACCGGGGCGCTGCTCGCTGCGTCCGACGTCACCGTCGACGCCCTGTTCGCGCAGTCGGGCGTGATCCGGGCGGACTCGTTCGGCGAGCTGTTCGGCGTGGCCTCGCTGCTCGCCAGCCAGGTGCCGCCGGCCGGCCGGCGGGTCGGCATCGTGACGAACGCCGGCGGCCTCGGGATCATGTGCGCCGACGCCTGCGGGGCCGAGGGCCTGGAGGTGCCGGAGCTGAGCGGGGCGACCCGGGCGGTGCTGGGCGAGTTCCTCCCCGCCGAGGCAGCGACCATCAACCCGGTCGACATGATCGCCAGCGCCGGCGCCGCGGACTACGAGCGCGCGATCCTCACCGTCGCCGAGAGCGGGGAGGTCGACGCCGTCGTCGTGATCTTCATCCCGCCGCTCACGACGTCGGTCGCCGAGGTGGCGGCGGCGGCAGGCAGGGCCGCCGAGCGGATGCGGGGCCGGGTGCCGCTGCTCGCCGTGCTGATGTCGGACGAGCGGGCGGCCGGGACCGCGCCGGCCGGCGTCCCGGTCTACGCCTTCCCCGAGGACGCCGCGCGGGCGCTGGCCCGGTACGTAGCCTGGGCCGAGTGGCGCGCGCTGCCCGCCGCGACGCCGTGGCACGCGGCGGACGCCCGCGGCGACGAGGCGCGCGCGATCGTGGCCTCGGCGCTCGGCCTGCGGCCTGAGGGCGGCTGGCTCGCCCCCAGGGAGGTCGGCGACCTGCTCGACTGCTACGGCGTCCCGCTCGTGCGCTGGCGGCTCGCCGGGTCCCCGGCGGAGGCCGCCGCCGCCGCGGCGGGCCTGGCCGGCCCGGTGGCGCTCAAAGCGTACGGGCCGGGCCTCGTGCACAAGACCGAGGCCGGCGCCGTGGCCCTGGGGCTCGCCGACCCGGACGCCGTCCGGGCCGCGGCCCGGGCCATGGCAGAGCGGCTGGAGGCGATGGGCCTGCGGCCGGACGGGTTCCTCGTGCAGCCGATGGCCAAGGACAGCGTGGAGATGATCGTCGGCGTCGTGCAGGACCCGTCCTTCGGGCCGGTCGTGGCCTGCGGCGCCGGCGGCACTGCCGTGGAGCTGCTGAAGGACGTGCGGGTCGGGCTGGCGCCGCTGACCGAGTCCGACGCCGACGCCATGATCCGCGGCCTTCGGACCTTCCCGCTGCTGCAGGGGTATCGCGGCCGGCCGCCGGCGGACGTGGCGGCTCTCCGCGAGCTCCTGCTCCGCGTCGCCGCCCTGGCCGACGACCTGCCCGAGGTGGTCGAGCTGGACCTCAACCCCGTGCTGGCCGGCGCGGACGGCGCCCGCGTGCTCGACGCCCGGGTCCGGGTCGAGGCCAGGGAGCCGCGCCCGCCCGAGGGCGCCCGGCCGCGGGCCGGGCACGTCGCCGTCGCCGGGCGCGAGGCGCCCGCCGTCGATGGAAGGCCCTCCCCACCGGCGGCCGCCGCCGACCCGACCTGAGCTCTGCGCGACGACAGCGTGCCCCCCGCACCGGCCTCGGGGCACGGCCGAACACCAGGCGGCTCTAGGACCGGCTGGGCGTTATTACGATCGGTATTACCGGCTCGCTACAATGCCGGCATGACTGTTCAGCGGATGTCGATCTCCGTGCCACCCGAGCTGGAGGCGCAGATCCGGGCGGCGGCGCGGGAAGCGGGCCTGAGCGTATCGACGTGGCTGGCCCAGGCCGCCGAGCACGCCGCGAAGATCCAGGCGGGGCGGCGGCTCATCCGCGAGTACGAGGCCGAGCACGGGCCGCTGCCGCAGGAGGAGCGCCAGGAGGCGCGACGGTTCCTGCGCGAGGTGGGGATCCTCCCCGCGGAGGACATGAGGGCGGCCGGTTAGTGTCCGAGATCGTGTACGACACCGGGGCTCTCCTGGCCGCGGAGCGCCGGGATGTCGGGCTGTGGGCGCTGCACGCCGAGCTCATCGCCGCCGACACGATCCCGATCGTTCCGGTCCCTGTGCTCGCCCAGGGATGGCGGGGAGGACCGCAGCCGCTCGTCTCCCGACTCCTCGGCACGTGCCGCATCGTGCCGATGGTGGAGGACGCGGGTCGCGCAGCGGGAGCCGCGTGCGGGGCGTCGGGCACGAGCGACGTGGTCGACGCCGCCGTCGTGGTGACCGCAGCCGCGGTCCGGGCGGCAGCGATCGTGACCAGCGATCCGGACGACCTCGAGGCGATCGCCGGCGCGCTCGGACTCCGGATACGCATGCGAACGGTCTGACCTTCCCCTGCGGCCCGGCCGCCGGGGCGCCTGTTCCGCTACCGGTCTCAGAACACGATCATCGTGCGGGCCACGTCGCCACGCTGCAGCGCCTCGAAGCCGCCGTTCACGTCCTCCAGGCGGATGCGCGCGGAAACCAGCTCGTCGAGCTTCAGCCGCCCCTGAAGGTAGAGGTCGACATAGCGCGGGATGTCGAGCCGGAACCGGTTGGACCCCATGGACGAACCCTGGATCCGCTTCTCGGAGAGCAGCGCCGGACCCGGCAGCCGGACCACCTCGCCAGGAGGGATCATCCCGATCACAGTCGCCGTCCCGCCTCGCCGCAGCATGCCGAACGCCTGCTCGGCCGTGGCGGCCAGCCCGATCGCCTCGAACGCGTGCTCCACGCCGCCGCCGGTCATCTCCACGATCGCGGCGGCCGGATCGCCCGCGGAGGCGTCGACCACGTCGGTGGCCCCGAAGTCGAGCGCCATCTCGAGCTTGGAGTCGAGCCTGTCGACCGCGATGATCCGGGCGGCGCCTGCCAGCCGCGCACCCTGGACGCAGTTCAGCCCGATGCCCCCGCAGCCGATGACCGCCACGGTCGCACCCGGCGCCACCCGGGCGGTGTTGAAGACGGCGCCCAGCCCGGTCGTGACGCCGCAGCCGATCAGCGCCGCCCGGTCGAGCGGGATCTCGGGGGTGACCCTGACCACCGCCCGCTCGTGGACGAGCATCAGCTCGGCGAAGGAGCCGAGGCCGGCGAACTGGCCGAGCCCGGTCCCGTCGGCCGAGAGCCGGGGCCTCAGCTCCGCGCGCACCCCCGGCGTCTGGCAGAGGTGGGGGCGGCCCGTCAGGCAGAACTCGCACTCCCCGCAGAACGCCGACAGGCAGGTCACCACATGGTCGCCGGGCCGGACGTACGTGACGTCGGAGCCCACGGCCTCCACCACGCCGGCGGACTCGTGGCCCATGACCAGGGGGGTGGTGGCCGGGTACTTGCCCTCCATGAAGTGGAGGTCGCTGTGGCAGAGGCCCGCCGCCGCCGTCCGCACCAGCACCTCGTGGGGTAGGGGGGCGTCGACCGCCACGTCGGTGATCTCGAGCCAGCCGGGACAGGTCCGCAGGACAGCAGCGCGCACGGCCGGATTATGCGGCCTTTGCGCGCGTCAGCCGAGCCGGCGGAGGCGTTCGGTGATGGAAGCTCGCTCGGCGGCCGGTGGCTCCAGGTCCAGGGCGGCCCGGTAGGCCTCGGCCGCCGCGGCGGGACGGTCGAGCCGGGAGAGGAGGTCGGCGCGGCCGACGTGGAACGGCGGCCAGCGGGCGAGCCGCGCGTCGCCGGCCATGGCGTCGAGGATGGCCAGGCCGGCAGCCGGGCCCTGCACCATCGCCACCGCGACCGCCCGGTTGGCCTCGACCACGGCCGTCGGCTCGTGGCGGCGGAGCTCTCCGTAGAGGGCCGCGATCTCGCCCCAGTCGGTGGCGGCGGCTTCGGGAGCGGTCGAGTGGCAGGCGGCGATGGCGGCCTGGATCTGGTACGGCCCCGGGCGTGCGGCGCGCAGCGCCCGCTCGACGAGCGCGGCGCCCTCGACGATCGCGGCGCGGTCCCAGCGGCTGCGGTCCTGGTCCTCCAGGAGGACCAGGTGGCCGGCGGCGTCGACGCGCCCTGGCCGTCGCGCGTCGACGAGCAGCAGGAGCGCGAGGAGGCCGGTCGCCTCGGGCTCCTCGGGCAGCAGCTCAGCCAGGGCGCGAGCGAGCCGGATGGCCTCCTCGCACAGCGCCGGCCGGACGAGCTGCTCGCCCGCCGGCGCCCGGTGGCCCGCCGTGAACACCAGGTAGACGACCCGGAGGACGGCAGCCAGCCGGCCCGCGAGCGCGTCGGGTGGCGGCACCCGGAACGGGATGCCCGCCTCCCGGATCTTGCGCCTGGCCCTGACCAGGCGCTGGGCCATGGTCGCCTCGGGCGTGAGGAATGCCGCTGCGATCTCCGCCGTTGTCAGCCCACACACCGCGCGCAGGGTGAGCGCGACCCGCACGCCCGTCTCCAGCGCCGGATGACAGCACAGGAAGACCAGGGAGAGCTGGTCGTCGGAGATCGGCCCCTGCAGCGGGGGCCGGCCCCGCTCTCGATGCTCACGGTGGGCCGCCCCCTCCTTCTCGGCGCGCTTCGCCTCTCGCCGCCGCCAGTCCAGGGCGCGGTGCCGCGCGGTCCCGACCAGCCAGGCCCCGGGGTTCGCCGGCACTCCGGCGCTCTGCCACTGGAGCAGGGCTGCCGCGCACGCCTCCTGCACGGCGTCCTCGGCCACCTCGACGTCGCCGACGAGGCGCGTGACGGTCGCCACCGCGCCCCACCAGTGGGCCCGGAACACTGCGTCGAGATGGTCGCTCAGCGCCGAGCTTCCACCCTGATGACCGGACGCACCTCGACCGCCCCGGCCCGCGCGGCGGGAATGGTGGCCGCCCAGCGCAGAGCCTCGTCGAGGTCAGCGCACTCCAGCAGGTAGTAGCCGCCGAGCTGCTCCTTCAGCTCGGCGTAGGGCCCGTCCGTGAGCAGCGTCTCGTCCTCGCGCACGCGCACCGTGGTCGCCGACCTCACCGGCTGCAGGGGCGCGCTGTCCACCAGCACGCCCGCCTCGGCCATCGCCCCGGTGGCCGCGTAGTTGGCGGCCACCACCTCGGCGAACTCGGGCGTGCCCGGGGCCGGTGCGGTCGCCTCCGCCACGTGCAGCAGACACAGGTACCTCATCGCGAAAACCTCCATGTTCATACCGCCCGCCACCGCTCACGGGCAACCTGTAGTCGAATGGCGATGGCCCGAATCGACAGCCACGGGCCACCCCTGGCTGTCGAAATCGGCGGGCGCGCGTTCGTTGTCCTGGATGACGGCGGCCGGCGGCGGCAGCCAGATTGGAGGGGTTGAGATGAAGTACATGCTGATGTTCGTGTCCGCGGACGACGGGTGGGAGCAGACGGCCTCACCGGAGGACGTGGAGGCGCTGTACGCCCGGGTCGGCCAGTGGTGGGGACAGCACAGCGCGTCGGGCGCGATCCAGGGCGGTCACCAGCTGCAGCCCGCCAGCACGGCCACGACGGTTCAGCCGCAGAGCGGCCTGGTCACCGACGGCCCCTTCCTGGAGTCCAAGGAGTCCGTCGGCGGCTACGCGATCGTGGAGGCCGCCGACCTCGACGCGGTCGTGGCCATGGCCAGGACCTGGCCGGGCAGCGACAAAGTCGAGATCCGGCCCATCCGCGAACGCGAGGGGATGTAGCGGCGTGACCACCGCGGTGCCGGGCGCCGCCGAGCCGGCGGCCGGCCAGGCCCGAACCGGCAGCGGCCGGTGCAACCCGGCCGAGGCGGCGGTCTCGCGCGTCTTCCGGGAGGAGGCGGGCCGTCTGATCAGCTCGCTGGTGCGGCGTCTGGGCGACTTCGACATGGCGGAGGAGCTCGTCCAGGACGCGATCGTGGAGGCCCTGGAGCACTGGCCGCTCACCGGGGTGCCGGCCAACCCGGGCGCCTGGCTTGCGCTCACCGCCCGCCGCAAGGCGCTGGACCAGGTCCGCCGCAACACCCGGCTGGCCGAGAAGCTGCAGCTGGTCGCCGCGTCCGACGCCCCGGCCGAGGAGCCGGACGACCGGCTGCGCCTGATCTTCACCTGCTGCCACCCCGCGCTGGCGCGAGAGGCGCAGGTTGCCCTCACGCTGCGGGCCGTGGCCGGCCTGACCACGTCCCAGATCGCCCACGCCTTCCTGGCCCAGGAGCGGGCGGTGGCCCAGCGCATCGTTCGCGCGAAGCGCAAGATCGTCACCGCGCGCATCGCCTACCGGGTGCCGTCCGGAGCCGAGCTGGCGGAGCGCCTGGACGAGGTGCTGGCGGTCCTCTACCTGATGTTCAACGAGGGCTACCTTGCCAGCTCGGGCCCGGCCCCGACCCGGCCTCGGCTGGCGGAGGACGCCGAGTGGCTCTGCGGCCTGCTGGTGGGGCTCATGCCGGGCGAGCCGGAGCCGCTCGGCCTGCTGGCCCTGATGCGGCTGCACCGCGCGCGGGCGGCCGCCCGCTTCGACGGGCGGGGCGAGCTGGTGCTGCTGAAGGACCAGGACCGCTCGCTCTGGGACCTGGGGCTGATCGGCGAAGCGGGTGCGCTGATCGAGCGCGCCGCGTCAGCGCATCGTCCGGGAGCGTACCAGCTCCAGGCGGCCATCGCCGCCGTGCACGCGGAGTCCTCGTCGTGGGCGGACACGGACTGGCCCCAGGTGGCGGGCCTCTACGGCCTGCTGCTCCGCCACCGCGACACGCCGGTCGTGCGGCTAAACCTCGCGATCGCGCTGAGCCACGTGCACGGCGCCGATCGCGCTCTGGGGCTGCTGGACCAGCTCGCGGGAGCGCTGGACGGCTACCACCTCTACCACGCGTCGCGGGGCGATCTGCTGGAACGCCTGGGCCGGCACGAGGAGGCCAGGGCGGCCCACCGCCGCGCGCTGCAGATGACGGCCAACCCGGCCGAGCGCTCCCTCCTGGAGCGGAAGCTGGTGTTCTAGGCTGAGAGCGGGCCCTGCACATGCCGGGATCGATCCTGCTGGCACGACCGC
>DATFRD010000136.1:0-5555 GCA_035263645.1 Candidatus Dormiibacterota bacterium | reverse complement strand
ACCGGGCCGAGAGATTTGGGGTCCAGGTGCCCCAGATCCGGTGGCGCCGACGAGGAGCGCAGCGAGCGCCCTCCAGGGCGTGAGCGAGCACCGCAGGAGGCAACGCCGGAGATGGGGTGCATGGGCCCCAAAGATCCGGCTGGGTTTTCGTCGGCGCTCCTAGACTTCGCTGATCGTGAGCGCAGAGGGACGCGAAGCGCGCGACGACCGCCTTCGGCGGCTCAACGCGGCTCGCATCTACGCGATCACCCCCGACGGCGACCCGGCCGCGGTCCGGCGCCTGGTCGGCGCCTGGCTGCGCGGCGGGGCCGATGCGATCCAGCTTCGCCAGAAGACCATGCCCCGCGGCCAGGTGCTCGAACTGGCGTGCGCGCTGGCGGCGGACTGCGCGGCGGCGGGCGTCCTGCTCATGGTGAACGACCACGTCGACGTGGCCGTG
Organism: Candidatus Dormiibacterota bacterium; assembly: GCA_035263645.1. Lineage (GTDB taxonomy): Bacteria > Chloroflexota > Dormibacteria > Dormibacterales > Dormibacteraceae > CF-161. The sequence goes on along the minus strand of DATFRD010000136.1, from coordinate 5,116 downwards.
CTCAGCGGCGCCGACGGCGTCCACGTCGGCCAGGACGACCTGAGCGTGGCCGCCGTGCGCCTGGTGGTGGGCCCCGCCCTCGTGGTCGGCGCGTCGGCCTCGACGCCGGCGGCCGGCCGGGAGGCAGAGCTGGCCGGCGCGGACTACCTGGGGAGCGGGCCCGCGTTCCCGACGCCGCTCAAGACCGAGAAGCAGGTCATCGGGCCGGGCGGCGTCGCTGCGGTGGCGGCCGCGGTCCGGATCCCGGTCTTCGCCATCGGGGGCATCGAGCGGAGCCGGCTGGCGGAGCTGCGGGCGTCGGGTGTCGAGCGCGTCTGCGGGATCCGGGCGCTGGCGCACGCGCCCGACCCCGAGGCCGAGGTCCGGGCCTGGCGGGATGAGCTGATCCCCCCGTCCCCACCCTGCTCTGGCCCTGGCGGGCCACCCTCTCCGCAAGGGGGGAGGGACCTGGGCCCATGAACGAGCTGGACCTCATCCGCCGGCTAGTGCCGCACCTGTCGGCGCCGGGGGGCGACCTGGTGATCGGCCCCGGCGAGGATGACGCGGCGGCCTGGCGGGAGGCCGACGGGTCGTACACCGTCGCCACCTGCGACACCTCGGTGGAGGGAGTCCACTTCGACCTGGGCAGCCAGGCGCCCGACGACGTCGGCTGGCGGGCCCTCTGCTTCGCGCTCGGCGACCTGGCCGCGAAGGGCGCGGCGCCGACCTACGGCCTGGTCTCCCTGTCGATGCCGCGCCGCTGGGACGAGGAGGTGGCGGTCGGAATCTACCGCGGCCTGGCCGGCCTGGCCGCGGAGGTGGGGCTGCGCATCGTGGGGGGCGACACGACCGCCGCCCCTCACGAGGGATCGCTGACCGTGGCCCTGCTCGGCTCGACCCCGGTCCGGCCGGTCCCCCGGTCAGCCGCCCGACCGGGGTGGCCCGTCGGGGTCACGGGGCCCCTGGGCGGTGCCTCCGTGGCGTGGCGCCGGCCGCGGCCGCGGCTGCGCCTGGGCGCGGAGCTGGCGGCGGCCGGTCTCTGCTGCGGCGACATCAGCGACGGCCTCGTCATGGAGCTGGACAAGTTCGCGGCCGCGGCCGGCGTGGGGGCCAGGCTGTGGCTCGACGCCGTCCCGCGGGCCGGAGAAGCGAGTCCCGAGCGGGCGCTCGCCAGCGGCGAGGAGGTGGAGCTCGTCTGCTGCGGGCCGGCGCTGCCGGAGGACCTCCGGGAGGTGGGCCTGCTCACGGGCGACGGGCGGGTCGTGGTGGTGGGCTCGGACGGGCGCGAGGTCGCGGTGCGAGAGCGTGGCTACGACCACTTCGCGTGAGGTGTCGACCGGGTCGCCGGAAGCTACTGAGGCGGCCGCCGAGCGCCTGGCCGTGCACCTGAGGCGCGGCGACCTCCTCCTGCTCCACGGCGAGATGGGTGCCGGCAAGACGACGTTCGTCCGCGGGCTGGCCCGCGGGGTGGGCGCTCCCGACGACGTCATGAGCCCGACGTTCCAGCTGGTGAGGGTCTACCGCGGGCGGCTGCAGCTCGCGCACGTCGACCTCTACCGCCTGGGGGACGTGGCTGAGCTGACCGACCTGGGCCTGGACGACCTGCTCGACGAGGGGGCGGCCGTGGTGGAGTGGGGCGACCGCATGGCCGACCCGTCCGCGGCCGTCGTGGTGATCGACGTGCTCGGCAGGAATCGGCGGCGGCTCCGCATCGAGAGAGGGCCAGCCTCGTGGTCCTGGTGATCGACACGTCGTCGCCGTGCTCGGCGCTGGCGCTGGTCGAGGCCGGCCGCCCGATCGAGGAGGACGTGATCGCCGGCGGCCGGGAGCACGACCTGCCGGGCCGCGTCCGCGCCTTCGTCCACCCCCGGCGCCTCGGGGCCGTGGCGGTCTCCCTGGGCCCGGGCTCCTTCACCGGCCTGCGGGTCGGCGTCAGCTACGGCGTCGGCCTCGCGATGGGTCTGGGCGTGCCGCTGTACGGGCTCGGCTCGCTGGAGGTCCAGGCGGCCAGGGCGACCGTGCCTGCCAGCGCGGTGGTGGAGGCGGGGCGCGGCCGGCTGTACTGGCTCCACCCGAGCGGGGAGCGGGGCCACGGCGAGCCCGCGGACCTGTCGCCGCTGTGGCCGGTCGTCGGCTGGCTTCGCGCGGGCACGGCGGAGGCGCTGCGCGCAGCCGGCATCAACAGGCTAGAGAAGGGGGACCTGCACACGTTCGCGGAGGCCACGGCCGGGCTCCTCACGAGTGCCGAGCGGCTGAGCTATGGTAGCGTCAAGTTGAAGTACATGCGGTCTTTCGGGACTGTGCCGGAGTGGCAGGGCAAGAATGGTCCAGATTCGTGAGCACCTGGCGATCGAGCCCATGCGCGAGGCCGACGTGCCCACCGTGCAGGAGATCGAACGGCACATCTTCACGACGCCGTGGCCGCGGAATGCGTACTACCGTGAACTCTCCTCTCGAAACAGCGCGTATTACATCGTGCTGCGCCGGGACATGGACGAGCGGCGCGAGATCGTGGGCTACGGTGGGATGTGGCGGATGTATGACGAGGCGCACGTGACCACGATCGGGGTGCGCCGCGACCTGCAGCACGCGGGCTACGGACGCATCATCTTCGCCGGCCTGGTCCAGGCCGCCTACGACATCGGCGCCAAGTGGATCACGCTGGAGGTCCGCACGTCCAACGAGAACGCCATGCGTATGTACGAGGGTTTCGGCTTCAAGGTCATCGGACGGCGCAAGGGCTACTACACCGACAACGGCGAGGACGCCATCGTCATGTGGTCCGACTCCATCCACTCACCCAGGTTCCGGCAGGCGTACGAAGCCAACCTGGGTCGCGTCGACCATCATCAGGTCCGCGGGCTGCGTCCGGCGCCCGGTCCTCAGCAGGAGCTCTGACGCTCACGCTCGGCATCGAGTCGAGCTGCGACGAGAGCTCGGTGGCACTCGTCGAGAACGGACGCCGCGTCCTGGCGAACCTTGTCCACTCCCAGGACCAGGCGCACGCGCCGTTCGGCGGCGTGGTCCCGGAAGTGGCGGCGCGCGCCCACCTGGAGAAGCTGCCGTCGCTGGTCGACGCGGTGCTCGCCGGGCAGGACGCGGGCGGGCGGGACGTCGACCTGGTGGCGGTCGCCCGTGGCCCGGGGCTCGTCGGGTGCCTGCTGGTGGGGGTCGGGCTGGCGCAGGGCCTGGCGGCAGCGTGGGACCGGCCCGTGGCCGGCGTGAACCACCTCTGGGGACACGTCTACGCGGCCCTGCTGGCCCGTCCGGACCTGGAGCCGCCGCTGCTGGCGCTGGTCGTCAGCGGGGCTCACTCCGACCTGGTCCGGATGCCGGCGCACGGCGAGTTCCACGTCGTCGGGCGGACGCGGGACGACGCCGCCGGGGAGGCGTTCGACAAGGCCGCGCGCACGCTCGGCCTCGGCTATCCCGGCGGCCCGGCGCTCGACCGGGCGGCCAGACGTGGAGACCCGGCGCGGCAGCCGCTGCCGGTGCCCTCGCTGCCCGGCCTGGAATACAGCTTCAGCGGGTTGAAGACGGCCCTCCTGTACCGGGTCCGCGACCTGGGCGGTCCAGCCGGCGCCGGGGCGCTGGACGAGGCGACCGTGGCGGACCTGGCCGCCGCCTTCGAGCGCTCGGTCGTGGAGTCGCTGCTGGCGAAGCTGGACCGGGCGCTGGACGTCTGGCCGGCCCCCGAGGTCGTGGTCTGCGGCGGTGTCGCCGCCAATACGCTGCTTCGCAGCCGGTCCGAGGAGGTTGTCGCCGGCCGGTCCCGGCTCACCGTGCCGCCGCTCTTGCTCTGCACCGACAACGCCGCGATGATCGCGGCCGCGGGGCCCCACGCGCCCAGAGGCGGCGAGCTCCGGGCGGAGCCCTCCCTCGCGTGGTGACCCGATGAGAGCCCGCGCGCCCGAGGGCTGGGACGAGGTCTTCAGCGGGACGTGCGTGGAGGCGAGCGTGGTCCATGCACTCCTGGAGGGCAGCGGCCTGAACCCGGTCACCCAGCAGTTCAGCCCCGAGGTGTGGTGGGCGGGGTCCGTGCTGGAGGACTGCCGCATCTACGTACCGGAGGCGGAGGCGGAGACGGCCCGAGAGCTCCTCGAAGATCGCGAGCCGAGGGGTTGAAATCGCACGAGCCGCGCTCCTAGAATTAGCACTCGGGCCCGGCGAGTGCTAAGCACTCCCGCGGTCCGAGCGCCAGATCAGAACTCAACCTCCGGAGGAGAAACAGTATGCAGCTGAGGCCGTTGGGCGACCGGGTGGTCCTGAAGCCCGTCGAGCGCGAAGAGAAGACCAAGAGCGGGATCGTGCTCCCCGATACCGCCAAGGAGAAGCCCCAGGAAGGGATCGTCGAGGCCGTCGGAACCGGTCGAATCCTCGACAACGGGACGAAGGTCCCGATGGAGCTGCGCGTGGGCGACCGGGTGCTCTACGCCAAGTACGCCGGGAACGAGTTCAAGCTCGACGAGATCGAGTATCTGATCATCAGCGAGAAGGACGTTCTCGCCGTCGTGGGCAGCAACGGCAGCCAGTAGGGCTCGCCGACAACTATTGGAAACCAGCTAGACGAGGAGGTTCGTCAACCAACATGGCGAAGGCAGTTGCTTTCGATGTCGACGCGCGGCAGTCGCTGAAGCGCGGCATCGACATCGTCGCGGAGTCGGTGCGCATCACGCTCGGGCCCAAGGGCCGGAACGTCGTGCTCGAGAAGAAGTTCGGCGCCCCGACCGTGACCAACGACGGCGTCACCATCGTGCGCGAGATCGAGCTCAGGGACCCCGGTGAGAACACGGGCGCCCAGCTCCTGCGCGAGGTGGCCACCAAGACCAACGACGTGGCCGGCGACGGCACCACCACGGCGACCCTGCTGGCCCAGACGATGATCAACGAGGGCTTCCGGAACGTCGCCGCAGGTGCCAACCCGATGATGCTCAAGCAGGGCATCGAGCAGGCGGTCAACGCGGTCGTCGAAGAGATCAAGCGCGTCTCGGTGCCGGTGAAGGGCCACGAGGACGTCGCTCACGTGGCGGCCATCTCGTCTCAGGACGACCAGATCGGCGAGCTCATCGCCGACGCGATGGACAAGGTCGGCAAGGACGGAGTCATCACCGTCGAGGACGGCCAGGGCGTCGGCACC
>DATFRD010000135.1:0-19357 GCA_035263645.1 Candidatus Dormiibacterota bacterium | reverse complement strand
ACCGGGCCGAGAGATTTGGGGTCCAGGTGCCCCAGATCCGGTGGCGCCGACGAGGAGCGCAGCGAGCGCCCTCCAGGGCGTGAGCGAGCACCGCAGGAGGCAACGCCGGAGATGGGGTGCATGGGCCCCAAAGATCCGGCTTGGTTTTCGGCCGCGCTCCTAGCCAGGCCGGCGCGGGATGGTCAGCTCCTCCTCGGACTGACCGAAGCGCTCCTCGAGGAACCGCCCGTTCGCGGCCAGCCGGTCGACGCGCTGGTTCCGGACGTTGTCGGCGATCTCGTCGAGCTTCCCTTCCAGCAGGTCCAGCTGGTCGTGGAGCATCGTCAGCGGGGTGCGGCCGTCGGCGGCCGGCTTGTCGACCGACCAGGCCGGCACCTCGAGATAGGCGCCGATCGTGGGCTGCAGGTAGTCGGTCTCGATGTGCTGGACGACGTACAGGTCCTTCGAGCCGAGCGGGAACTTGTCGCCGTGCTGGGCCAGGACGGCGCCCTTCCGGCGAATGCGGTCCACCTGCTGCTCCACGTCCGCCGGCAGGCGGGCGGACAGCCGCGCAGGCACCGCCGGAGGAGGAGCCGGCGCCGGCACCGGCTGCGGCACCACCGGATACGGCGGCCGGACGCCGCCGGGCGGCGCCGACGGGGTCCAGGTCGTCCAGCGCATCGTGCGGCGAGGCCGGCGGCGGCGGCCGCCGAACAGGAGCTGCATACCTCCCCACATCAGCAGCGCGAAGATCAGCCAGGAGAACGTGCCGCCGGCGAACACGGCCAGCGCAGCCAGAACCAGGATGACTCCGAAGATCATCGTCCCGATCCCTCCCGGCAGCCGGCTCCTCCTGTCATTGCTCATCCTCGATCTTTCGATTATGCGCCATGTCCGGCGCAAATCTGCCTGTCGGACTTGCCATTCTCGCACCCCTCTTCCTCAGAACGCGCGGCGGGCTGCCGCTGCTCGCCAGTCTCATGAGGTCGGAGGGAGCGAGAGGTCATCGCTCGGGTCGCCCAGCTGCTCCTCCAGGAACCGGCCGTGGGCGACCAGGTTGTCCACATCGCGGTGCTCGGCCGTCTCTGCGATCCCGGCGATTCTGACCTCCACCAGCCAGAGCTGATGGCGAAGCAGGTCCAGCGGCGTCAGGTTGCCCTGCACCGGCCGGGTGGCCGCGCCAGGGGGCAGGGCCAGATAGGCGGCGATCGCGGTAGGCAGGTAGTCGACCGCGATGCGCTGCAGGAGGAACAGGTCCACAGAGCCCAGCGGGAACTCGTCGGCCCGCGGCACCAGCGCGAGTATCCGCTGGCGGATCCGGGCCACGTCCGACTGGACCTCCACCGGCAGCCGGCCGTGGGTCATCTGGTACGCGTCCTCCAGCGCGCGGCGGACGCGCTGGGGATCGAACCGGTCCGGCGCCCGCGCCCAGCGGCCGGACAGCAGACGGCGGATGCCTAGCACGGCGGCTCAGACTCGGCCGGCAATATCGGGGGCATCACTTCGAGCCTCCGGGAAACGCCTCCGCCGGCGGTCCCGGCCGGGCACGGACCTGAGCCGGTGCCAGCGCGCCTCAACGCTGTTCCTCACCCCCCGGCAGGGTCAGCTCGCCGCCCGTGGTCAGCGCGGCCGCCCTGGCCTCGCCTACCTCCGCGGTGCGGGCGCGCTCCATGTAGACCTGCGCCTTCTGGATCTCGCGCGACAGCGTGTTGACCGTGGTGCGCATGTTGTCGAGGGCCTGGACCTTGAAGCGGTCGATCGAGTCCATGGTGGCGTAGATGTTGTTGAAGGCCGTCTGCAGCTTCTGGATGTCGACCGTCGCATTGGCCGCCTGGGTGTAGATCTTGTCCGTCTGCTGGCGGAGCAGCGTCGATGTCGACTCGATCAGGCTGCTGGTCGTGGTGTTGAGGGCCGTGATCTGGTCGAGCACGAGGCGCTGGTTCGTCAGGGCCTGGGCCACGATGACCGCCGTGCGCAGGGCCGAGACGGTGGTGGTCGTGGCCCGGTCGACGCCTTTGATGAGCTCGTGGTTGTTCTTGCGGACCAGGTCCAGGGCCAGGTAGCCCTGCATGTTCACGGCCAGCTGGGTGAGCACGTCCTGGTGCTTCTGGCGCACATAGAAGAGGACGTCCTCCTGCATCGTCTTGGCCCTCTCGGGGTCGCCCAGCTCCAGCGTGCGGATCCGGGCGTCCAGCGCCTCGTCCAGCTTGGACGCCATGTAGGCGTACTGCTCCAGGCGGCCCTTCATCTGCCAGAGGTTGACCTTCTCCTGCTCGATGGCCGCGTTGTCGCGCTGCAGCTCCTCCTGGCCGTGGTAGAGGGACTGGATGATCCCGTCGATGTTGCGCTGCGCCGACTGGTACTTCGTGAAGTAGTCCCGCACGCGGTTGCCGAACGGGATGATGCCCAGGATGCGGTGGGATCCGACCAGCCCCTGCCGCGTCGGGTCGAGCTCCTCGACCTGCCGGCGCAGCTGCACCAGCGAGTTGGAGACGTTCGACCCCTGGCCCAGCGGGCCCCGCTCCAGCGAGGCCATCGGCTTGTCCAGGAACCGGTTCGAGACCTCGGCCGAGCGCCGGATCTCCTGGTTCCCCATCTGGCTGACCGACTCCATCTTCCGCTGGAAGTCGGGCGAGTGGACGTCGAGGCTGACCAGGGCGTCAACGAACGCGGTGACGGCCTGGTCGATCTGGCGGGCGGTCGCGTCGTCGACGACGGCCGAGACCGCCGCCTGCTTGGGACTGACCGCCGGCACCGGGGCCGGCGGCGTCAGGACCAGCGCCTGGGCCGGCTCCTCGGTCTCCTGGGAGGCCGGGGCCGGCGGCGTGTCGTCGGTCATCTCGTCGCTCCTTTGCAAAGCCGTACGGGGGTCGTGATTCCCCCGGGCCACTCTCTCGTAAACGCCTGGAGCCGGCGCTCCGGTCCCCGCGCCGTCACGTCGCCGCCGGCCGCACGCCGTCCCTGTCCACCCGGTAGCGGACGTGCGGGCTGAGCTGGACGGGGTGGGGGACGATCCGCCAGGCACCCTCCAGGCGCGGCAGCGCGCGCTGCGCCACCTCCGGGGACGGCGCCCGCACCTCCACCAGCGGATCCCCCGCGCCCACCCGGCAGCCGGCCGGGGCCCGAATCTCCAGGCCCACCCCGTGGTCGACGCGGTCGCCCTTGCGCAGCCGGCCGCCGCCCAGCTCGATCACCGCGAGTCCGCAGGCCAGCGCGTCTACCGCCTCCACCCAGCCAGCCACCGGAGCCCGGATGGCCAGCTGGACCGGGTGGGCGGGGGGCGGCCGATCCCGGCGTCCGCCCTGCGCCTCCAGCATCTCCCAGAGCTTGGCCAGGCCGGAGCCGCTTCGGAGGACGTCGGCGGGGTCGCTCCCGACGCCGGCCAGCAGGCACATCTCGCGCGCGACCGCCACGGCAACCGCGCCGAGCTGCTGGTCGCCGCGCCCCTCCAGCACCTCGAGGGCCTCCAGCACCTCGACGGCGTTCCCCACGGACCGCCCCAGCGGGCTGTCCATGGCGGTGACCAGCGCCACCGTGCGCCGGCCGGCGCCCTCACCGATCTGCACCATCTCGGCGGCCAGGTCGCAGGCGCGCTCCGGGTCGCCCACGAAGGCGCCTCGCCCGAACTTGACGTCCAGCACCATGGCGTCGGCGCCGGCGGCGATCTTCTTCGACATCACGCTGGAGGCGATCAGGGGCACGGACGGGACGGTGGCGCTCGCGTCCCGCAGCGCGTAGAGGGCCCTGTCCGCGGGCACCAGGCGAGGCGACTGCGCCGCCACCGCGATGCCGATCCGGCGGACCTGGTCCAGGAAGCGGTCCGGTCCCAGGTCGACGGTCACGCCCGGCACGGACTCCAGCTTGTCCAGCGTGCCCCCGGTGTGGGCCAGCGCGCGACCGCTGAGCTTCGGCACAGGCACTCCGCAGGCGGCGGCCAGGGGGCACGCGACGAGCGTGACCTTGTCCCCCACCCCGCCGGTCGAGTGCTTGTCGACTTTGACGGCGGCGATCGAGGACAGGTCCAGGACCTCTCCCGAGCCGACCATAGCCCGCGTCAGGTGCAGCGTCTCCGAGCGGGTCATGCCCCTGGTGCAGACCGCCATGAGCCACGCGGACATCTGGTAGTCGGGGATCGAGCCGTCCAGGTAGCCGTCGAGCAGGAAGCGGATCTCCTCGGGCGTGTGCTCGAGCGCGTCCCGTTTCCGGCCGATCACCTGGAGGGCGTTCACGTGCCGATGCTACCGGCTCGCATCCTCCCCCCTCGCGGGGGAGGTGGCCCGAAGGGCCGGAGGGGGCTCTGCGACCCCCCTCGCGGGGGAGGTGGCCCGCCGGAGGGGGATCCGGATCAGCCGTGTCGCGAGCGGGCCGGGTGAACAGGAACGACCCATACCTTGCCTGCCGTCTCGTGGCTCAGCGTCATCTCCCGGCCGACCGCCCGAACACGTATGGTGCGGCCCACGGGGTCGACCTCGACGACGTCGAGGCCCGCCCCCGGCACGAGGTTCCGCTCCAGCAGGTAGCGCAGCAGGGCGGGTGCTTCGCGCTCGGCGACCTCTGAGATCCGGCTCACGGTCGCCCGGGCGTCCTGCCGGAGGGTCGAGAGCCTCACCTCGTCCGGCCGGAGGTCTGCGTGGCCCGGGATGGGGTTGCCATGTGGGCACGAGGTGGGCCGGCCCAGCGCCTCCCAGAGCCGCTGCTCGACGAGGCCCGAGACCGCGTGCTCCAGGCGCGCGGCCTCCTCGTCGGCAGTGACCCAGTCCAGGCCGAGGGCGTCGGTCAGCCAGCGCTCCATGATCCGGTGCCGCCGAACGATCGCGGCGGCCGCCTGACGGCCGGGATCCGTCAGCTCGATCTCCTTCCGGCCCGTGAGGCGCACCATGCCGTCCCGGGTCATCCGCCGCAGGGCCACGGTCACGGTCGGCCGGCTGACGCCGAGCCAGTCCGCGAGACGGGCGCTCCTGACCGGCTCGCCCTCCGTCTCCATGTAGTAGACCGCCTCCAGGTATCGTGAGACGACCTCTGTCGGCGGCCGCCCCACGCCTGTGCCCGGCCCGCTGATGGTGCGCATGTCCCAGGTAATCATGGGCGGTTCGGAAGAGCCGAACCACATCCGACGCGAAACAATGGACCGGTGAGCATCTGGATCGCGCTCCAGCGCACGGGCGGATCCGCGACCGGGGACCGGAGGCGGGCTGACGGCGGCCCGCTGGGCGGGCTGCTCTGCACCGCTGTGGTGCTCCGAAGTTCCCCTCTCCCCCGCCACCGGCCGCACCGGCCCCGGCAAACGTGCCGTCGGCAGGCCAGCCGGAGGCGGCTTCTCCAGGATCTCGTCAGCCGCGCCGTCGAGCGGTGCGGCTCAGGTGCCGGCGGCCAGCAGGCGGCCGCCGAGCGGTCGACAAGTACGAGGCTGGCCCGCTAGACGGCCAGCCGCTCGACCTCCTCCTCTTCGTCGGGCGTGCGCTGCGGGTCGCGCCAGCGGAACAGGCGTTCCTGGACCTCGAAGATGGAATCCAGGACCTCCTGGACGTGGTCGCTGTCCCTGTAGACCTCCAGGCAAGCATTCGGCAGCTCGGTAAGCGAGTCGCGCATCCGCAGTCGCATGTCCCCGGGGATCGTCTTCACCCCGTCGCGGTTGAGCTCCTCCAGCCGCCAGAGAACCCGATCGGTAGCATTGAGCATCCGGTAAAAGGCGTAACGGCGCTCGTTCTCGCGCCGGATCTCCTCCTCCAGCTCCTCGATCGCTAAATTCGTCTCGTCGATCAATCTACACCTACCTTTCCAGTCGGATAAGAGCAATGCCCGATGCAGACGACCAGCTCCCCAGTCCCTTCCTCGGCCGTCTTTCCACTCTTCTTCAATCGTTGGAAGACTGGGGAACGTTCCGCATGGGGGCGAGGGCGGCCGCAGTGGTGGCGCTCATCTACCGGCGGGAAGGGGAATTGTACATGCCGTTCGTCGCTAGGCGCGAAGATTTTCCCAGTCATCCTGGACAGATCGGCCTGCCCGGCGGCCGGGTGAGGTCCGGTGAGGGCGCCTGGCAGGCCGCGGCCCGCGAGGCCGAGGAGGAGATCGGGGTGGCGGCGGCGGACCTGGTCCCACTCGGCGCCGGCGAGCCGGTCTATGCGGCGGTGACCAACTACTCGGTCGTGCCCTTCATGGCCTGGCTGCGCGTTCCGGAGCCCCGGTTCCGGGCGGACACACGCGAGCTGGACGCCGTCCTGGAGGTGCCGCTCGCGCGGCTGCTGGACCGCTCGGCCTGGCGGGACGGCCAGCCGTGGCCGGGTCGGAACCTGCCGGTCGGCGACGCGGTCATCTGGGGCCTGACGGCCCGGCTGCTCGACGGCCTGCTGCCGCTGGTCGACGCGGCACTTGCCTCATAGCAGGTAGCTGCGAGGCCGGGCGGGCGCACCCCGCGCACTCAATCACACAGGCGCTTGAGGTCCACCGCCGGGTCGGCCAGCTGGTCCGGCGTGGGGGCGGCGCGGCGCTCGAGGAGGCGGCGGACCTGGCTGATCGTCCGGCCGTCGTCCACGCCAAGCGCCCCCACGAGGCGACCGGCCGAGAGGAAGAAGACGGTGAACGGGGGCTCCCCGAACGGACCGCGGGTGACGAAGACGTCCCACGGAAGGCCGGCCCCGACGTACTGCAGGCTCAGGTCGTACTGGTCGGACCAGAACCAGGGCGCCTCCGCGAAGGGCATCGCGTCGCCAGCCATGGAGCGCCCGACCGCGGCCCCGTGGCGGTGGGCCGTCTGATAGTGCTCCACCCGGACGGCAGCCTCGAACAGCGGGCTCCAGAAGCGGGCGCAGTCTCCGGCCGCGTACACGTCCTCGACGTCCGTCCGGCCGACCGCGTCGACCACGATGCCGCCATCGCAGCGGATGCCCGCGGCCAGTGCAAGCTCGACGTTGGGCACCATGCCCACGCCCACCAGGGCGCCCGGACCCAGCTCGGGCAGGTCACGGACGCCCGTGCGGAGATCCACCCCCCTTGCCCGATGCACCTCGCCCAGCCACCTGCCGAGGTCGGGCCCGAGGACCCGCAGCAGGGGATGCTCCAGCGCCTCGTACACGGTGACGGGCAGGCCACGGAGGCGCGCGACGGCGGCGACCTCGCAGCCGATGAAGCCGGCGCCGACCACCTCCAGGGCACCGCCGGCGTCGAGCGCGCGCCGCAGCCGTTCCGCCTGGTCGAGCTCTCGCAGGTACATACCGTCCTCGTGGCCGGCGAGCAGACGCGGGCGGGCCCCGGTGGCCAGGAGGAGCCGGGAGTACTCCAGGCGGTGTCCGCCGGCCAGGCGCACCGTGTGGCGGTCCGGGTCGAGCTCGACCACCTCCTCGCCGGCCCGGAGCGTCGCGTCCAGCGGAGGCAGGAAGAGCTGCTCGCGCGGCACCTCGTGCAGCAGGTACCGCTTCGACAGGTGGGGCCGTTCGTACGGAGGGTGCGGCTCGCGGCCGACCACCACGATCTCGCCGGCGAAGCCGGCCTGCCGCAGCCCGGTCACCGCGCCGTGGGCGGCCACGCCCCCGCCGGCGATGACCAGGGGTGCGTTACGGGCGATGGCGGAGCTGCGCCAGCGAGTAGACGACGAAGCCGCCCAGGAGCAGCGTGGCGAACGCGTAGCCCGCGACCAGGTAGCTCACCGCGCTCCCGCCGAGGACGCCAGCTCGAGCTGGGCGGCCACCTCCCGGTCCTCGCGCGCGTCTCGCCACGCCTCGAGCCGGTAGCGGACCGCCACCAGCACGCCGGCCAGGTAGAGCGTCGCCACCATCGTGACCAGGAAGGCCAGCAGCATCTGGGGCGGCAGCTGGGGCCCCCGGGCCGTCAGCAGCACGTGACCCGGATGCAGCGTCCGCCACCACTGCACGCTGAAGTAGATGACCGGGACGTCCACGAAGCCGAGGATGCCCACGATCGCCGCGAAGCGCATCGCGGGCCGGCCAGGCGTGGCGAAGCGCCGGACCAGGAGATAGCCGGCGTACATGCACCAGAGCACCACGGTCGAGGTCAGCGTCGCGTCCCAGGTCTGGGTGGGGTCCCAGTTCCAGATGGGCTTGGCGTAGATCATGCCCATCACGATCGTGTTCGTGGTGAACACGAGGCCCACCACGGCGCCCGCCCGGCCCAGCCGGTCGCCGCGGAGGCTTCCCCGCCAGAGGTAGACCACGCTTCCGGCGACGACGAGGGCGAAGCAGCCGAACGCCGCGATCGCCGAGCTGACGTGGAGGTAGAAGATCCGCTGCACGGGGCCCTGCAGCGCGTCCTGCGGCGCGTACAGGAAGATCGTCCAGGCGGCCACCAGCATCGCGGCGACGGCGACGGCCGCCAGGGCGTAGAGGCCGCGGTTCTCAGTCATCCAGCACCACCCGAGCGGCCAGGGAGGCCACCACGAGAAAGAGGACGTCGAGGTCGGCCAGCACCAGGAGCGGCTGCCCGGCCAGGGGCATGGCGGCCAGCGACTGCCCACTCATCGCCGCCTGCACCGCTCGGCCGCCCACGACGACGAATGGTATCCAGATCGGCAGGGCGAGCACCGGCAGCAGCAGCTCCCGCGCCCTCGTCTGGGCGGCCAGCGCCGCCAGCAGGCAGCCGAGGGCGGCCATGCCGACAGTGGCGACCAGCACGGTGGCCACCACCTCCACCGAGATCGGGCTGCCGAGGAAGACCGCCATGGCCGGCAGCAGGACGAGCTCGCAGGCCACCAGGGTCGCCGCCGCCGCCAGCGTCTTGCCCGCGAAGATCGCGCCGGCCCCGGCGGGCGTGAGCAGCAGGGCCTCCAGCGAGCCGCTCTCCTTCTCGGCCGCGAACGCCCTGCCGAACGCCACCAGCCCGGCGAAGACCAGCACGAGCCACAGGATGCCGGGCGCGAGCCGGGGCGCCGTGGAGCCGTCCACGTCGAAGGCGAACTCCGCGATGACGAGCGCGAGCACGACGAACTGGGCTAGGGCCGGCAGCAGCTCCCGCCCTCGCAGCTCGGCGCGGAGATCCTTGACCGCGACCGCGACGACGACCCGCAGCATCAGCCCCGCCCGACAGTCGCCAGGACCGGCGGCGGCGGCACGTCCTCGCCATCCGCCGGGCCGCGCCCCCGGACCTGCCGGCCGTCCCGCAGCACGAGCGTCCGGTCGCACAGCTCCCGGGCCAGGCCGGCGTCGTGGGTGGCCACGACCGCCGTCCGACCCGCCAGCAGGTCGTCGAGGAGGCCTCGGCCCGCCTCGTCCAGGCTGGCGTCCGGCTCGTCCAGCACCAGCAGCTCCGGCCGGTGGACCACCGCCCTGGCCAGCGCCAGGCGCTGCTGCTGGCCCCGCGAGAGCCGACCGGCGCGCCAGACGCCGGCCGCCGCCAGCCCGACCAGCGCCAGTGCGGCGTCGACCTCGTTCCGGCCGAGGCCATGCAGCGTCGCGAACAGCCCGAGGTTCTCGAGGACGGTGAGCTCCGGGTAGACGGCCGTCCGGTGCCCGACGTAGCCCAGCCGGGCCCGGAGAGCGCGGCGGTGCCGCGTCGCATCCAGGCCCAGCAGCTCCAGGCGGCCTGCGGCCGGGTGGGCCGCGGTGGCCAGCATGCGAAGGAGCGTCGTCTTGCCGGCGCCGTTGGCGCCCAGCACGGCAAGGCGCGCGCGGCACTCCAGGTGGAGGTCGAGCGGCCCCAGCGCCACGTGGGTGCCGAAGCGCTGGACCAGGCCCTCGGCCCGCACCGCGGCCGCCGCGGTCACGGCCGTCGGCGCCGCCCCCCGCGGAGCGGCCAGAGCACGAACGGCGCGGCCACGACCAGGAACGCGGCCGCGTAGAGCCAGCTCATTCTCCAGTGCCAGCCTGGACGGCAGCGGTATGGCGAAGCGGGACTCGCTCCGGCTCCCTGCGGACCGCGGCCAGGTTGCCGACCAGCACACCGGCGATCAGCAGCACCGCTCCCGCCCAGATCCAGGTGACGAGCGGGTTGTCGAACACCGTGAAGGCGACCGCGTCGCCGTCGGGCGGCCCGGCCACCACGACGTAGACGTCGTCGAGCGGCGTGCTGCGAATCGCCACCCGCGTCACGGCCTGACCGCCCAGGCTGGCGTACGTGAGGCGAGCTGGCTCCAGCGTCTCCTGGCCCATGCTGAGCCGTGCCACCTCGGCGGTGTGGTCGCCCTGGGCCTGCCGGGATACGCCTTCGTAGGTGAGGGTGTGCCAGCCGACCGTCACCGACTGTCCTGGCTGCAGCAGGACCTGCCGCGACTGCTGCCAGACGTGCGACCCGATCAGCCCCACGGCCACCATCAGGATGCCGACGTGGGCCAGGTAGGCTCCGTACCGGCGGCGGTTGCGCGCCACGACCCTGGCCGGCGCCGCGGCCCGAGGGCCGGCAGAGCGAAGGGCCTGCGCGCCCCCGCGCGCGTACTCAGCCGCGCACGTGGCGAGGCCGGCCACGGCCAGCGGCAGGGCCACGAGCGCGCCCGGCTGGCGGACGCCCGCGGCCAGCAGCGCCGCCAGCGCCAGGCCGGCGGCGGCCAACGGCCAGCGCAGCAGGCGCAGCCGGCCGTGCCCCACCCGGCGCCAGGGCAGCAGCAGCCCCACCGCGAGGAGCGCCAGCAGCGCGAGGAACAGCGGCGCCCCGACCCGCTCGTAGTAGGCGGGGCCGACAACGAGCTCGCGGCCGAGCATCCCGCTCAGGAGCGGCAGCATGGTGCCCCAGAGGACCGCTGCGACCAGCGCCACAATCAGGACGTTCTGGAGGAGAAACGCGCCCTCCCGGGACACGGTCGTCTCCACGGGCTGCGCGGGCCGGAGCCGTCCCGAGCGCGATGCCATGATGCCGCCGGCGACGGCGACCGAGACGGCGAGGAAGCCGAGGAACCACGGCCCGAGCGGGCTCACCGCGAACGAGTGGACCGATGGCAGGACGCCGCTGCGCACGATGAACGTGCCCAGCACCGACAGCAGGAAGGCTGCGATCACAAGGCCGAAGTTCCAGGCGCGCAGCGTGCCGCGATGCTCCTGCACCTGCGCAGAGTGGAGGTAGGCGGTGGTGGCGAGCCAGGGCATCAGGGCGGCGTTCTCGACCGGGTCCCACCCCCAGTACCCGCCCCAGCCCAGCACGTGGTACGCCCACCACATGCCCAGCGTCAGACCCACGCTCTGCAGCGCCCACGCGACGAGCGCGAAGCGCCGGGTCAGCGCGATCCAGGTCGCGTCCTCGCGGCCGGCGAGCAGCGCCGCCAGCGCGAACGCGAACGGCACGGCGAACGAGCTGTACCCGGCCAGGAGCAGCGGGGGATGGACGAGCATCCCTCCGTCGCGCAGGATCGGGTTCAGGCCCAGGCCGTCGGTCAGGACGCCCGGCGCCAGGTCGAACGGGCTGGCCACGAACACCAGCACGATCAGGAAGAACGTCGCGATCGCGGCCAGCACGGCGTTGGCGAACGCGGTCAGGCGGGCGCCCGCCCCGACCGATGCCGCCAGCGCCAGTGTGCCGCCCGCCATCAGGAGCAGCGCCCAGTAGAGCAGCGACCCCTCCTGGCCCCCATAGAACGCGGCCACCGTCAGCGGCAGGGAGAGAGCCCGGTCGGTGTGCTCGGCCACGTAGGAGATCGAGAAGTCGCGGCCCACCAGAGCCGCCAGCAGCGTGGCCGAGGCGCCGGCGGCGCAGAGGGCGGCGGTCCCGAAGGCCCGCCTGGCCACCCGGGCCAGCACGGGGTCGTCGCGCTGGCCGGCCGTCACGGCCAGCCCGCCGCTGGCCATTGCGAGCGCCAGGGCGGCGAGGAGGAACCCGCTGCCGAGGTCGGCGAGCGACATCACCCCGGGCTCAGGGACCCGGCGCCGGGCTGGCCGCCGTGAACCTGGACGGGCACTTCGCCTGCAGCGCGCTCGCGTGGAAGACGCCGTCCGCGCCCAGGCTTCCCTGCGCCACCACCTGGATGCCCGGCCTGAAGATGTCGGGCACCGTGCCCGTGTAGTCGACGGGCATGGCCTGGCCGCCGTCGGCCACGGAGAAGCGGACGTGCAGACCCCCGTCCGAGCGCACCACGTCGTCCTGGACGGTTCCCAGCACGCGGACGTCGCCGATGGAGGCGTGGCTGCGCAGCTCCGGGATGGTCTCGTAGTACTGCGCGCTCGTGCCCGTCGCTGACACCACGAGGTATCCCACGCAGGCGGCGACGACCGCCCCCAGGCCGATCCACTTCAGGCCCGCCAGCCGGGGGCTCCTCACTGCACCCCCACCAGCTGCAGATAGCGGCTGATCAGGCCCGCGTCGAGCGGGCCCAGAAAGCGAGCCGTCACGACGCCCCGGCTGTCGATGAAGAAGGTCTCTGGCGGGCCGGTGACCCCGTACGCCGCCGGCACCCCGGGCACGGCCTGGCCCACCGGATACGGGGCCTGGACCTGGCTCTCGAACGCCCTGGCGGCGGCCGGCGTGTCCTGGATGTCGACGCCGAGGAAGGCGACCCTGCCGTCCCAGTGCTCCGCGGCCGCCGACAGCGCGCCGGCCTCCTGGCGGCACGTCGAGCACCACGAGGCCCAGAAGTTCAGCACCACCGGCCGGCCGCGGAACGCGGACAGGCGCACCTGCCCCCCGTCGAGCCGCTGGACGACCAGGTCCGGGGCCGGCCGCCCGAGCACCGCGTCGCCGGGCGCGTTCGCCGGGTGGAGCAGGCCCCAGCCCAGCGCTCCCAGGAGCACCGCCGCACCCGCCGCAGCGGCCAGCCAGGCGGCTCGGCGGGTCGTCATGCGGCGGCGGAGCCCACGGGGGCCAGCGCCTCCAGCGCCTCCAGGATCTGGTCGGGGCTGCCGCCCGGCACCTGGAGGCCGATCGCCGCCTCCTGGACGCCGACGCGCTCGAGCTCCGCGAGGCGCCGCCGGCACTCATCGACCGGTCCGATGATCGTGACCAGATCGATCATCTCGTCGGTCAGCGCGGCCATCGCCTCCTCCCGGCGGCGCGACAGGTAGAGGTCCTGGACCCGTCGCGCCTCGGCCTCGAAGCCGTAGCGACAGAAGACCTGGTTGTAGTAGTTCCGCTCCCGCGACCCCATCCCGCCGACATAGAGCGCCAGGTGGGCGCGCACCGCGTCGCGGCCCACCTCGAGGTCGTCGGTCACCACGACCGGCTGGGACACGCAGATCGACAGCTCGGCGAGGGAGCGGCCCGCCCGGGCGGCCCCCTTCTCCAGCTGGGGGCGGATCTCCGAGTCGAAGTGGCGCGGCGAGAAGAGCACGGGCAGCCAGCCGTCGGCCATCTCGCCGGCGAGCGCAACGCCTGACGGCGTCAGCGCGGCCAGGTAGATCGGGATGCGGTCGCGCAAAGGATGCGTGATCAGGCGCAGGCCCATGTCGAGATGGAACAGCTCGCCTTCGTACACGAGCCGTTCCCGGCGCAGCACCGTCCGGACGATCTCCATCGTCTCCCGTATGCGCCGGACGCCGCGGTCGAACCTCACGCCGTGCCAGCCCTCGATGACCTGGTGGCCCGACGTGCCCAGGCCCAGCACGAAGCGGCCCCCGCTCAGCCGGTCCAGCGAGGCCGCGGTCTGGGCGAGCAGCGCCGGGGTGCGGCTGAACACGTTGACGATGCCGGTGCCGAGCTTGATCCGCTCGGTGTGACAGGCGATGTCGGTCAGGATGGTGAAGGCGTCCCACCCGTACGCCTCGGCGATCCAGACCGTGTCGTATCCGAGTCGGTCCGCGGTCTGGATGTAGGTGCGGGTCACCTCCGGCGGCACGTCGTCGGTGTACGGGATCGTGAGCCCGAGCTTCACAACGGGCCAGTTTAGGCGGTTTGCGAAGACCGCCCGGCGTGGGGCAGGTTGCCCGGGTGACCCCCTAGGGCGGGCCGGCCGGCGGCACCAGGCCCTCCTCGCGGATGGCGGCAGGAGCGGGCTGCGCCGGCGGCGGCGGCACGTAGCCCACCGTAACCGCCCGGCCGTCCTGGACGTCGATCTCGAGCGCTCCGGCCCGGCCCACCTGCTTGCGGTACAGCTCCCGTTCGGTCCGGGGACGGTCCTCCAGCAGCACCCACGCAGCCTGCAGGGGGTCGGCGTGGCTGACCAGCACCGACACCCCCTCCGGGTGCTCGCGTGCGGTCCGGAACGCGACGCCCAGGATGCGACCGCCCAGCTGCTCGATCGCTTCGTCGCCGGGGAGCAGGCCGCGCCGTGCCTTGTGCACGACCCAGAGCGGCCGCCGGACGGGGATCTGCCAGTAGGGGATGCCCTGCAGGTACCGGCTGAACTCCGCCTCGCGCAGCTCAGGCTCGGGCACGAGCGGCACCGGCTCGGACAGCTGCTCGCCGATGAGACGGGCGGTCTCCGCCGCCCGCTCCAGGGGGCTGTGCACGATGCGCCGGACCCCGCGCGCCCGCAGCCAGCGGCCGACCTCGGAGGCCTGCGCCCGTCCCCGCTCGCTCAGCGGGAAACCGGGCAGGTGTCCGTAGAGCAGCCGCCGGGGGTTCTCGACATCGGCGTGGCGGAGGAGGTAGATGCGGGTCATGAGGCCGTTCCTAAAAGGTAGCGGGTGCCCGGGTCTGGGACCTATCTTTGGCCTGTGGGCGACCAGATCGACCTCTTCGGGGAGGCGGCGGACCGGTCCCCGCCCCGGCCGGCCAGGCAGCGCGCCGCCCCGTCGCCGCAGCCGGAGCTCGAGGCCGCCCGCCGGCCCGACGCCCCGCTGGCCAGCCGCGTGCGCCCCCGCCGGTTCGAGGACCTGGTGGGCCAGTCGGCGGTGATCGACACCCTGCGCAGCCTGGCCGAGTCGGGCCACCTGCCGAGCGTGGTGCTCTGGGGGCCGCCCGGCTCGGGCAAGACCACGCTGGCGGCCATCCTCGCCGAGGCGACGGGCTCCCGGTTCGTCACCATGAGCGCGGTCAGCGCCGGGGTCGCCGACCTGCGGCGGGCGGTCGCCGAGGCGCGAGAGCTGCGCAGGTCGGGCCGCCGCACCATCCTGTTCATCGACGAGCTGCACCGCTTCAACAAGGCCCAGCAGGACGCCATCCTGCCCCACGTGGAGGACGGCACGCTCACGCTGATCGGCGCCACCACCGAGAACCCCTCCTTCGAGGTGATCTCCCCGCTGCTGTCCCGCAGCCGGGTGTTCCGTCTGGAGGCGCTGGAGCGCGACGACCTGGAGCGGGTCGTCCGCCGCGGGCTCGACGAGCTGGGGACCGCGATCGACGACGACGCCATGGCCGGGCTCCTGGAGGCGGCCCGCGGCGACGCTCGGGTCGCGCTCAACGCGCTGGAGGCGGCTTCGGCGCTGGCCGCCGCCGACGGCGCCGCGGCCGTCGACCTGGCCGCGGTGGAGCGGGCGATGCAGGACCGCACCCTCCGCTACGACCGCGCCGGCGACATGCACTACGACATCGCTTCGGCCCTGATCAAGAGCGTCAGGGGAAGCGACCCCGACGCCGCCGTGTACTGGCTGGCCCGCATGCTCGAGGCGGGCGAGGACCCCAACTTCGTTGCGCGCCGGCTGGTGATCCTGGCCGCTGAGGACGTCGGGCTGGCGGACCCCATGGCGCTGCCGGTCGCGGTGGCGGCGCAGCAGGCGGCGCACTTCATCGGCATGCCCGAGGCGCTGTTCCCGCTGACCGAGGCGGCGCTGTACCTGGCGCGTGCGCCCAAGTCGAACTCGGCGCTGCGCGCTTATCGGGCGGCCAGCGAGGCGGTCAGGCAGAGCGGCAACCTGCCGGTGCCGCTGCACCTCCGGAATGCCGTCACGGGCCTTATGCGTTCGATGGGATACGGGCGGGACTACCGCTATGCACACGACTACGCGGAGGGCGTCGTGGAGCAGCAGCACCTGCCCGACGATCTGGTCGGCCGCCGCTTCTACGAGCCGAACCCCCGCGATCGGTGACCCGGGGCCCGCTCAAGGGTGCCGCGGCTACCATTGTCGCCCGTGACCGACGCACTGGTGATCTTCAAGCCCGACGGCGCGCACCGCGTCGCAGTCCGGCGGGCGCTCCTGGGGTGGCTCCGCTCCGAGCGGGACTGGAAGCTGGCCGGCCTGACCTGGTTCCGGCCCTCGCCGGAGCTCATCGACACCCACTACGACTTCCTCCGCGACCGCCCCTTCTTCCCCTGGCTGGTCGACTTCATGAGCGCCCTGCCGGTCCTGGTGGGCAGGGTCTCGGCAGGGTCCGACGGACTGGAGCGGATGCGGTACGAGCTGGGCGAGACGCGCATCCACGAGGCGCGCCCTGGCTCGCTCCGGGAGCGGTTCGGCATCGGCGGCGGCGTGAACGTCCTCCACCTCTCGGACTCGCCCGCGTCCGGGGCCCGGGAGATCGAGCTGTGGGGACGGCACGTGGCGCTGGACATGCTGGACGCCGCCGGAGAGGGCGGGCAGCCGCTTCCCGACCACACGTTCCACCTGCGCTCGCTTGCGGCTCAGTACGGAGCGGGCGTGCACGCGGACCTGGCCGCCCAGGCGATCAGGAAGCTGCTGCGGGAGGAGAGCGACCTACCGAGCGGAGACTTCGACGCCCTGGTCCGGGTCGTGCTCAACGCCTTTCGCTCCTGAGCCCCAGCCCGGGGGCGCCTGCGAGACGACCAGCGTCCTGCCGAACAGCTCACCGTTCGGCACCACGATCATCTCGCCGCTCGCGCCTCGCAGGTAGGTGACGCGCATCCGCATGTCGGTCACCACGCCGCGGTAGCCGCCCGTCTCGACCAGGTCGCCGATGCGCACGTTCTTCTCCATCAGGACGTAGAAGCCGGAGACGTAGTTCTTCACCAGGTCCTGGAGGCCCAGGCTGGTCACCGCGGCAGCGACCAGGATGCCGGTGAAGCCGATGACGGTGCTGCCCAGCGCGACCGCCACGAACATCACCGCGCCCAGGCTGAGGACCCCGATGTAGATGGACCGGGTGGCCAGGAGGGCCGCGTCGCTCCGGAGAGAGCGGCCTGCCAGCACGCGGCTGACCAGATTGCGGAGCAGCCGGGCGGCGAGGACGAAGAGCAGGAAGACGAGGAGGCCCTCGCCGAACGGCTGGACGACGTTGCGTGTGGCCTGCCAGGCGGCGGCGATATCGTCTCGCGTCAGGGCGAGGGGTTGGCCGAGAACGGCCGACACCTGGTCGACGATGCGGTTCAGCTCTCCTGAGAGGCGGCTTCTTCCTCGGGGCCTGCGGCCGGCGCCTCAGCGGCCGCGGCGGGGGCGACCTCCGCCAGCTCGGGCACGCGACGCCCCGCCAGCTTGACCACCACGTCCTCGGGGTCGGCCACCGCCGTCACGCCCTCGGGCAGCCGCAGGTCGGAGACGCGCACGGCCGCGTCGACCGCGTCCAGGCCCGAGACGTCCACCTCGATCATCTCCGGGATCCTGGTCGGCACGCACTCCACCTTCAGCGCGTGCAGGACCTGGAGGACGTCGGCCTCGCCCGCGCGCACCGGCTCGGCGTCGCCGGTCACGATCACTGGCACCTCCACCTGGAGCCGCTCGCGCAGGCTGACCTGGTGGAGGTCCACGTGCAGCAGGGTGTTGTGACGAGGCGACACCTGCACCTCCTTGACCAGCACCTTGCGCGGGCGCGCCCCGTCGACCACGAGGTCGATCAGCTGGGTCCGGCCGGTGCGCGCATAGACACGCTCGAACTCGTGCGCGTCCAGCTCGAGGCTGGCTCCCGACTGACGCTGGCCGTACACGACAGCGGGCAGCCGGCCCAGGTGCCGCAGCTTGCGGGTCGCCTTGCCCTTGGTCTCTCTCCGGGTTGCGTTCAGTTGCATCGGGCCCTCAGGTGCTCGGTCGCTCCGGCCGCCCGCTGCCGGCGCGCGAAACCGTGCGGTATGCGTGCGAAACGCGCTACACGATAGCAACTCGAGGGCCCCGAGCGCCCTCGGCCACGGTCGGGCCTCGGTCAGGGCTGTCCGGCCGCCAGCTCGCCGGGCACCGGACGGGCCCCGTCCGGGAAGCGCCGGCGCAGCCATTCGACGATGTCCTGGAGCGGTGTGCCCGGCGTGAAAAGCTCGGCGACGCCCATCTTCTTGAGCTCGACGACGTCCTCGTCGGGGATGATGCCGCCGCCGAACACCAGGATGTCGGTCGCGTCGCGCCTGCGCAGCTCTTCGACCACCGCCGGGAACAGCGTCATGTGGGCGCCCGAGTGGAGCGACAGGCCAATGACCTGCGCGTCCTCCTGAAGCGCGGCGTCGACCACCATCTCGGGCGTCTGGCGCAGGCCGGTGTAGATGACCTCGTAGCCGGCGTCGCGCAGGGCGCGCGCGACGACCTTGACGCCCCGGTCGTGCCCGTCCAGGCCCACCTTGGCCATGACGATGCGCAGCGGCCTGGCCGGGGATCCCATGCGGTTAGATGACCGCCTTCTCGGTGTAGAGGCCGAACACGTCCGCCATCGCGCCCATGATCTCGCCCTCGGTGCAGAAGGCACGGACCGCCTCCAGGATGTGCGGCATCAGGTTCTCGTCGGACCTGGCCGCCGCCCTGCGGACCTGCTCCAGCGCGCGGCCGGCGCGGGCCGCGTCGCGCCGCTTCCGGACCTCACGCACGCGCTCGGCCTGCTCCGCCTCCAGGCTGGCCGGGATGCGCAGGATCTCGAGGTGGTCGTCCTCCTCCGTCGTGAACTCGTTCACGCCCACCATGATCCGCCGGCGCTGCTCCAGCTCCTGCTGGTGGCGGAACGCGGCGTCCGCGATCTCCTTCTGCATGAAGCCGGCCTCGATGGCGGGGATGACGCCGCCGTAGGAGTCGATCCGCTCGAAGTAGGCCTCCGCCTCTTCCTCCATGCGGTCGGTCAGCCGCTCGACGAAGTAGGAGCCGCCCAGGGGGTCGACCGTGTTGGCGACCCCGGTCTCGTAGGCGACCATCTGCTGCGTGCGGAGGGCGATGCGGGCGGCCCTGTCCGTGGGCAGCGCCAGCACCTCGTCCATGGCGTTGGTGTGAAGCGACTGGGTGCCGCCGAGGACAGCGGCGAGCGCCTCGACCGCCGTCCGGGCGATGTTCAGCTCGGGCTGCTGCGCGGTAAGCGACACGCCCGCCGTCTGTGTGTGGAAGCGCAGCTTGCAGGACCGCTCGTCGCGGGCCCCGTAGCGCTCCCGCAGGTGACGTGCCCAGATGCGGCGGGCGGCGCGGAACTTGGCGATCTCCTCGAAGAAGTCGACGTGGGCGTCGAAGAAGAACGACAGCCGGGGCGCGAACTCGTCCACCTTCAGGCCGCGCTCGAGGCAGGCGTCGACGTACGCGAACCCGTCGGCCAGCGTGAACGCCAGCTCCTGGGCGGCGGTCGAGCCGGCCTCGCGGATGTGGTAGCCGGAGATGGAGATCGTGTTCCACCTGGGCACCTGGCGCGTGCAGTACTCGATCGAGTCGACCACCAGGCGCATCGAGGGCTCCGGCGGGAAGATGTACTCCTTCTGGGCGATGAACTCCTTCAGGATGTCGTTCTG
>DATFRD010000134.1:0-3766 GCA_035263645.1 Candidatus Dormiibacterota bacterium | reverse complement strand
CGTGTGAGTCCGTCTTCCCGACGCCGCCGACACCACACATAGTCCCGAAGGGATGTGCCGAAGGCGCCCCCAACGTCCCAAGAAAGAGGGGGGGTTCTGGAAGGGGGGGGCCTGCCCCCCCTTGCATCACCCTTCCGGGATCCGCATCGCCAGGCGGCTCGTGACCACGCCGGTGTTCAGGCCGATCGTGCGGAGGCCGCCGAAGAAGCGTGCGTGCTCGATCTTGCAGCAGCGGTCCATGACCACCTCCAGACCGCCCTGGCGCGCGATGCCGGCGGCCTCGTCGCTGATCACGCCGAGCTGCAGCCAGAGCACCCGCGCCCCGATCTCGACCGCCGCCCGCGCGATCGCCGGCGCCTCGTCCGGGGGCCGGAAGACGTCCACGATCTCGATGGCGTGGTCGGCCGCCGCCTCCCCGAGGGTCGCGTAGACGCGCCGGCCCAGGATCTCGCGCCGGCCGGCCTGGGCCGGGTTGACCGGCACGATGTCGTAGCCGTTCGCGTCCAGGTAGACGGCCGCGAAGGAGCTGGCGTTGTAGTAGTTCGAGCTGAGGCCGACCATCGCGATGGTCCGGCAGGTGGTCAGGATCCGGTACCGGTCCCAGGCCGTCAGCCCGAAGTCGTTGCGCTCGCCGACCGCGCTCATCCGATCACCCCTGGTACGGCGCCCCGAACGCCTTGGACAGGATCGAGTGGCCGAGCCCGTTGGCCGACACCGCGCCCACGGGCTCCGAGACCTGCGACCGGGCCAGCGCCTGGTCCAGGTCCCACAGGATGTCGTCGACGTCCTCGATGCCGATGGACACCCGGATCATCTCCGGCCCGATGCCGGCGGCGCGCAGCTCGTCGTCTCCCAATTGCTGGTGGGTGGTCGAGGCCGGATGGATCACCAGCGACTTGGCGTCGCCCACGTTGGCCAGGTGGCTGAACAGCTGCAGTGCCTCGATGAAGCGCCTGCCGGCCTGCCGGCCGCCCCGGATCCCGAACGTGAAGATGGACCCGGCCCCCTTCGGCAGGTATTTGCGGGCCAGATCGTGGTACCGGTTGGAGGGGAGCCCCGGGTAGTTCACGTACTCCACGGCGGGGTGGCTCTCCAGGTGCTCCGCCACGCGCTGCGCGTTGGCCACGTGGCGGTCCATCCGCACGTGGAGCGTCTCCAGGCCCTGGAGCAGCAGCCACGCGCTGAACGGGGCCATGGTGGGGCCGTAGTCGCGCAGCATCTCGGCCCGACACTTCATCAGCCAGCCGAAGTCCCCGAAGTACTCGAAGAAGCGGAGGTCGTGGTAGCCCCGGGACGGCTCGGTCATGCCGGGGAACTTGCCGTTGTCCCAGGGGAAGCGGCCGCCGTCGACAACGACGCCGGCGATGGTGGTGCCGTGGCCGCAGATGAACTTGGTGGCGGAGTGGACGACGATGTCCGCGCCCCAGTCGAGCGGCCGGCAGAGGTAGGGCGAGGCGAACGTGTTGTCCACGATCAGGGGCACGCCGGCCTCGTGGGCGAGCGCGGCCAGGGCCTCGATGTCGATCACGTCGATGGCCGGGTTGCCCAGCGTCTCGGCGTAGAAGGCGCGGGTTCGCGGCGTCACCGCGGCCCGCCACTGGTCCAGGTCGGACGCGTCCACGAAGCGGGCGTCGATGCCCATCTTGCGAAAGCTGACGTCGAACTGCTGGAAGGAGCCGCCGTACAGGCTGCGCGAGCAGACGAACTCGTCGCCGGCCTGCATGAGCGTGAACATCACGAGGTGCTGGGCCGCCTGACCGGACGCGGTGGCGACTGCCCCGATGCCGTGCTCCAGCGCAGCGATCCGCTCCTCGAACACGGCGACCGTCGGGTTCATGATCCGCGAGTAGATGTTCCCGAACCGCTGCAGCGCGAACAGGTTGGCCGCGTGGTCGGTGTCCTCGAAGACGAAGGCGCTGGTCTGGTATATGGGGACCGCCCTGGCACCGGTGACCGGATCGGGGCGCTGGCCCGCGTGGACGGCCAGCGTGTCGAAGCCGAACTGTTTCTCACCGTGCATGAGGCGAGTGTAGAGCCTGCCTGACGCCCGCCGGACCCCGAACGCGCGCGGAACCGGCCGCGGGGGTGCCGCGTTAGGCTACAAGGTGGTGCTCGAGTCGATCCAGTCGCCCGCCGACCTCCGGACGCTGGGCCCGGGCCAGCTCGAGCAGCTGGCGTCGGAGATCCGGTCCTTCCTCGTCGAGCAGATCTCCGTCACCGGCGGCCACCTCTCCCCCAACCTCGGCGTCGTCGAGCTGACGCTGGCGCTGCACCGGGTGTTCGAGAGCCCGAGGGAGCTGATCGTCTGGGACACCGGGCACCAGGCATACGTCCACAAGCTGCTGACCGGCCGGGCCGGCGCCTTCGGGACGCTGCGCCAGCCGCAGGGCCTGTCCGGCTACCCGTCGCGCCGGGAGAGCCCGCACGACGTCGTCGAGAACAGCCACGCCTCGACCTCGCTTTCGTACGCGCTGGGCATCGCCGAGGCACGCCTGCGCGCCGGGGTGCCGGGTCACGTGGTTGCGGTCATCGGCGACGGCGCGCTGACCGGAGGCATGGCCTACGAGGCGCTGAACCAGGTCGCCCACCTCCAGCCCCCCAACCTGGTGATCGTGCTGAACGACAACGGCCGGTCGTACGCGCCGACGGTCGGCGGGCTGGCCCGGCACCTGGGCCAGCTGCAGATCGACCCGCGCTACGAGCGGCTCAAGGAGGAGATCTCCCACCGGCTCCGCGACCTGCCGGGCGTAGGCGCCCAGGCGGAGGAGGCGGCGTTCCGCGTCAAGGAGTCGCTGAAGCAGCTGCTGCAGCCGAACACCGTCTTCGACAGCCTCGGGCTGAAGTACGCCGGGCCCGTGAACGGGCACGACCGGGAGGCGGTGGAGGGCCTGCTGCGCCGGGCCAAGCGCCTGCGCAGCCCGACCGTGATCCACGTCGTGACCGAGAAGGGCCGCGGCTACGGCCCGGCGGTCGAGGACCAGGTGAACATGCTGCACCAGGTCAGCGCGCAGACCGACCCGCTGACCGGCCGGCCGCGGCGCACCGAGCTCACCTACACCGACGTGTTCGGGGAGGCGGTGCTTTCCGCCGCGTCACGCCACCCGGACGTGGTCGCGATCACGGCCGCCATGGCGTCGTCGACGGGCCTGCTCGACTTCGCGCGCGAGTTCCCCGACCGGTTTTTCGACGTCGGCATCTGCGAGCAGCACGCGGTCACGTTCGCGGCTGGCCTGGCCATGGGTGGCAGGCGCCCGGTGGTGTGCATCTACTCGACGTTCCTGCAGCGGGCGTTCGACCAGACGCTGACGGACGTCTGCCTGCACGGGCTCCCCGTCGTCTTCGTGCTGGACCGCGCGGGCGTGACCGGCCCGGACGGCTCCTCGCATCACGGCGTCTTCGACCTGAGCTACCTCCGCCTCATGCCGAACCTGAAGGTGGCGGCGCCGGCGGACGCGACCGAGCTGTGCGCGCTCCTGGAGACCGCGCTGGCCTCGGACGGCCCGGTGGCCATCCGCTTCCCCAGGGGTACGGTGCCCGCCACGCCGGACCTGCCGGTGGAGCCGATCCCGGTCGGCCGCTGGGAGGAGCTGCGGCAGGGCCGCGACGCGGTCATCCTCGCGATCGGCAGGATGGTCGAGGTCGCCACGGTGGCGGCGGACCGGCTGGCGATGGAGGGCATCGAGTGCGGGGTGGTCAACGCTCGCTGGCTGAAGCCGATGGACCCGCGACTGGCCACCACCTGGGCGCGGCGCTACCCGCTGCTGAT
>DATFRD010000133.1:0-3029 GCA_035263645.1 Candidatus Dormiibacterota bacterium | reverse complement strand
CCCCTGCTGCAGATGCCGGTAACCGTTCTCCAGAACCACGATGGCGTCGTCGACGATGCGTCCGATGGCGATGGTCAGGCCGGCCAGCGTGAGCACGTTGAGCGAGAAGCCCCACAGGTCGGTGCCCAGCAGCGCAACCAGCACGCTCGTGGGCAGGGAGACCGCGGTGACCAGCGTGGCGCGGATCGAGCGCAGGAACAGGAAGATGACGGCGACGGCCAGCAGCGCGCCGAGCAGTCCTTCCAGGACGAGGTCGGCGAGCGACGACCGGATGCCGTCGGCCGTGTCGCTGACCAGGCGCAGGTCGTCGGCCTCGCTCAGGTGCAGGCCGGCGACCCGGCTCCTCACGTCGCTGGACAGAGTCACGGCGTTGCCGCCGGAGGCCTTGATCACCTGGATGTCCAGCGACGGCCTGCCGTCGGTCCGCGAGATCCCGTTGATCGGAGTCGCGCCCTCCGTGATCGTGGCGACGTCGCCGAGCACCACCGGCTGGGGGGCGGCCGGGGCGGCCGAAGGGGCCGGGCCGACGGCCGAGACCGAGGGCTGCCGCGCCGCGACCGCACCGGCGCCCGCCGGGCCCGGGACCGGCGCCGCCCCGACCACGAGGCGTCGCAGCTCGTCGACGGTGGTCAGCGTGGCCAGGGCCTCGACGGGCACCGAGCGGTCGGCCTGCAGCACCTCGCCGGCCGGCAGGTCCACCTGGGCCCCGGCCAGCGCCTGCTGGACCTGCTGCAGCGAGACCCCGTGCGCGGCCAGCCTGGTCCCGTCGAGCAGGATGGTCACGCTCGACCGGGCGCCGCCCGAGACCCTGACCTGGGCCACCCCCCGGGCGCCCCGCAGGGCCGGCACCACGACCTCGTCGGCCTCGCGGGTGGCCCGGGCCAGGTCGCCGTCTCCGGCGGCCAGCGAGTAGGTCATGGTGGGTACGGAGTTGAAGTCGAACGTCTGGACCAGCGGCTTTCCCGCGGTGGACGGAAGCTGGACCTGGGCCAGCCGCTGGTTCACCGCGTCCAGGTCGTCCTTCAGCGTCGAGTCCAGGGAGAACTGGACCTCGACCTGTGAGAAGCCCTGCGAGGACGAGGTCGTGACGTGCTCGGCCTGGGGGAGCCCCGTCAAGCCTGCGATCAGCGGCTGGGTGACGTCGCGGTCCACCTGGTCGGGGCCGGCGCCCGGCTCGGGGACGAGCACGAAGACGGCCGGGAACTCGACCGAGGGCAGCAGCTCCTGGTTGAGCCGGAAGATGCTGACCACGCCGCCTCCCATGAGGAGCAGCGTGAACAGGATGACGACGGCCCGGTTGCCCAGGCACCAGCGGACGATCGCGTGCATTCGGGGACACTCCTCGTGTTGCGCACGGGGCGGATGGCCCCGGTCGGTTCGCGTACCAGTAGGTGTAGCACCGCTGGGCGCAGTGCTGATAACACCCTGCGGGAGTCGCCGGGATCAGTAGTTCCTGCGGAAGTGCCGCCGCAGGTCCTGCCAGCCCAGGAGGAGGCGGGTCGGGCGCCCGTGCGGGCAGGTGATCGAGTGGTCGGCCGCCTCCAGCTCCGCCAGGAGACGGCGCTGCTCGGAGGGGTCGAGCCGGTCGCCGAACCGGACGGCGGAGTGGCAGGCCAGCGACGCGGCCACGCGCGAGGTGAGGGCATCGCCCCTCGCCTCCGCAAAGAGCCCGAGCAGCTCCTGCAGCGCCGGCAGCGCACGGTCGGCGGGCGTCTCGGCGGGCACTGCGGTCACGCGCAGCGAGCGCGGCCCGAACTCCTCCAGCTCGAACCCCAGCGCGCGGAGTCGGTCCCGGTGGTCGGCCGCGGCGGCCAGCTGCGCCGGCTCGACGTCCACCGTCTCGGCGAGCAGCAGCGCCTGTCTTGGCGTCCCCAGGCTCCGGCTCTCGAGGCGGGCAAGGAAGCGGTTGTACAGGACCCGCTCGTGGGCCGCGTGCTGGTCGACGAGGACGACGCCGTCCTCGCCCTCGGCGACCAGGTAGCCGTCGACGACCTGGCCCAGGGGCCGGAGCGGAGAGGGGGGCCCGGGCTCGGCCGGCGCCGGCAGGTAGGGAGCGAGCGCCGGCGCCGCCTCGTGGAGCCTCGGGGACCGCCACTCGTGAGCGCCGGTTGGCGTCGGCGGCACGAGCCGGTAGGGGGAGCTGCCGGTCAGCGCCGCGCGCACGGCGCGCTGCAGGGCCGCGAACACGGTCCCCTCCGAGTGGAACCGGACCTCGCGCTTCGCCGGGTGGACGTTGACGTCCACGGCGTGTGGGTCCACGGCCAGGTCGAGCACGGCGACCGGGTGCCGCCCCCTCTCCAGCGAGCCCACATAGCACTCCTCCACGGCGTACAGCAGCGAGCGAGAGGCGACCGGGCGCCGGTTGACCGCCAGCAGCAGCGCGTCCCTGGTGCCCCGACTGAGCCGCGGCTGCGAGACGAGCCCGCGCACGCCGTCGCCCTCGACCGCGAGCAGCTCCGCAGCGACCGCCGCCCCCAGCACGGCGGCGGCGGCGGCGCCGGGGTCGCCGTCTCCGGGGGTGCGCAGGGCCGTCCGCCCCTCCACCGTCAGCTCGAAGCGGACCTCCGGGTAGAGCAGGGCATAGGACTGCACCGTGCGCACGCAGGCTGCGGTCTCGGTGGCCTCGCTCTTCAGGAACCTCAGGCGGGCCGGCGTGTTCGCGAACAGGTCGCGAACCTCGACCACCGCACCCGGCACCGGAATCGCCGCGCCCTCCTCCACGACCTCGCCGGCGCGAAGCCGGACCCGGCCGCCGCCGCTGCGACACTCCACGTCCGAGACCGCCGCCACGCTGGCCAGGGCCTCGCCGCGGAAGCCCAGGGACGCGATGGCGGCCAGGTCGTCCACGGTGGCCACCTTGCTGGTGGCGTGGCGCTGGAAGGCCAGGCGAAGCTCGCCGGAAGTGATGCCGGCGCCGTCGTCGGCCACCCGCAGGAGCGTCCGCCCGGCGCCCCGGACCTCGACCGACACCCGCTGGGCGCCGGCGTCCAGTGAGTTCTCGACCAGCTCCTTGACCACGGACGCCGGCC
>DATFRD010000132.1:0-5828 GCA_035263645.1 Candidatus Dormiibacterota bacterium | reverse complement strand
TCTGACATTTGAGCGGTCAAGCGCTTCATGGCCCCTCCCCCCGATGGCCCCTCCCCCCTCGCGGGGGAGGTTGGGTGGGGGGATTTAGATCGGCCGTCGCGGACCCCCCTCCAGCCCTGGCGGGCCACCTCCCCCGCGAGTGCCCATGGCCGCCTCTGGCGGCCACCCATGGAAGACGGAAATGGACCTTCGGCCGAGTTGGCCGGACCTCCGGCCGAACTCGGTCGAAGCTATTTCCGGTACGGGGGGAGGGACTGGACGATGTCGCCCAGCGTCAGCCGTCGCGGACCCCCTCAGGCCCTGGCGGGCCACCTCCCCCGCCAGGGGGGAGGGACTGGAGATGTTGCGTCGCGCACCCATCGCGGAGGGCCGGCGAACCGGGCGAGGGCGAGCGCGCCGCCGGTCGAGCGCGACTCGCTGCGCGGCGCGCCCGCGGCCACCCTCGCGCCACTGCCCGGCCCATACGTGGCGCCGCTCATCTCGAGGTCGCCCTCGAGCAGCCAGAACTCCTCGTCGACCGGGTAGTGGCCCGTGGACGGGCGCGACCAGCCCGGTGGGAAGCGGACGAGCGCCCAGTAGGCCCCGTCCGCCTCGTCGCGCAGCCTCGCGACCGCCACCGGGGGAGCGCTGTCGGGGATCGTCACCTCGCGCCACTGGAGGTCCACGACCGGGAGGGTAGCCGGTTGACGCCGAAATGTCTGATGTTTACCGTTCGACGGGCGACGATGGCGACGAAGGACGGCTGGCACGGACGCTACTACGAGGACTTCGAGGTCGGCGACGTCTACCGCCACCCCCTGGGCCGGACCATCTCCGAGGCCGACAACACGTGGTTCACGCTCCTGACGATGAACACCAACCAGATGCACTTCAACGCGCACTACGCGGGGCGGTCGACCTTCGGCCGGCTCCTGGTCAACTCCGGGCTGACCGTGGCGATGGTGCTCGGCATCTCGGTCGGCGACACCTCGCAGAACGCGATCGCGAACCTGGGCTGGACGGACATCGTCCTCCCCCACCCGGTCTTCGTGGGCGACACGCTGTACGCGGAGAGCCGTGTCCTCGACAAGCGGGAATCGGCGTCCCGCCCGTACGCGGGCATCGTCGGCGTCCAGACGCGCGGCCTGAACCAGGACGGATACGTGGTCATCACGTTCCGGCGCTCGTTCATGGTCTACAGGCGCGACGCGCCGCAGGACAAGGGCCTCTTCCCGGAGGCGAGGAGCGAGTGGCCGCAGGCGTGAGGCTGGCGCTGTCGCCCTGGGGCGAGACCATGGACGAGCTGGTCGCGGCGGCGTGCGCCGCGGAGGCGGCGGGCTTCGACAGCGTCTGGACGACCGAGCTCCACCGCACGGCGTTCGTGACAGCCGCCGCCATCGCCTGCGCCACCTCGCGGGTCCGCGTCGGCACCGGCATCGCGCTCGCCTTCGTGCGCAGCCCGATGATCACTGCGCTGACCGCCCTCGACCTCGACGACCTGGCGCGGGGCCGCTTCCTCCTCGGCCTCGGCCCCGGCGTCCGCCGGCTCAACGAGGACTGGCACCACGCGACGTACGGCCGGCCGGCGGCGCACCTGGCGGAGACGGTCGCCGTCATCCGGAGGTTCGTGGCGGGGAGTCACACCGGCGAGCCGCTGGACCTGGACGGCGAGTTCGAGCCCGTCCGCGTGCGGGGCTACGCCCGCCCGTTCCCGCCGGTGCGGACCGCGATCCCGGTCTACCTGGCGGCGGTCGGGCCGCTGATGCTGCGCACCGCCGGGCGGATTGCCGACGGCTGGATCGCGCACGAGCTCGACTCGCCCCGGTACCTGCGCGAGAAGGCGCTGCCCCGGCTTCGGGCGGGCCTGGCCGAGGCGGGGCGGTCCCGCGCCGACCTCGAAATCGTGGCGTCGGCGGTCTGCATGGTCGACGCGGACGGACGGGCAGCCCGGCGCTGGGCGGCCCGGCTCGTCGCCTTCTACGCGACCGTCCGCTCCTACCAGGAGTTCTTCGACTTCCACGGCTTCGGCGAGGAAGCGCGGCTCGTCCAGGAGCGCTTCCGGGCCGGGGACGAGGCGGGGATGGCGGATGCCGTGCCCGACGCCATGGTGGACGCGCTCACGCTGTCAGGGACGCCCGACGACGTGCGGGGGCGGCTGGCCGAGTACGAGGGGCTCGCCGACGTGGTCAAGCTGAGCCCGCTCACCCACCTGGTCCCGGCCGACGTCAGCCGGCGCGGTCAGCGGGCGCTGCTCGACACGTTCACGAGGTTGGGCTGAGATGCCGACGCGCGCCAACGGGGCCGAGCTGAACATCGCGAACGGCATCCGCGAGTTCGCGGTGGCGACGCCGCGGGCGATCGCAGTGATCGACGGCGACCGCTCGCTCACGTACGCCGCGCTCCACGAGCGCTCCTCCCGGCTGGCGCAGGCGATGCTCGGTCGCGGCCTCGTGACGGGCGACCGGGTCGCCGTGGTCCTCGGCAACCGGCTCGAGTTCCCGGAGATCGCCTGCGGGCTCGCCATGGCAGGCCTGGTGTCGGTCCCGATCAACCCGCGCCTGACGGCGCCGGAGATGGCGTTCATCCTCGGGCACTCGGGCTCGCGAGCGGTCGTGCTCGACGAGTCGCTGCGCGAGGTGGTCGAGCCCGGCATCGCGGGTGCCGGCGTCCGCGAGGTCGTCGGCGTCGGGGGCGACTACGAGGCGGTGCTCGCCGGTGCGCGAGCCGCCGACCCCGAGGTGCCGGTGCCGGAGACCGATCCCTTCACGATCTGCTACACGGCGGGGACGACCGGCCGGCCGAAGGGTGTGGTCATCAGCCACCGCTCGCGCACGATCACCTTCTACCTGACCGCGCTCGAATGGGGCCTGGGGCCGGGGCGGATGACGCTCGCGGTCGCCCCGATGTACCACGGCGCCGGCTTCGCGTTCGCGTACGCCGCCTGCGTCGCCGGCGGGACCGTCGCGATGATGCGCGCCTTCGATCCGGAGCTGCTCCTGGCCATGGTCGAGCGGCACCGTCCCAGCTCGATGTTCCTCGTGCCCGCGCACATCCAGATGCTGCGCGCGCTGCCCGAGGGCGCCGTCGCGCGGCGTGACACCTCCTCGCTGTCCACCATCTACGTCAACGCGGCCCCGCTGCCGCAGCAGGCCAAGGTCTGGACGATCGAGAGCTTCCCGACGGTCGGGCTGCACGAGCTCTACGGCTCGACCGAGGCGTCGATCGTGACGAATCTCCGGCCGCCCGACCAGCTTCGGAAGGAGCGGTGCGTGGGGCCACCGTGGTTCATGACAGAGGTCCGCGTGATCGACGGGGACGGCATCCCGGTCCGGCCCGGCGAGCCGGGCGAGCTGTGGAGCCGCTCCCCGATGGTCTTCCGCGGCTATCTCGACGACCCCGAGGCCACCGCCCAGGCGACCACCGACGACGGGTTCGTGAGCGCGGGCGACATCGC
This sequence comes from Candidatus Dormiibacterota bacterium, assembly GCA_035263645.1. Classification (GTDB taxonomy): domain Bacteria; phylum Chloroflexota; class Dormibacteria; order Dormibacterales; family Dormibacteraceae; genus CF-161. The sequence goes on along the minus strand of DATFRD010000132.1, from coordinate 2,395 downwards.
GGTGCTCGACGAGGACCGCTACGTCTACATCGTCGACCGGGTGCGCGACATGATCATCACCGGCGGCGTCAACGTGTACCCGCGCGAGGTCGAGGAGGTGCTGCACCGACACGCCGGCGTGGCCGACGTGGCGGTCGTCGGCCTGCCCGACGAGGCCTGGGGCGAGCGCGTGGTGGCGGTGGTCGTGGCGCGCGGCCAGGCGCCCCCGGCGGAGGAGCTGATCGGGTTCGCCCGCGGCTCGCTGGCCGGCTTCAAGCTGCCGAAGGAGGTGCGCTATGTCACGTCGCTGCCGCGCAACGCCGCGGGCAAGATCCTGAAGCGCCAGATCAGGGAGGAGCTCCAGCAGGCCCCGAGCTGACGGCCGGGACGACGCTCCCCAGCACCGTGTCGTACCAGGCATGCATCTCCGCCGGCGGAAGCAGGCGCGGGGGCGCGAGGAGCAGCCAGTCGACCAGGTCTCGGTACTCCAGCAGCCGCGGCACGAGCTCCTCGACCGTCCCCACCACCGCCAGCTCCTCGAGCGCCGTCGAGGTCGCCGCCGCGGGCTGCCAGCCCTGGTGGGCGAGCACGTCGGCAAGGTAGGGCACGTCGGCGTACGGCGCGACCGCCAGCCGCGCCTGCTCGAGCGCCCGCCCGCGGTCGCCCTCGGCGTGCGGCACCACGCGCACCATCACGCCCCGCTCGACCCGGGCACCCCGCGACCGCTCGCCCTCGGCGACCGCGGGCCCCAGCACGTCCCGCAGCCAGCGCCGGGTGTGGATGACGTTGAAGAGGACGCCGTCCGCGACCTCGCCGGCCAGGCGCGCCATGAGCGGCCGCGTGGCGGCGAGGTGGATCGAGAGCGCGCCCCCGGGCGGGCGCGGCCACTGCCGAGCGAACCCCCTGACGCTGAAGAAGCGCCCGTCGAGGGAGAACGGGGCGGCGGGTGTCGCCGCGTACGCGCCGCGCACGCACCGGACGTACTCCCTCATCCTGGCTGCGGGGCGCGAGGGCTCGATGCCGTAGTGGTCCCGGTTCCACGCCTCGGGCATGGTCCCCAGCCCGAGCGCGAAGCGGCCCGGCGCCAGCTCGGCCACCGTCAGCGCACCGGTGGCGGTGAGCACGGGCGGCCGCGCCCAGGTCGTCACGGTCGTCATGACGCGCGCCCGCGTCGTGGCCTGGGCGAGAAGGGCGCTCACGGCGAAGCTGTCGTAGCCCGCTTCGCCGGCGGCGATGGTGTCGCAGCCGGCGGCCTCGGCCTGCTGGGCCAGGTCGATCGAGTCGCGCAGCGGCAGCCCGGCGACGGCCAGCACGACGCTGACCCTCACGGCGGACCGGTCGGGACCAGCCCCTCGTGGTGGTGGACGATCCGCCACCCGCCGTCCTGCTGCCGGAGGACGTCCGTGATCCGGACCCGGCCGGCGACCGGACGCGGGGGCAGGTATTCGAACTCCAGCAGGTAGCGGGCCACGGCGGTGTCGCCCCAGACGTCGATGAGAGGCTCGCCAAGGCTCCAGCGCAGCGGCCCGCGCGCCCGCATCTGCGCCTGGTCCGCAGCGTGGAAGCGCGCCCGCTCATCGCGCCCGCGGATGAGCTCGGGAGTGAACACGTCCCATACCGTGCACTCGGGTGCCAGCGCCTCCTCGATCCGGGGCACCTGGCCGTCGGCAAACGCCCGGTAGACGCCGCTGATCAGCTCGGCGATGTGCCGCCGGGTCGCTGTCGAGGAAATGTCAGACAATGCGCGGCAATCTTATGCCGCCGGGTGATCCGCGTCCGGTCGTCGGCGCGCTGCTCGGGGCGACCGTCCTGGTGGACAACCCCGAGCAGGCCGCCCGTTCCCTCGTACAGTTGCTGGGCTGGCGCCGGCGGGCGGCCGGCCACCTCGACGGCGCCGGCTTCGTGACCGTGGCCGCGCCGGGCGCCGAGCGGGGGATGGTCCGGTTCCTCGAAGGCCCGGAGGGCCCGCGCGCGGACGAGCTGCGCGAAGGCTGGGTCTCGCTCGAAGTGGTGGTGCGCGACGTGGACGGGCTGGCGCGCCGCATCGCGGACTCGACGGACTTCGTGCTGCGCACGCCGCCGATGACGTTCGACCTGACGGAGCAGGGGAGCAACATCCACCGGGCGCTCGTCGCCTGGGGGCCCGGCGGCGTCCTCATGGGCTGCACGATGGCCGTGACCCAGCCGCGGGGCCGCCGCTTCGCCGACGCCGGCGATGACGTCGGGCCCGTGTTCTCGGTCGGGCTGCGCACGCCGGACCTGGACCGAACGACCGAGCTCTACCGGCGTGCGCTCGGCATGCAGACGCTCCTGGAGGTCTCCTGGCGCTCGGGGCAGTGGCACCGGATGTGGGGCCTCCCGGAGGGCGAGGAGGCGGGGCTGCGACTGCTCAAGGGCGACGGCGAGGGGACCGGCC
>DATFRD010000131.1:0-30868 GCA_035263645.1 Candidatus Dormiibacterota bacterium | reverse complement strand
CTCACGCCGCCTGCGAGCGCCGCCGGCCGCGCGCGTCAGGCCAGGCGCAGCCGGGCCACCTGGATCACCTCGTACCGGCCGTCCCGGACCAGGTAGCCGCGGCCGCGGGGAAGCGGCGTCCTGGACTGCGGCAGCTTGACGGACGGCTGCCCGGCGATGGAGCCGTCCACGCCGAACCCAGGTTCGAGCACGAGACCGTGCCGCGCCCTGGCGACCTGCGTCATCCATCCCCTGCTGCTCAGCTCCTTCTGGGCATCGACCGCGATCACCGCCCGGAATCCCCGCTCGGCACCCTCCTGCACGAGCCAGTCCAGGTCCGGCAGCCCCATGCCGGCGACCAGCTCCTCGCCGTCGTCCAGGAACAGCACCGCGGGCTCCGCCCCGGACGGCGCCTCCCGGGCGGCGGCCGCCAGCCGGGCGAGCAGCTCCCGGCAGGCCTCCTCGCCCAGCGCCACCGAGGTCCACAGGCCCTGGTCGGTGAGGGCGTGCTGGCGTCTGAAGGTCAGCAGGTGCGTGGCCGGGGGGTCGTCGGCCGCGTTCAGCGAGCAGGCGAACGCCCCCAGCGCGTTCGTCCGGCCGCTGCCCGCCGGCCCGCTGATGACGAAGTGGCCGGTCTCCCCGAGGTCGACTCGGGCCGGGCCCAGAGTGTCGTCGTCGTTCTCGCGCAGCCCGATCACGGCCTCCAGCGAGCTGGCGGGGGCGGGCAGGGCGTCGGGGCTGAGGTCGGTGGGCAGCGTCTCGATCCTGGGAACGGGCACGCGTCCGTGCTGCTCGGTCAGCCGGGAGCCGATCGCCGCCACGGCGGCCGCCTGCGCCTGACCCGCCGGGTCTGCCCCAACCAGGGCGCACTGGACCTCCAGCGCGCGCTTGGGGTTGGAGGTGAACGTGTAGCCGCGGCCTGGCTCCAGCTCGCCGTGCTCGTACAGGCCGCGGGGCAGCGAGAAGGTGGCGTAGTCGTCCTGGCTGGCGTTCAGGATCAGGCGCCGGTAGACCCTCAGGTTGGCGACGCCCTTCTCGGCGCGGTCTGCGGTGACCACGAACGCCATCCCGAGCGGGCGGCCCGTGGTCAGCAGTGCCTTGAAGGCGTCGACCGGAGCCCCCATGTCCACGTTCTCGAGGGCGGAGACGAATCCGGAGTAGCCGTCGACCAGCACCAGGATGTAGGGCAGGCGCATCGCCGGCTCCGCGGCGAGGTAGTCGCTCAGCGTCGGCGCCGCGGCCGCGCCGAGCAGGGCCCGGCGCCGCTCGGCCTCCTTCTGCAGCCATGTCATCAGCTTGGCGGCCCTCGCCACCTCGTCTCCCATGATCACGCCGCCGCAGTGGGGCAGCGCGTCCAGCGAGGCGAGCAGGCGCGTGGCGAAGTCGAGGGCGTACAGGTTGAGCGCGGCCGGGTGCGCGGCCTCCGCGGCGGAGACCGCGATCGTGCGCAGCAGCGTGGTCTTGCCGGAGCCACTGCTGCCGTAGACCAGGAGCGTCCCCTCCTCCTGCAGGGGAAAGCTGAGCGGGGTCTGGCTCTGCGTCACCGGCTCGTCCAGGAGGCCGATCATCGCAGTGGGCCCCCGCCAGCCCTGGACGGCGGGCAGGGTGCTCAGCGACAGGAGCGGCGGCAGGGCGGGCAGCCAGGGCCGGTGGGGCGGAGCGAGGTCGAGGCGGCGGTTGACCTCGTTCATGACCGCGACCAGGCGCCGGAGATCGCTCTCGACCTCGGCCGAGGCCGTCCTCGCGCCGGGCGCGGCGGCGGCCACACCGCCGAACTCGAGGTCCCGGACGCGAATGGGCGCGGGCCCGGGGCTGGCCAGGCCGTGCGCGCCGCCGTAGCCCGCCTGGAACTCGATGAGCTCGCCGGAGCTGGTGACGGTGAAGACGCGTCCCGGCGGCAGGCCCGGCCGGGCCGCGTCCCTGGTCTTGAGGATGTCCTCGCTGTCCGACTCATCCTTGAATCGCAGCGACAGGCGCAGCGGCGTGTTGGCGCGGATCTTCGGCCCGATGACGCCGGCCGGGCGCTGCGTGGCCAGAACCAGGTGGATGCCGAGGCTGCGGCCGCGCTGGGCGATGTCGACCATCCCGTCCACGAACTCGGGCAGCTCCGTGGCCAGGGCCGCGAACTCGTCCACGATGATCAGCAGGCTGGGCGGCGCCTTGTCCGGCAGGATGCGCTCGAACTCCTCCAGGTCCTTGACCCCGGCGTCGCCCTGGAGCCGCTCGCGCCGGGCCAGCTCCGCCCGCATGGAGGTGAGGGCGCGATTGACCAGGCGGCCGTCGAGGTCGGTCACGAAGCCGACGGTGTGGGGGAGGTCCACACAGTCCCTGAAGGCGGCGCCGCCCTTGTAGTCGACCAGCAGGAAGTTGAGGGCCTGGGGTGAGTGCCTGGCCGCCAGTGCCGCGACCACCGTCTGCAGCAGCTCGCTCTTGCCCGACCCGGTCATGCCGCCGACCAGGCCGTGCGGACCGTCCCGCCGCACGCTGATGCTGAACTGCCGGTGGCCGGCGGCGATCCCGATGGGTGCGCTCAGGTCCCGTCCCTCGCCGTGCTGCGCCAGGTCGCGCTCCCACCTGGCCTGGATGCCGCGCTGCGGATCCTCCTGCAGGTCGAGCAGCTCGGCCAGGCCGACGGTCCTGGGGACGCCCACCTGGGCACCCCGCACGGTCGGGTCACGGAGCGGAGCCAGGGCTCGCGACGCCTCGGCTGCGGCCTCCAGCGACACGTCGTCCGAGTTCGAGCCCGAGATGGACTCGCCGCGGGCCGGAACGGTCAGCGTCAGGCCCCCGACGGCGTCGACCTCCAGCAGGGCCCCGCACTCCCGGGGCAGGCGGTCACGCTGGCTGCCCATCCAGATGGTGTGGATCCGCTGGGCCGGGCCGGCGGCGAGCAGGTGCGAGACCTCGCCGGGAGGCAGCCGCACCTCCTCGTGCACGAGCAGGACGACCGACGTGGTCTGCTGCGGGGACGCGCCGGCGTTCCGCCGCTCGTCCAGCAGGGTGAGGAGGCGCTTCAGCAGGCCCGAGGCGGCGGCCGGCTCGGCGTCCGATACGACGAGCTGGCCCGACACCGGCGCAGTGTCCGAGTGGACGTGGGGCAGCCACCCGAGCCACTCCCAGCGATCGCGCTCGCGAGCCGGCACCGCCGCCGCGACCACCACGTCCCTGGGGCTGTGCAGCGTCGCCACCTGGAGCATCAACCAGCGGGCGAGCGACTCGACGCTCCCCGGCGTGCCGCACAGGCCGGCCGTGCCCACCTGGGCCAGGCCGAGCAGCAGCGGCACCCCCTGCAGGCGGGCGCGCTCAGCGACGACCTCGTCCACCTCGGACCGCAGCTCCGGGTCGCCGCCCTCTGCCAGCTCCACCGAGAGGCGCGACGGCTCGTCGGTCACGCCGACGCGGAGCACGAGCCAGTCCGGCCCCTCCGGGTCCCGCTCCCACAGGCGGCGGTCGAGCGCCGCTGCCCAGGCGCTCAGCGCGTCGGGTGCCGGCGCCGCCTCGTGCAGCCCGCGCGCCTCCTCCGCGACCAGGGAGGAGAGGTTCGTCCGCAGCTCGGCCACCCGGTTGCGGAACTCCGCCGACTCCTCCCGGTAGGCCCGCCGGCGGCTGAAGACATCGGCCAGTGGGAAGGCCGCGGACACGATGCCCATCAGCGGTCCCAGCAGGAGGAAGAGGAGCAGCGTCAGCTGCTGGCCCTTCGTGATGACGAACGTGGCGAGACCCATGCCGAGGCCGAGGACCAGGCCGACGCCGACCGGCAGCAGCGGCCGCAGCGCCTGCCCCATCGTGGGCCCCGGCTGGGGCGGCGGGTCCAGCCGGAGGTCGGATGCCATGGTGCGGCGCGCGATCCTGGGCGGCCGGTTGAACGGCACCTGTCCGGACTCGTCGACGCCGTCCGCCACGTGGCGGGGATGGGGACGGGACATCGCGACGTCGTTGCCGGCCGGCTCGAGCGCGAGGACGTCGCCGGTCCGGAGCCCGGATGCGTGGACGAGCTGGTTCGGGGCCAGGACGCGGCCGCTCCGGCGGTGCCGGAGCGCCAGCCGCTCCGGCCTGGCGCCGCCATCCAGCCCGCCGTGAGCGGCCAGCGCGGCAGCCAGGTCGCCGATGGTCTTGTCGGAATCCACGTCGACGACGACGTCGCAGGGCCGCCCGTCGAGCTCGACCGTGATCCTCAGCTCTCGCGAGGTGCGCCGGGCGCCCCCGGTCGGTCGGGCGGCGGCCTCGGCCTCAGCGGCGACGCCGTCGCCCGGCGCCACGCCGCCGACGCCCAGGGGCTCCACCGCGATGGAGGCCCTGGCGACCGGGACCGGGAGCCTGGGCGGGGCCGGAGCCTCCTCGATCCCGGCCAGGTCGCGCGCCATCCTTGCGGCCATGGCGACGTCGATCGCGTCGGGCACCGCGTCCTCCAGGTCGACGCCCCTGCCCGGCACGCGGAGGTGGGCTCGACCGGTCGCGGCCGGCTGGATCCAGACGGTGGCGGAGGCGTCCTCCGGGGCGCGGTCGCCGAGCCAGAGGACGTGGAGCCGGCCACCGGCACCCCGTTCGCGCGCCTCCGCGAGGATGACCTCGGCCTCCGCACCGCCGTCTTCCGCGATGACGAGGACGTGCGCCCGCCCGGCCGCAGCGTCTGCGATCTCGGACCACACGTCCGTGTCCGGGGCCCCGGGGTCGCCGCGGACCGCGATGGCCCGCTGCCGCACTCCCGGCGACGAGGCCGTATGCGGCACCCACTTGAGCCAGCCCCAGTCCTCCAGCTTGCGGCCAGAGAGGAGCGCAGCGATCCGGAGGTCGCTCGGCCGGTGCAGCGCCGCGGCCTGGACGGCCAGCCACCGGGTCAGCCCCAGGCGCCCGGCCTCGTCGCCGGTGACGCCGAGCACCGCGTGCGCGGCCAGGTCTATGGTGACCGGCGCGGCATGCCGCACCTTGTCGCCGTCCCGGTCTGGCCAGTTGGCCCAGCCCAGCCGTAGGCGCAGGAAGTCCGGGTCCTGAGGCCGCCGCTCCCAGAGGGTGGGCAGGCAGAGCCGGCACCGGTCCTCGAGGTCGCAGGGATCGGGGGCGGTCCCCCCGATCGGCCCGGGGCGGGGGTGGTTCCTGAACGGCAGCGAACCGCCGCGGCCCGGGACCCGGTGAGCCGGAGACGCCGCGGTGACGCTGAGGAGCGACCGCCCGGCCTCGAGCACCTCGCCTGGCCGGATGTGGTACGGCGCGGTGATCAGCTCCCCATCACGCCGAATGCCGTTGCGGCCCTGGATGCGGTCGAAGAAGGCCTCGCCCTCACGCACGCTGACCTCGGCGTGGAGCCGTGAGACCGCCGGGTCGTTGGCGATCTGCAGGTCGCACTGGCCTCGCCCCAGCGTCTGCACGCCGTCGGGCAGCCGGAAGCGCAGGCCGGCGCTGGGACCGGCGACCACTCGCAGCTCGAGCGCCGCGACCGGCTGCACCTCGGGCCGGTACCGCTCGTCGACCAGGCGCAGCAGGTCGCCCTCCCGGATGGGGGCATCGACGATCAGCGCCGTGGCCTCGAGGAGCTGACCATCGGGCAGCGCGAGTCGGTCCCCGGCGCCCTCGCCGACGTTGCGGGCGAGGGCGCCGGCCAGGTCGGCGACGCGCTGGTCGGGCGTGAACCGTACCGAGACCTCCGCTGGCGGCGCGCCGCGCTGCTCCACCAGCAGCCAGACCGCTCGACCGTCAGCCGTGTCGGTGTCGGGTCCGACTGGTTCCCGCGCCACTACGGTCTGTTCTCAGACCAGGTCAGGTGGCGAGAGAGGGCTGCGCAGCCGAGGTCAGCCTTCCTCGTCGTCCTCGACCTCGAGTTCGAAGAAGTCGGGGGGATTGCGACCCAGCACGAGGTTCTCGATGCCCTCCGTGATGTCCTTGCCGACATACCGCAGCGATGGTCCCACCAGAAAGACGCGCCCACCCACGTCCATTGCGACCCAGTACATGCCGTACAGGTCGCCCGCGAGCGGGTAGAGGCGCGACTCGATCGCCTTCGACCAGGCGTCGAATCGGTCCTCCTCGCCTCTGGCCGTCAGCGGGTCGAAGTCGACGCTGGCAGGCGAGTGGTCGACACCGGTCCGGCCGGGCCTGAACTGCAGCCCACCGAACTCCTCCAGGGCGGCCCGGGCCGGGTCAGAGAGCTGGAAGCCATCCGGCCGCTCCGGATGGTCGAGCACCAGGCTCCACCTGGCCGGATCCACTCGCCTGCCCGGGAACCAGCCGGACCTGGTGAGGAAGTCGTGGACGTCTCTGGAGAAGCGCGCTGTGGAATCCAACTGAAACCTCTGCTCTACGTCGGCGGCCAGGCTCTGATGCCGAAGAAGTCTAGGACGGGCTGACACGATCGACACGGGTCACGGGGAATGCCGTGGGCAGGATCGCCGGTGTTGCGCACCTGCACGGCCGAGATGACCGATCCATTGAGATCCTGCGGCGTCATCCCGCTGTTCAGGGCGCTGTTGATCGTCTGGATCTCAGCGCACTGGGCGTGCCACGGCTCTCGCTGGTTCGCTGGCACCGACTCGAGGGCGGCCTGGAGGTCGGGATGGAGCTGCGTCGATCCGCCTCCCCGAACGCTGGTGCCGCCAAACGTCTGCCCATCGGGTGTCGTCATGCCCGAAGCCATGGCGGGCCGACGGTTGCGGCCGATGGACTGAGCGGCGTCTGCCTCTGCGAGGGCGCGCTGGCCGGCGCCCTGGATCTGCGAGGACAGCTTCTCTCCGATGAGGGCAGTCCCTGCTCCGAGCGCGGCACCCTCGAGCACATCGGTCGCGCTCAGCCCACGGCCGTCGATCACGTCGCGAGCGGCGCTCGTCGCGCCGCCCAGCGCGGCGCCGATGACCGCGCCCCTGAACTCGGGCGGGATGCCCCTGAACAGCCTCGCCACTCTCCCCATGGGCATCACCGCCAGGCCGACGTCGAGTGCCACATCGAGGAGGTTGATGGGCTCACCGGCGGCGAGCTTGGCCAGCACGTCGACGCCGACCGCGATCAGCGCGGCAGCGATGGCGACCCCCTGGAGGCCCGGGATGAAGGCGCAGACGGCGCTCACGATGTTGAGCACCGTGGAGAGATCGTGCAGGAACTCCGGGCTGCTGACGAAGGTCCAGACCGCGCCCGCCGCGTTGGTGACGTCGCTCCAGGCCTGCTGCAGCCAGCCCGGCTGCTCGTATGGCGCCAGCTCTGCCGCGGCGTTGATCCGCCGTGCGGCCTGGGCGGCGACCCCGTCCATGTACCCCTGCAGCGACCGCGCTCGCCGCACGATGGCGTCGAAGTCGCCCTGCGCCGTGGACGCCTGGCCGTGGGCCTGTCGCAGGTTCTGTTCGCGGTCGGTCCTGGCCGCGTCGGTCTCGTTGCTGGGGACGGTCGAGTACCGGGTCACCTGGTTGAGGGCGGCCTGGAGCGTCTGGTGGGCCTGGAGTGCCTGCTGGGCCAGGCTCTGCGTCTGGGTCCTGGCGCTCTCCTGCTCGCTGACGTACGCGTAGACCGCGCTGGCGTAGTCGCCGTGCGCCTCCGCGGCCGTGTGCACGTCCCGGCGCAGGTTGCCCAGGGTGCCCTCGAAGGAGTCGGCGCCATGGCCGATCCAGGTGTCCACGGCGACTCCGTTGAGGCCGTCGGATGCTGCCGTCAGCGTCGACGCCCGGTCGGCCACCCTGTGCTGGAGGTCCCACATGACGCTGGGGCTGCCCGGCGCGGGGTTGAACCCGAATATTGCCTCGATCTCCTGGTCGGTCAGCATCTCGTGGCTCAGTTGGCAGCCGACTCCATCTCGCGGATCAGCACCTCCATCTCCGGTCCCGAGTGGAACTCGAGGCTCTGGGCCACCGCCTCGGCGATCGCCTCCACCAGTTCGGTGAGGTCGAGGTTGGGACTGGTCGCCGTGATCACCCCGAACCAGGGCTGGTCCGGCACCGGGATCATGAACTGGCTGATCCTGACGGGCCGCCTGCCCTGGAGCCAGGGCACCGGCACGGTCTGCGTGGTCCGGAGGTGGGCGGCCGGCCCCGCCCGGAGCTCCAGCACCGACACGAAGCGATCCCGTGGCGTCTCCCCGTCCTCGTAGCGTCCCGCCGCCAGCCCCTGCGCCATGCCCCGTGCGATCATGCCGGCCGGCGGCAGCTGCCCCTGCGGCAGCTTCTGCCAGGCCAGCGTCAGGCTGGCGCCGACCGGCAGGTCCGGGCTGCCCCTGGTGGCCGCCAGGAAGCCGAGCATGAAGATGCCACGAGCCTGGTTCTGACGCACCACCTGCCGCAGCGCCCTCCGCGTCTCCATGCGGTACCGCGCGGCGTCCGGCGCCTGGCGTTCGCACCAGTCGAGGAAGCGGTCGATGGAGCGGTTGGCGGTCCTGGGGTTGAGGTCAACCAGGTGCCAGTCCTTTGGAAACCAGATCCGGAACCCCACCGGTGGCGCGGGCGCCGCGGGGTTGATGCCCAGGGACTCAGCCATTTGCCGCCTGGCCGCCATCTTGCGGCGAGAGGCTGTTGTCCGCGTTCTCGTAGCCCTGGGCCGCACTCTTGAGGTTGCCGGCCGCGGCGCCGGCGGCGTCCGAGATCTTCCCCATGCTGTAGTCCCACTTGCCGCCGAAGTGGCTCACCGCGTCCACGACGCTCTGGTGCGCCGCGCCCCCATCTACACCGCCCACCGAGCCCTTCATGTTGTCGTGGATAGTGGACAATCGTCCAGCAAGAGTGATGAGATCCTCTGGCGTCACCTGCAGCCGCGTCATCCCTCCTCCTCTCCACGCACACCCAGGCTGACCGCAGACTGGTAAGATCATACACGGCGGGTGTGGCAGGCTCGCTGCGTCAACTCGCCTGGACCTGCAGCCGGGGCATGCTCTCACCCGCACCTGCTATCCTGGAGGGGTACTAGGCAGTGCTAGTCGAGGGAGGGTCGAAATCATGGCAGGCGGGAACATTCGCGTCACCCCCGAGCAGCTGGACGGCGTCGCTGCGCAGCTGAACAACGGAGCCTCGAACATCGACAGCCTTCTGCAGACACTCTCCAACCAGGTTTCGCCGCTGGGGAGCGACTGGGCGGGCAATGCGCAGGCGAGCTTCGAGACTATGTGGAATCAGTGGCACAAGGATGGCCAGGGGCTTCACCAATCCCTCACCGGCATCGCCAAGATGATGCAGCAGGCTGCCGAAGCCTTCCGCCAGGCCGACGCTATCAAATTCTCCTGACCTGGGCCGTTTCGCGCATGGCGGAAGAGCGGAAGAGCTCCGGCAAATCCTGCTCGTGGCCTCGCCTGCGCGAGCGTCATCACGGGTCGCTTGCCATCCGCACGATTTCGTCTCAAGCAGTCAGGTGGGGCGCCCGCGTCGGCCGCGTGCGATAGCCGCACCACCGCCACCACCACCACCGCGGCAAAGGCAGCGTACGCCGGCAGGACGGCATCGCCGCCCGGCTCCCGGCGCAGCCGAACGGCACCCGCCGCCGGGACACCCCCTGACGGTCGAGGCCCTCAGCGCGCCTGGCCCAGGCTTCCACTCTTAGCCGGGATCCCGGCTTAGCCGGACCAGGCTGCCTCGCAACCACGGGTTCGGCGGGTCGGGCCCGCGGTCAGCGCTTCACCCGCGCGCTGACAGCTTCACCCGCGGGCTGACAGTGCGCCCGCCGCGGGTTTTCCGCTCCGCGGGCTGAGGCCAGCCATCGGAAAGTCGCGAGTCAGCCTTGTTGGTCGCTCGTGGCTCGGGCCCCACCATCGACCGTACCCGTCCCAGTCAGTCTGCAGGCCCTCGCTCGACGGGGGTCAGGAGGAGAACATGCGTAAGGTGCTCATGGTGGTGGGCGTCGTCGCCGGAGGTGCCCTGCTCGCGCTGGCGCCCGCGTCTGCCAGCGCCGCAGGGTCAGGCCATACCGTGACGTCGACCCAGAACACACACGGTCAGTGGACCGAGCAGGACGTCAACCCCTGCAACGGGGACGTGCTCGACGTCATGTTCGACGGCAACATGGTCCAGCACGTCACCTTCTTCCCGGCTTCCGACGAGGTCTGGGCGACGTTCACCGAGACCGGCAAGGTGCAGGCGACGGATGAGGGCACCGGCGTCGTCTACACCGGCCGGGCGACTGCCTGGGGCAACTTCGTCATGAACCGGCAGAACGCCAACCAGACGTTCACGCTGAACGTCATGGCGACGGGCTCGGACGGCAGCCTGCTGATCGCGCACGACAACGGCCACTTCGCCCTCAACGCCAACGGCGTGGTGACGGTCACCTTCGACAAGCTCAATCTGACCTGCGGCTGAGCCGCTGGCCGTGGGAGCACGGCATCTGGAGGGACCGGGGCGCAGATGGCGCCGGTCCCTCCCTTCCCTTGCTGGTCGCTCCTCACCCCGCCTGGCGGACGGATGTCGCCGGGTCGAGCCGGGCCATCCTCCAGGCCGGAACGGCGGTGACGAGCAGCGCGGCCGCGTACACGAGGCCGAGCGCCGTGCCCAGACTGGTCGCGTCGACGCTGAACCTCGCCCCCATGCCAAACGCCGACACGAAGACGTAGCCCAGGCAGAGACCCGCCCCCATACCGACCACCACGCCGATGGTCGCGGTGACCATGGCCTCCGCAACCAGTCCTGCGACGGCATCCCGGCTCCGGTACCCGATCGCCCGCAGCACTCCGAGGGCTCTGCGCCGCTCCAGCAGGGCCCGCACACCGAGGATGCCGAGCGAGACCACGCCGACGACGAGGCCCATCCGCATCAGCAGGTCGTAGATGGCCAGCCAGGCCAGGTTCTGCTGGTAGCCGGCGTCCAGCAGCTCGCTCATGGTGACGGCGTCGACCGCCTGACCGAACAGCGCGTGTCGGATCTGGAGGCTCAGCTGCTCTGGCGCCACGCCCGGCGCCGCCCGGAGCAGCGTCGTCATGCCCACCGATGCCGCCGCGAAGGGGGCCAGGGCCCGCTGAGAGCCAATCACGCCGTCCATGACCCCGCCCAGCTGGCTGCCGGCCACCTCGAACCCGACCGGCCCATCGGCACCCCGCAGCGTGATCGAGTCGCCCGGGCTGCCGTAGGAGGTGACGACCAGGCGGGAGTCCGCCTGGAGCGCCCGCCACACGTCAGCGTCGCTGGCATAGCGCTTCTCCCTGGCCGCCAGGTGGAGAGGTGGACGCGCGAGGGCCTCGTCGGAGAGCTGATAGAGAGGGACGAACGACGCCTCGCCGACCGGCCCGTAGGAGGTCGTCGCGAACGGGCCGACGTATAGCCTGGTCGGCAGTGCCGCCTCCGCCGCGACCTGCCGCTGGATCTCGGCCGGGAGCACGAGCGCCGAAGTCCCGGTCGAGGTCACCAGCACGTCGTAGCCGGCGCTGTCGCGCCGGTAGTCGGGGCGGTACCCGGCCTGGAACACGGCGGTGATGGTCACGATAACCAGCACGACCGCGAACGTCCCGGTGGCCAGGCCCGTGCGGAGCGGCCGCCGGGCCAGGTAGGCGAGCGGAGGACGCAGGTCGGCGCGAAGGCGCGCCGAGAGACCGCCCAGCAGGCCCAGGCCGGTCTCGACCAGGACGAGGTTGGCTGCCGCCAGGATGCACAGCCCGAAGATCGAGACGAGCACGGCCAGGATGAGGAGAACGACGCCCGTGACCAGGTCCCTCGTCGGGTCGCTGCTGGCCACCATTGACGCCGACCACGCGGCCAGCAGTGCCCCCGCCAGAGTGGCCCGGACGCGGTCGGAAAGCCGCCCGCGGGCGGCGCCGGTCGCGGCCACGATCAGCGCCGCCCCACCGGCGAGGCGCGCGATCGGCTCGCCGGCCGCCACAGCGCCGACGCCGACCACGGCCAGCGCTGCCAGCCCGGCCCACCAGGTCCGTGGCCGCCCGCGCTCGGATTGCGCGTCCGGAAGATCGCGGATCGCAGCCGCGATCGTGAGTCGGGAGGTCCGCAGGGCCGTCAGGACGATGGTCACAAGCGTGATCACCGCGCCGGCGACGAAGCCGACGGCCAGGGTGCCGGGGTGCACGGCGAGCACGGCCGAGTGGTCCACGCTCGGATCGCCGAGGGCGCTGGACTGGGCGATGCGAGCGGCGAGCAGCCACCCACCGGCGACCCCGGCTGCAGTGCCCGCGGCCGCGGCCATCACGCTGTAGAGGCCGCCCTCCAGCACCGACAGCACGACGAGGCCGCGCCGGGTCAGGCCGAGGGCCCGGAGCGTCCCCAGCCGGGACCTGCGCTCCTCAGCCAGCGTGACAAGGAGGTTCACGATCAGGGCGGAGCCGGCGGCGACCACGAGCGCGCTCACACCTACGAGCTGTGCGACGACCGCCTGAGTGCCCTCTTCCACCTGCCTGGTCTCGGCCACTCTGACCTCGTTCACCTGCAGCCTCGGCCTCACGTCCAGGCGGGTGACCGCGGCTCTCAGCGAGGCCGTGGGGGCGGCCGGCCGGGAGAGCGCCACGCGCAGCACGTTCACCTGGTCGTTACCGGTCAGTCGGTCGGCGGCGGCCAGCGGCAGGAAGACCGCCGGCCTGAGCCCGTACTCGCCGGGCCCCTCGGGTCTGGCGATGCCCCTCACCGTGAACTCCGCGGAGGCCGGGGAGGCGTCCCGCTCCAGGGCGACGCGAAGGCGGTCGCCGACGCGGGCCTGGAGGTCGGCGGCGAGCCGGCCAGACACCAGCACCCCGTCGGAACCGAGGTCCTGCCCGGTGGTCCGGCGGCCGTCGCCGAGCTGGTAGGCGCCGAAGTCTGCCTGCGAGGCCGGATCGAACCCGACCAGCAGAACGTCCGGCTTGCCCAGCCGGCGGTCCAGGTCAGCCGTCCCGCCGATCACCTCGATCCCGGGCTGGACGGCGGCGACGGAGCCCCCGAGCCGGCGGTCGGCGGCCAGGTGGACCGCACTGGCGGCAGGAAAGAATTCGCCGCCAGGAGCGGTCACCGTCACGTCGACGCGACCCCACCTGCGCTCTACGTCCAGCAGCGCCGAATCGTGGACCGAGTCCGCGGCGACGAGGGCGGCGGTCATCGATGCCGAGCCGACCAGGAGGCCGCTCACCAGGAGCGCGGACTGGCCGCGGTGGCGAAGCGCCTCTCTGATCGCGAGCCGGCCGAGGAAAGGCCGGCGGAGACCGAGCATCGCCAGCGGCGCGTAGGTGAGCAGGAAGAGCCCGCCAGCGACGGCGAGGGCGGTGCTCACATTGACCCGGCGCCAGCCGATGCCGCACGGCCGGCCCGCACGATCTGACCGTCGCGCATCTCGATGGTCCGGGCCGCCCGTTCGGCCAGCGCCGGGTTGTGGGTCACGAGGACGATGGTCTGGCCGTCGCGGTTCGCCAGCAGGAGCAGCCCGAGCACGGTCTCGCTCGCCTCCGAGTCGAGGTTCCCGGTCGGCTCGTCGGCCCACAGCACCGCCGGCCGGTGAACCAGCGCCCGCGCGACCGCGACGCGCTGCTGCTCGCCCCCCGACAGCTGGTCGGGCCGGTGTCGCGCGCGGTGCTCGAGACCGACGGCGCCCAGCATCGCCAGGGCCTGAGCCCGCGCCGGTCTGGGGCGGAGGCCGAGCAGGAGCAGGGGTATCTCGACGTTCTCCACCGCAGTGAGAACCGGCAGCAGGTTGAAGGCCTGGAACACGAAGCCCATGTGGCGGGCTCGATGGGCGGTCCGCTCGTCGTCGGAGAGCCGCGCGAGGTCGGCGCCGCCGACCAGGACCCGGCCGGCGTCGACGCGCTCGAGCCCCGACAGGCAGTTGAGCAGGGTGGTCTTGCCCGACCCGGAGGCTCCCATCACCGCTACCATCTCGCCCCGCGCGACGTGGACGTCGACACCCTTGAGGGCGGTCACCCCGGCACCCGTCCGGTAGGACTTCCAGATGCCCTGACCGCTCACGATCACGCGTCGATCGTGGGCCGCCGGCCCCGCGCGGCCAACCATGCTGGCTCGCGACCTTCCGATGGCTGACCCGAGCCGAAGACGAGGAAAGCCCGCGCGCCGCCGCCCGGCCGGCGGGCGTACGCTCAGCGGGCCGATGAAGCGCCGCCTGCGGGTCCTGCTGGCCGAGGACCAGTACCTGGTCCGCGAGGGGACCCGGCGCCTGCTGGAGGACCACGGAGGGGTGGAGGTGGTCGGCGTCGCCCCCGATTTCGACAGCGTGCTGCAGGAAGCCCGGCGGCTGGAGCCCGACGCCGTCCTCATGGACATCAAGATGCCGCCGACGTACTCGACGGAGGGCATCGACGCCGCCCACGTCATCAAGCGGGAGCTGCCGCGGACCGGCGTCGTGATGCTGACCCAGCACGACGACGAGGTCTACGTCTGGCGGCTCCTGGCCCATGGGGTCGCCGGCTACGGCTACCTCCACAAGGTGCGGGTGGGGGACGTCGATCAGCTGGTGCGGGCGGTGGAGGAGGTGGCGGCCGGCGGCTCCGTGCTGGATCCGCGCATCATCCAGAGGCTGGTCGACCACCGCGCGAGGAAGCCGGGCTCGCCGCTCGCCGAGCTCACGCCCGCCGAGCTCGACGTCCTTCGTCTGATGGCCGAGGGCCGGAGCAATGCCGCCATCGCCGCCGCGCTCTCCGTCTCCACGGCGACCGTGGAGCGACGGATCAACGTCCTGTTCCAGAAGCTCGACCTGAGCGAGGAGGCCGACGTCAATCGCCGTGTGGCGGCCGTGCTGATCTACCTTCGGGAGTCGCCGCCCGGGCTCTGACCGCGAGCGCGTCGGGGATGGCGGCCACGACGCGCGTCCCCCGGCCTGGCTGGCTCGAGATATCCAGCCTGCCGCCGAGCGCGGCCACCCGGTCCTTCATGTTCTGGAGCCCGGCCCCCCGCGTCCTGCCGTTCGTCGTCAGGCCGCGGCCGTCATCGACCACCTCGAGACAGAGGTCAGGGCCCGCCCGCCGCAGGGTCACCTGGATCCGCTGCGCCGACGCGTGCTTCTGGGCGTTGACGATGGCCTCGAGGGCCACGAAGTACAGCGCCGCCTCGCGCTCGCGGCCGAAGCGCTGGCCGGCCACGTCCGGGCCGATGTCCAGGCCCACGTTCAGTGGGAGCCGCTGCGCGTGGCTCCAGAGCGCGGCCGCCAGGCCCTCGTCGGACAGGACGCTGGGGTAGATGCCGCGGCTGAAGTCCTGGAGGGCGAAGACGGCCTCCTCGGCCTCGCCGGCGAACTCGGCCACGAGCCGCGGCAGGTCGGACGGGCTCGTCCGGGTGGCGCGACGCAGCCCGGCCGCGAGGTTGACCATCTGCTGCTGCACCCCGTCGTGCAGGTCTCGCTCGATCCGCTTGCGCTCCGCGTCCTCGGCGCGGACGATGCGCGCCCGGGACTCCGCCAGCTCGAGCGCCTGCACCCGCATTAGCTCGAGCTGGTCGCTGAGGTCCGCCGCCAGGCGGGCGTTGCGCAGCGCCAGCGCGGCCTGGCGGCCGAGCGTGGCCAGGAGGTCCTGGTCGGTGTCCGTCAGCTCGCCTCTGGTCCGGGCGCCGCACTCGATGACGCCGACCAGCTGGCTCCCGTGCGCGAGCGGCACGATCGCCTCGGCCATGGCCGCCTCGTGCGGCGAGATCCCGTCCCAGCCGATGGGGTCCAGGGTGACCGTCCCACCAGCGATGTGGTGGGTCGAGACCCGCACCCAGCGCAGCCCGAGCGCGGAGCGGATGGTGGACGCGAGCCGGGTGCCGAGGTCGCCCAGGTCGACGGTCGTCTCCAGCGCGGCGCCCAGCCGCCGCAGCAGCTGGTAGCCGGAGACGCGCTGGCCGAAGACCCAGCGGTCGGCGACGCGCTCCAGCCGGCGGCGGGCGGGCTGGAACGCCACGGTGGCCCCGATGGTGAGGAGGATCGCGAGCTCGATCGGGAGGCGCTGGCCAGCCGCCAGCCCGAGACCGGCCGCCAGGCCGAGATACGCGATCGCGATGGCGAGCCAGAGGACCCCGTAGACCAGCGACCTTCGGATGACCAGGTCGATGTCGAGCAGCCGGTACCTGAGCAGCGCGATCGCCACGGCGAGCGGGAACAGGGGCAGGGTCAGGTCCCAGAGGAGCTGGCTCAGCCAGTAGGGCATGGCGCCGTCCGGGATGACCACGCCAAGCACGAAGAGCCCCGCGAAGCAGATGGCAGCGGCCATCGGCCATTTCACCTGCAGCCGGAGCTCGGGAGGCAGTCGGCGGTACCTCAGCCCCATCAGCACCACGGCGACCGGCGCCCAGACGAAGATGGAGTCGTAGTAGGCGGCGAGCGGGCCCTGCAGCCAGGCCAGGGAGGCTGTGTGCAGCGGGCTCGCGATCACCGGTTGCGCCCAGACCATGAACGGGTCGAACGCGATCGTGGGCTGGCTGAGCAGGAGGAGCGCCGGCAGGACCGCGACCTGGAGCGACAGCGCCCGCACGATCCAGCGCTCGTATGGCCGCTGATACGCGCCGTCGGGGAAGACCGCCGCCAGGGCGACGCCTGCTGCCAGACCGGCAAGCTCGGCCACCTCGCTCGCGGCCGCGAGGAGCCATGCCCACGGCTGTGGGCCACGGATGAGCCAGACCACGCTCAGGATCTCTCCCGCCGCCAGCGCGAGGGCGGCGCCCGCAGCCAGGGCGAGCATGCGGCGAGCCACCCGATGCCCCGGCCGCCGCCAGAAGAGGAAGGCGGCGATCAGATAGAGGGGCGCTATCGGGAGGTTGGAGAGGTAGACGTCGAGCGAGGGGCGGGCCCCGGGGACGAGCTCGCCAGCGACGAAGGTGGCGGTGGCCGCACCGCCCACTGCCAGGAGCGCCCACCAGGCGATCGCGACCATGGCTGCATCGTGACGCATGCACGGCTGCCTGTGGATGTTTCGCCGCGTCTGTGCGCGGGCTGACCCGCAGCGCATCGATGGCCTGCCTGCTTTGCGAGCCGGGCCGATGACTCTAGCGTGACGGCAGCACACATCGGAGGTAGCTGGATGACCAGTCAGAGGGTCGCGGAGCCGTCGACCGGGGCGGCGGGAACGGAGGCAGCGGCGCCGGCCACGCCGGACCAGCCGGCCGCCTCCCGGGCGGCTGGCATTGCCAGACGCGTGTACGTCATCGGGATCCGCCTGCTGGCCCTGCTGGTGGTGGCCCAGTTCCTGCTCGCGGGTCTCGGGATCTTCTTCGACCCGCAGTTCCTCGCCTGGCACGCGGCCGCCGGGGCCGGCGCGATCGGTCTTCTCTCGCTACTCCTGGTCCCGGTCGGACGCGTGGGCCGGGTGCCGGGTCGCACGCTGTGGCTGACCGCCTCCGTCCTGGGGCTGGTGATCGTCCAGTCCCTGCTGCTGGCGCCCTACCACCTGGCTGCCACCGGGATTTTGAGAGCGGTGTCGGGCCTGCACGTGGTAAACGCCTTGCTGATCTTCTGGGTCGTCCTGCAGCTGCTGGCGAGGACGCGTCCCGCCTCCATTGGCGCGATGTCCTGACCGGCCCTCGCTCTGTGCGGGGCAGTGCTCACAGCCAGGGTTTCGGAGCCTGGAGCCCGATGCGCGCCGGCGGGACATGCATGCTGAGGTGGCGCCTTCCGCCCGGACGCGGCCCGGGTGTAACGTTGCGCGCAGGAAAACCGCAGCAGCGGCAATCTGACGGGAGGGGAGCCATGTTCAAGTCTTTCGGGCGGCCATTGAGGGCCGTCCAGGCCAGCTGGATCTCAGTCGATCTCGCCGCCCTGGTCCTGCGCGGTGTGCTGGGTGTCGTCTTCATCGGCCACGGCGGGCAGAAGCTGTTCAGCCTGTTCGGCGGAGGCGGTATCAGCGGCACGACCACCTTCTTCCGCTCCGTCGGCATCACGTCGCCCGACGTGTTCGCCTACGTGGTCGGCATCACTGAGTTCTTCGGCGGCGTGCTGCTCATCCTGGGGCTCCTGACGTTCGTCGTGTCGATCGGCCTGCTCATCGACATGGGCGTCGCGTTCGCCACCGTCACTTCCGCGTTCAGCTTCTTCAGCCAGACGAAGGTCGGCTATGGGTGGGAGCTGAACCTCATCCTGGTCGGCATGGCGGCCGCGCTGCTGATCATGGGCCCGGGCGCGTGGAGCCTCGACGCCGGGCTCGGCCTGACGCGCTGGGGCGGGCGCCGTTCGGCAGAACCTGTGGACTGACGTCAGGCGCCTGCAACCGTCCTCCACCTGGAGCGGCGCCGCAGACAGGTGCCCACCGCAGCCGGCGGTGCCGCCCGTGGCGCCGCGGCGGTCGACGGAGAGTTAGCCGACGGTCCAGCCGCGGTCGCGGGCCAGGAGCGCCACCGCCCGCTCCGCCAGCGCGGAGATGGTGAGCAGCGGGTTGACGCCCAGCGGACAGGGGACGACCGAGCCGTCCACCACGTACAGGCCCTCGTGAACCGCCCGGCCTTCAGTCCCCGCATATACCCGCTGCCTCGCGTCGACGACCCCCTCGGCCGCGTCGTCGCCGATGACGCAGCCCCCCATCGGGTGGACGGTGATCAGGCTGTTGCCGGTCAGCCTCGACCACAGCGGGTCCCGGACGTGGATCCCCTCGATTGCTGCCGTGGCCGAGCGCAGCCGCTCGTCCACCAGCTGGAAGATGGGCTCGTCGCCGACGCGCTGCCAGTCCACGACCACCCGGTCGTCCTGGAGCCGAAGCACGCCGGCGTCCTGGTCGTGCGTCATCACCAGGTAGGTCTGAGTGTTCCGGACGGCACCGGTGTAGCTGCCGAGGACCAGGCTCTCCAGCTCACGCGCGTGCTGCCGCCAGTGCGCGGCCGTGCCACGCGCGGTGTTCACCCCACCGATCGCGATGGTCGCGAACGCCGCGGGCAGGAACCGAGCGAGGGCGCCGGGGATGGAGCCTTCCTCGATCACCATCCCGTCGTGGAGCTCCGGCTGCTCGCGCAGGTCGACGATGCCGGTGATACAGGGGCCGACGGGCGTGCGGCCTGCGGGGGCGTGGTGCCCGAAGCCGATTCCGTCGATCTGGCGGGCGGCGTTGTAGCCAAAGGCGAGCACGTCGCCGTTCCCGGTGAATCGGTGGCCGAGCTGGCCCGACGTGGACAGGCCGTGCTCGCGGGAGCGCAGCAGGATCTCGGTGGAGCCCAGCGTGCCCGCGGCCAGGACGACGACGTCGGCGCTGACGAACATGTTCGCGGCATCGAAGGCCGCCCGCCCGGTGTCCAGGGCCTGGTACTGGACGATCCAGCGGCCGTCTCGGCGCTCGATCCAGCGAACGCTCACCTGTGTATAGATCTCCGCGCCGTGGGCGGCGGCGTCGGGCAGGTAGTTCATGAGGAGCGTGTTCTTGGCGCCGGTGTTGCAGCCGCTGACGCAGTCGCCGCAGAGCGTGCAGGCCGGCTGCGCCACGCCCGCCCGGTTGATGCGATCCGCGAAGGTGACGTTGACAGGCGGCCGGTAGAAGCGGCCCCCCAGCCGCGCGCCGGACGCCTGGAGGGCGCCGAGCTTGGCCGGCGCCGGCCGGTCCTCGGGGTAGGGCGCCGGCTCCAGCATCTCGAGCGCCCGCTCGTAGAAGCCGTCGAGCGCGTGCGGACCGGACCGGATGGAGGCGGGCCAGCGGGGGTCCTCGAACACGCGGGGCTCGGCCCTGAGCGCGACGCCAGCGTTGACCAGCGAGGTGCCGCCCAGCCCGCAGCCGACGAAGACGCTCATGCCTTCGTTCGTGCGCAGGTCGTAGAGGCCGAGCGGCGAGCCGACATGGCCGTCCGGTCCCGAGACCTGGAACTGCGCCGCCGCCTCGCTGGCTGTATTCGGGAAGTCGCCCGGCCGCAGCTCGCGACCTCGCTCCAGGAGGCAGACGGGCTGACCGGCCCGCGCCAGGCGCGAGGCGGCTATGGCGCCTCCGTAGCCCGAGCCGACCACCACGACCGGGTAGTGAGCGCGAATCCGTTCGAGCGGTGAGGACAGGCGACCCACGGCAGCCAGGCCGGAGTCTGCGCTGGCATCGAGGACGCCGTCAAGAGACGTATGTCCCGCTTGCCTGGGCAGCGGCGCCCCGCAGTCCGTGAACGGGACGGGCACCACGCTCCAGAGGGGGATTTCACTCACAGGCAAGTGAGGGTTAGCACGCTTCTTCCCCGATATCCAACCGGTCCACCATATGACTCAGGAGGTCATCAAGAATGGCAACGCTAGAGGGGCGAAACGTTCCGAGGAGCGGCTCATCCGCGCTCGCCGCGGGCGCTCTCGTGCAGGCGATCCTGGGCGCCGAGTTTGTGCTGGCCGGCCTGAACAAGCTTGCCGACCCGCACTACGTCGCGCACTTCCGCGACTTCGCGTCCGGCGGCGCCAGCCTGGTGGGCGGGCCGCTGGCCTCGCTCGTCCAGTGGCTCGTGCTGCCGAACGTCACGGTCATGGCGCAGCTCGCCCGCTTCACAGAGCTGGTCGCCGGCCTGGTGCTCGTGCTTGCCGCCGCCGAGGTGGCGCGGCGCCGGTTCAGCGGCCGCCTGGGCGCGCTGCACGGATACGAGCCAGCCGTGGCGCTGGCGGGCGCCCTCGCGGCGCTCGTGCTGGGCGGGCTGTCGCTGACGATCTACCTGTTCCAGGGCGGCGCGCTGCCTCGCGTCAACGCCGGCCTCGCGTTCGGCCCGCCGATCGCGATCGAGCTGTTCAACGTGCCGGTCGCACTGGCAGTGGCGTGGATGGAGTTGGGGCGGTTCATGGCACTCCGGCGCGCGACGGCCTCCGAGCCCAGGCCGCCGGCCACCCGGCGGGTCATGAAGGCTGTGGTCACCGGCCTGCTCGTGCTGGCGCTGGCGGCCTGCGGTGGCGGTGGCGGCGCCGGTACCGGGCAGCCGGCCGGCTCGACGAAGGTGACGATGGCGGAGTTCAAGTTCACGCCGAGCGCGATCGACGTGAGGTCGGGTACGACGCTGTTCCTGGTCAATGAGGGGAGTGCGGCGCACGACATGGTCGTGACCGACACGAACGGCGCCGTCAAGGCGAGGAGCTCTCTCGTTCAGCCCGGCGACAGCACGACGTTCGCCATCGGCAGCCTGCCAGCGGGCAGCTACCAGGTGTCCTGCGACGTGCCCGGCCACAAGGATGCAGGGATGACCGGCAGGCTCACGGTGTCGTGATGCTGTGTGCCCACGGCCGCCGATGCATCGCGTCCAACCGGCGGTGGACGACGAGGATCTCGCTACCGTGTGGTGCCCAAGGCGGCCACGTAGAGAGCGCATGGATTGCCCGGCTGCCAGCCGGGCATCGGGTCGATCCGGTCGATCTGCACGAAGCCCCTGCGCTCCCAGAATGCCCTCGTGGACTCGTAGGGCCCGTAGCCCGCAGAGTGATCCAGGGTCTTGGCCTCCACAAGTATGGCGCCGCTCCCGGCGAGCGCATCGAGAACGTGCTCGATCAGGAGCGTGCCGATGCCGGTACCGCGGTGGTCGCGGTTGACTGCCGCCCAGAGGATCTCCGCCGTCGTGCCCGAGCGTCTGTCGACGATGGCGAAGCCGACCACCGCGTCGTCGACCGCCGCCCAGGCCTGATGCTGGCCAAAGTCGCGGCGGATGGTGTCCAGGGCGTCGACGGTGAAGAAGTCGGGCAAGCTGGAAACGATCCCCAGACAGGCATCGAGGTCGCTGGGCAGACACGGGCGAACGCGGATCACCGGCGCAATCATCCCAGGTCCCCGACTGCAGCGGGGGCATCGTCGCCTTGCCGGTCAGGCGGCCGCGGCTCTTCCCATTCGGGCAACGAGGCTGCCCGTTCATCTGCATCGCGAGCCATTGACCGCGGGGGCGGCCGGGCAGCGTAATGGACGCGCAGCAGCGGCATGAAAGCGCAGGTCACCGAAACCACCTCCAGGCAGGGCGAGGCCCACAAAACCGCCACGTCGGCCCACCGTCCGCAGGCCGCGGCGGGTCCGCAGGCCGCAAGGCGGGACCACCACTCCCTGCTGGCCCTGCAGCGCCTGGCGGGCAACGCGGCCGTCGGGAGCCTGCTGGCCCAGGGCGGCGAGGACGGCAGCCGGCAGTTCGGCGGCGGGTCTACGGTGTACCTGGCCCAGGAGATGATGGCCGCCGCGCCGCCGGCGGAGGCTTCAGCAGCCGGCCACGCGCCGCCGGTCCAGCGCCTCGGGGCGGGCACGCCGGTGGTCCAGCGGCTGAGCGACAAGGACACCGCCGACCTCGATCAGGCAGGCCTGCTCATCGCCAGGGCCGTCGGCGGGGTCGGACAGGCGACCTCGGCGCTCAACGCGTATGCCGCGTCGGCTCCCAACCTGCTGACCCAGCTGAGGGACAACTTCGACGCCGGGGTGCAGCTCTACAAGCAGGCGAAGGACAAGGTCAACTACATCATCGATGAAGCCAAGGAGATCGCCGAGATCCAGGACAAGGTCCTGAAGATGGTGATCGACGCTGCCACGGACGGCCTGACCAGCAGGATCACCGTCGTCGAGCGCGATTTCCCGGGCATCGAAGGCCTCAGCCTCAAGGACTTCAAGGAGCAGCTGATGGGCGATGAGCTCATGCAGCCGCTGAGCCAGCAGCTGTCGCAGGCCATCGAGGCCGCGACCGCTCCCCCAACGCCTGCCGCTGCACCGGCCCTGGCCGGCGCCGACGAGCTCGAGTTCGAGAAGCGCTTCACCTCGTTGCAGGCCAGGGCGATGCAGTTTCTGCCGGTGGCAAACCTCGCGGCCCAGGTGAGCCAGCCGATCGGCGCCGTGGACGACGCGGTGAAGAACGCGCGGGAGCTGGGGCAGACCCGGCACGACCTCCCGGTCGCGAAGGTTCTCGCGGACGCCAGGACCCTGGCCGACCTCGCCATGCAGCTCGCCTCGACAGCGCCCGCAATCGCCCGTGCCACCAAGGAGCTGCAGGACGTCCTGACCATCGCGAGGGCCATAGCCCCCGTGGACGAGAACGACGCCGAGAAGCAGCTGTGGATCAACTGGGCCGGGAGCCTGGACCAGTCGAACTACGGCGCCGTTGACCTCGACGTGATCGAGGACTACCTCAAGCGAAAGGGGATCTGGGACCAGCTCGGGATCGACCCCGGGATGTGGTTCTCGGACAAGGAGCAGGCGATGGCCGTCTGCTCCGCCTTTGCCCAGACCAAGATCAGCGCGAGCCGGGGCACTACCGTCACCCTGACGCTGTTCGCCGGCAACCCGGAGCGCGTGTCCCTGCCCGGGATAACGCCGACGCTGCCGGCCAGGATGACGAGCGACAGCAAGGGAGTCGACTTCGGCCGCGACACCCACGTCGAGGCGGTGGTGATGGGCGGGACCGCGATCAAGGAGGCGGACACCGGCGTTCTCTCGCAGACGGCTGGGACCAAGGAGGCGGTCGCCGAATACCTCCTCAGTCACGACTACGTCGCCGTCACCCTCAAGGGGCTGCGTGAGCTGGGCGCGGGCGAGGTGCCCACCTGATCGAGCCGACGCGCGGCAGAGACGGCCGGCCGCGGTGTGGTGTGGTCAGCGTTGGCCGTTATGTCACCCGGCTCCCCCGCCAGCGCTCCATGATCCCGTCAGCCTCCCGCAGCCAGAATTCATGCAGCTCCTTCATGGTCCGAAGCCGCTCCTGCGCGCGTCCGCTGGCCAGCGCCGGCTCGGCTCTCCGGAGAATGTCGAGGCTGGCGCGTATGCGCGCGAACATGGCGCTGAGCACCGGGTCCATCTCGTCGCCGGCCTCGTACAGGATCCTCCTGGTCCCTGCCATTCCGAGGCGGCGAGCGACGCCAGCTCGCTCCAGCTCGCGCGCGGTCACGCTGGCGCTGGTCTTGCTCATGCTCAGCTTGACTGCGATCTCATCGAGGCTCACCGGCTCGTCGCTCACCAGCAGCAGACCGAAGACCCTACCGAAGCTGAGGGCCAGGCCGTAGCGCGCATACAGCTGGCCGAGTTCGTCAACAAAGCGGCGCTGCACGTTGGTGAGACCGCCCTGCACCTCGACCTCCTGGCCTCTTACGACGCCTGCGTCACTCCGGCTCCGGGTAGGGCCTGGCCGCGTATCGCAGCACCCCGGTGACCACCACCGACCAGAACACTGCGCCGAAGATCGCCGGGCCGATGTACAGGCCCTGCCACTGCGGGCCGATCTGTCTGACCAGCCCGACGACGATGCCGAGACCCAATGCCACCACGCCGACGATCGCCCAGTCGTACTTCGTGCGGGGATCGCGGATGCCCGGAATCCGAACAAGCTGCGCGCCAGCCGCCAGGATCGCCGCGGTCACGACCAGCAGGATGATTGCTCCGATGCCCATGACGCCACCTCCGGAATATTCAGTACATTCCGAATATACGGTGGATTCCAGATGGTGTCAACTGCACGACAATCTCTGGATGCGGCTGAATCACCTCCTGCTCTGGTCGGGCGACGTGGCCCGCTCGCTCGACTTCTACACGGGAATGCTGAACTTCGTTCGCATCGAGGCCGGCGAGGGGTACGCCAGGCTGCGTGCCCCCGACGGGGAGACGACGATCGGCCTGCACACGGCCCCGGAGGGCCAGCGGCCGCCATGGAACGACGGCGTCGGGCTCTACCTGGAGGTGGACGACGTCGACGGCGTGTGCCGGCGGCTGGCCGAGCGAGGGGTCACCTTCGACCAGCCCCCCGAGGACATGGGATGGGGTTGGCGCCACGCCTACCTGCGTGATCCCGACGGACACCGGCTGAGCATTTACCACGCCGGAGAGAAGCGCTTCCTGCCCACGCCCGGTTGACCAGGTCGCAGCTGCCGATCTGTCGGACCGTATCATCGGCGGCTGTGACAGACGACCGTCGGCTGGGGCACGTGACGGTGCTCGTCGGGGAAGCGGGGGGGAGGTACCCGGACGGCAACTCGCTGCTCGTGACCGGAGGCGAGGAGACGGCCATCATCGACCCATCGCTGACGGTGATCGGGCGTCGTGGCCGACTGCCAGACGTCGACCGCGTGCTCGTGGGGCACGTGCACGAGGACCACGTCGTCGGCGACGACCTCTTCCCGGCGGCCGTCTGGCACGTGCACGAGCTGGACCGGCCAGCCCTCGGCTCGCTGGACGTGCTGATGGCTCGCTACGGCCTCGAGGACTACCCTGCGGTGGAGGCAAGCTTCCGCGAGGTAGTGGCACAGCGGTTTCACTACCAGCCCAGGCCCGGCGCCCTGGCCCTCCGCCACGGCGACGTGCTCGACCTGGGCGGTGGCGTCCGGATCACTGTCGTCCACGCGCCGGGGCACACGCCCGGACACTGCGTGCTGCACGTCGAGCCCGACGACGTGCTCTATCTGGGCGACATCGACCTCTCCAGCTTCGGTCCCTACTACGGCGACGCGACGTCGTCACTGGAGGACTTCGAGCGCACGATCGATCTGGTGCGGGGCATGTCCGCTCGCTGGTACGCCACGTTTCACCACGTAGGCGTGCTCGACGGCCGCCACGCGTTCATCGAGCGCCTGGATCGCTTCGCGGCAGTTATCGCGAGCCGCGAGCGGCGGCTGCTGGAGTACCTGCGCGAGCCCAGGACGATGGCCGACATCGTGGCCCACCGCTTCGTCTACCGGCCTCAGGACGACATCGCGTGGGCGGACGCGGCCGAGCGCCGGAGCATGAGCCAGCACCTGGAGAGGCTGGTGCGGGCGGGCGGCGTCGCCGAGGTCGACGCAGGCACGTTCGTGGCCCCGCCCACCCCGAGGTGACCCGGAGGCCGTCCCGAAGGCTGCCGCTGTTAGTCCCCCTGCTCACGCCAGGGCCGCGACCGCCTCGGCCTCGAGCGCTCGGCTGACCTCCTGCTCGCCCGCCAGCACCCGCCGCGCGGCCACGTGGCAGGCCGCCAGGTGGCCGCTGCCCAGCTCTCCCAGCCCGGGCACCTGAGCGCGGCACACGTCCTCGACCAGAGGGCAGCGCGGATGGAACACACAGCCGGCGGGGGGCCTGGCCGCGCTCGGGACCTCGCCGCGGACGACCGGGACCAGGCGCTGGGATTCCAGAACCGGGTCCGGCTCGGGCACCGCCGCCCGCAGCATGATCGTGTAGGGGTGGAGCGGCGCCGAGAGCACCGGGAGCCAGGGACCCAGCTCCAGGAAGCGGCCCAGGTACATGACGGCGACCCGGTCGCTGATGTGGCGGACCATGGCCAGATCGTGGCTGATGAACAGGTAGGAGAGGCCGAGTCGCTGGCGCAGCCCTATCAGCAGGTTCATGATCTCGGCCCGAACGGACACGTCGAGGGCAGAGGTCGGCTCGTCCAGGACCAGGATGCGGGGCTCCGGCGCCAGCGCCCGCGCGATGCCCACGCGCTGCGCCTGGCCTCCGGACAGCTCGCTGGGATAGCGGGAGGCCACCGCGGCCGGAAGGGCGACCGTCTCCAGCAGCTCGCGCACCCGGCGCCGCTCCTCTCGGCGGTTTCGGGCCAGGTGGTGGACGCGCAGCACCTCGCCCACCGCGCCGGCGACGGTTCGCCGCGGGTTGAGCGAGGAGTAGGGATCCTGGAACACCAGCTGGATGCGGCGCGCCAGCTCTCGACCCCTCAGCCGCGCCCGCGGGGTGCCGCCGATCTCCACGGTCCCCGCCGAGGGCGCCTCGAGGCCGGTCAGCAGGCGGCCCAGCGTGGACTTGCCGCAGCCGCTCTCGCCGACGATGCCCAGCGTGTCTCCGACCTCCAGCTCGAAGGACACGCCGGCCACGGCCCGCAGCGGGGCTCCGCCGCCGCGCACGGCGTAGTCCTTCACCAGCCCGTCGACTCTCAGCGCTAGCGGCACGAACGAACACCTGGTCGAGGGATCCTGGGCCGCCGCTCAGGGCGTATCCGGCCTGGCTCCGTCAACATTTCGACAGGGCTGTCTGTCGCGCCTCCGAGGTCCACTGCTCCGGCGGCACCCAGCAGGCCGCTTCGCCGGCTTCCCGGGGGAGGAGAGGCGGCCGCTCCCGCCGGCAGCGCTCCAGCGCCTCGCCGCAGCGAGGCTCGTAGGGGCAGCCGGGCGGCAGCTCGCCCGGCTGCGGCGGCGCACCGGGAATCTGGCGCAGCGGGGTCCGTTCCAGGCCGCCGGGTCGCGGCAGCGAGCCCAGCAGATCGGCGGTGTAGGGGTGCTGGGGCGCGCCGAACAGGGCCGTGGTCGGGCCGCGCTCCACCACCCCGCCGGCATACATGACGAGCACCCGGTCCACCAGCCGCGCGATCACGCTCAGGTCGTGCGTGACCCACACCACGGCCATCCCCGTGCGCTCGTGGAGCCGACCGACCAGGTCCAGGATCTGCTGCTGGGTCGTCACGTCCAGCGCGGTGGTCGGCTCGTCTGCGATCAGGAGCCGCGGCGACAGGGCCAGCGCCATGGCGATCATGACGCGCTGTCGCATGCCGCCCGAGAACTCGTGCGGATAGCCCAGCACGGTCCGCTCGGGGTCCGGCATGCCCACCTCGTGCAGCACCTCGAGCGTCCGTCGCCTGGCCTCGGCCGCCCTGGTCCCATGTGCCGTCAGGGCCTCGGCGACCTGGTCGCCGATGCGCATCACCGGGTTCAGAGAATGGAGCGGGTCCTGGTAGATCATCGTGATCTCGCTTCCCCGGACCGACCGCAGCTCCCGCTCGTCCAGCCTGAGCAGGTCGCGGCCTCCACACCAGACCTCCCCGCTCACGACCCGGATCGGCGGGCCGGGCGGGAGGCGCATGATCGCCAGCATCGAGAGCGACTTCCCGGAGCCGCTCTCGCCGACCACTCCGAGCTTCTCCCGGGGCTGGACTTCGAAGGAGACGTCCCGCACCAGCTCGACCCGGTGCCCCCGCTCCTCGAGGACCACGGTCAAGTTGCGGACCGCCAGCACCGGCTCGCTCATCTCGGGCCTTCCAGCCGCAGCCGGCGTGGCGCGGTGGCCGCCGGCTCGGGGAGGCGCATGGGGCTCCGTCCTGGGGTCAGGCTGCCGAGGACCACGGGGCGGCTGCCGCCGGTGCAGCTGGGCACAGTGGAGGGCAGGCCCACCGCGGTCAGGAAGCCGATGAGCGCGAACGCGAGCGCCTCCTTGGACGCCTCTGGCACGCCGAGGTCGGCCGAGCTCCTCAGCCGCACCGCGGGCAGGCTGACCTCCAGCCACCCCATGAGGGTGGCGTTGCGGCTGCCGCCGCCCGACACGTACACCTCCTCGACGCCCAGCTGCCGCAGCTCCCTGGCCACCGTCTCCACGGTGAGCGCGGTGACGGTGGCCACCAGGTCGTCGGCGGCCAGCGCGAAGCCCCGCGTGCGCGCCCGCAGATAGGGCAGGTGGAACAGCTCCTTGCCCGTGGTCTTGGGAGGCGCCTGCCGGTAGTAGGGCTCGTCGAGCAGCCGGTCCAGCAGCCGGCGGTCGACCTGACCCCGGGCGGCCCGGCGGCCGCCGTCGTCGTAGTGCTCGGCGCCGCCGGTCACCTCGCGGACCGCGGCGTCGATGAGCGCGTTGGCGGGGCCGGTGTCGTAGGCGATGGGGGGCTGCCCGGGCCGGACGGCGGTCAGGTTGGCGATGCCGCCCAGGTTGAGCGCGGCGGCTCCGGCGGTGCCGTCGGTCTCGGCCAGGAGCAGGGTATCGAGGATGCTGACCAGCGGCGCCCCCTGGCCGCCCACCGTGAGGTCGCGGGCCCGAACATTGCTCACCACGGGAAGGCCGGTGCGCTCGGCGATCCAGGCCGCCTGGCCCAGCTGGAGGGTGCCCAGCGCCCGGCCCTCGCTGACCCAGTGATACACGGTCTGCCCGTGGGAGCAGACCAGCTCGGCCCGGCCGTGACAGAGCGACTGGTCAGCGGCGGCGGCGGCCTCGGCGAAGGCCTGCCCGATGAGGGTGTCCAGCTCGCACGTCCCCGCCAGCGTCGTCGCCGCCGGGGGCAGCGCCGCCGCGATCCGGTCACGGAGCGGCGGGGCGTAGGGGCGACTCTCGGCACCGAGCAGGGTGCAGCGCAGGATGTCGCCCTCGAGCTCGAAGTCGGCCGCGGCCACCTCGATCGCGTCGAACGACGTGCCGGAGATGAGGCCGATGACTCGCACCGCTCAGGTCCCCGAGCTGGGGTCGAACGCGTCGCGGAGCGCGTCCCCCAGCAGATTGAGGCCGATCACTGCGAGGACGATGGTGACCGCCGGGCCGGCCAGGGTCCACCAGGCGCCGGCCGCCAGGCTGGTGGCGTCGCCCACCATCTTGCCCAGCGACGCCGACGGAGCCGGCGGGCCCAGGCCCAGGAAGCTGAGGCTGGCCTCGGTCAGGAAGGCCCAGGCCAGGGCCAGCGTGACCTGCACGATGACGACGCCGGCCACGTTGGGGAGCACGTGGCCGCCGAGCAGGCGCCAGGTCGAGAAGCCGAGGCCGCGGCCCGCCAGGATGAAGTCCGCCTCGCGCAGCGCGAGCACCGGGCCGCGCACGACTCGCACGAAGATCGGGACGTAGACGATGCCGACGGCGATCGCGCTGTTCAGCCAGCCGTGCCCGAGCGCCGTCACGATCGCCAGCGCAAACAGGACCGAAGGTACGGCGAACAGGATGTCCGTGCAGCGCAGCACGACCGCCTCCAACCAGCCCCTGACGAAGCCGGCGCCGATGCCGGCCAGCCCGCCCACGAGCGTCGAGATCAGCACTGCCACCACCGAGATCTGGAGCGAGAGCTGCAGGCCGGCGAGCACCCGAGCGAAGAGGTCTCGCCCGTACTGGTCGGTGCCCAGCCAGTAGGTACCGGATGGGGGCTGCAGAGCCTGGTCGGGGTGCTGCGCCGCCGGCGAATGCGGCAGCACACCGGTGGCAGCCACCACTGAAGCCACCGCCAGGAGGCACAGGACGACCAGGCCGATCCTTCCGTTCGTCGTCCGGGCGAGCCGGCGCGCCCAGCCCGGCCGGCCGCGGATGACCGCCGGCGGTGCGGCCACGGCCTCAGCCGAGGTCAGCACGCTCACTGCAGACGGACCCTCGGGTCGGCGTACGTGTAGAGCACGTCGACCAGCAGGTTGACCAGGACGAAGCCGGCAGCGAACAGCATGGTGATGCTCTGCACCAGGGCGTAGTCCCGGTTGCCGATGCCCTCCAGCAGCAGGCGACCGAGGCCGGGCAGCACGAAGATCTGCTCGATGATCACGGTCCCGCCGAGCAGGTAGCCGAACTGGATCCCGGACATGGTCAGGATGGGCAGCAGCGCGTTGCGGAACACGTGTCGCCAGAGCACAGTCGACTCGGCGAGGCCCTTGCCGCGGGCGGTGCGCACGAAGTGCTGGCCGACCACCTCGAGCAGGCTGGAGCGGGTGGTGCGCATCACCGCGGCTCCGATGCCCAGGCTCAGGGCCAGGGCGGGGAGGAGGATCTGCTGGAGGTTGAGCAGGGGATCGACGAGCGGGGATACGTAGCCTTCGGAGTTGGGGAAGTAGCCGAAGGCGGAGGCCAGGAAGCTGACCAGGCCGGTGCCGATGACGAAGCTGGGGACGCCCAGGCCGGCCACCGCCACCGCCTGGCCGATGCCGTCCCGCAGCCCCCGCGGGCGGGAGGCGGATAGGACGCCCAGGCCGATGCCCCAGAGCAGCCCGAGGATGATCGCGACCACGGCCAGCTCCAGGGTGACGGGCAGGGCGGTGGCGACCAGCGCGGCCACCGGCTGGCGGCCGATGACCGATACGCCGAGGTTGCCGGTGAGCAGGCTGCCCAGCCAGGACGCGAACTGCTGGGGGAGCGGCTCGCCGATGCCGTAGTAGCGGTCCAGGGCCGCGCGCTGCTCTGGCGTCAGCAGCCCCGCGCTGACGCCAAGCGAGGCGGTGACCTGGTTCCCCGGCAGCACGTGCAGGACCACGAAGATCACCAGCGCCACCCCGAAAAGGGTCACGACCGAGGTGGCCAGCCGCAGGATGAGCGGGTGCCGGAGGGCCCTGCCGACTGTGTGCATGGACACTGCCAGCCCAGGACAGCGTCTAGAGGCGCGTCGTCTGGCTCAGGCCCTCCAGCGAGCCCGTGGGCACGGCCTGGAAGCCGTGGACCTTCGACGTCAGCACCGTGTACTGGTCGCCGTCGAAGAGCCAGATCCAGACAGCGTTGTCCTCCAGCATCCGGTAGAGGTTCCGGTAGATGGTG
>DATFRD010000130.1:0-17851 GCA_035263645.1 Candidatus Dormiibacterota bacterium | reverse complement strand
CGGGTCGGTCCTCAGGCGAGCCGGGTTCGTGGTGGAGGGCTACGCGAGGGACTACCTGCTGATCAATGGACGCTGGGAGGACCATATGCTGACCGCGATCGTGAACCGGGAAGGTGCCCGATGAGCGCCGGCGCTGGGCCCGAGCCGCTGCTGCGGCTCAGGCCGCTCGGGCTCGGCGAGATCCTGGACGAGATCTTCCGCGTGTACCGGCGCCACTTCGGGCTGCTCTGGGCCGTTGCCCTGGTGCTGTCGGTGCCGAGCTTTCTCCTCCAGGTCGTGTCTCCGAACGGGCTCGGCTCCCTGGCCGTGCTTCTGCGCAGCCTGAGCCAGGGCGGGAACGTCGGCCAGCTGCCGGCGCTCCCCGTGCCCGATCCCCTCCTCCTCGGCCTGGCCTACCTGCTCTTGCTGGCGGCGGTGCCGTTCACCACCGGCGCGGTCTGCCGGGTGGGGATCGACCTGGCGCTCGGCATCCCCGTGAGCGTCGGGTCGGCCCTGGCCGGCGTCGCGCGGCGGTACTGGGCCCTCATGGGGCTCGCGGTCCTCCTCTTCCTGGTCTCGGTGCCGCTGTCCCTCTGCTTCCCGGTGGCGATCTGGCTGCTCGTCCGCTGGGGGGTGGCGATCCCCGCGCTGCTGGCCGAGGGGATCGGCCCGATCCGCGCCCTGGACCGGAGCTGGACGCTGACCCGCGGGTCCTGGTGGCGCGTCTTCGGGATCCTGCTGCTGATAGGCCTGCTCCAGGGCGCGGTCTCGTTCGGGCTGGGGCTGGCGGCGGTGCTCCTCGGGGTCGCGATCCCATTCCTGTCCAGCGTCCCCCGGGGCGCGGCCGTCGCCGCGATCTCGACCGGTTCCTCGGCCGTCGTGCTTCCGGTCGTCTACCTGTGCCTCGTCCTGCTCTACTTCGACCTGCGCATCAGGCGCGAGTCGTTCGACCTGGACCAGATGGCCCGGCAGACGGTGGGCTGGCCGCCGCCGACATGACCGCCCGCCGGCGGCTGGCGGCGGCGCTTGCCCTGACCGCGCTCGCCGCCCTCGCCGGGCTCGCCGGGACGCCCGCGAGGGCCGTCCGGGCGGCGGACTCGGGCGCCTACGCGGACTCGGTCGACCACGCCCTCCAGATCCTGCGCGACGCCCCGGCCACGGACCGCGGCGCTGCCGGTCGCGCCGCGGCCGTGCTGGAGGCGGGCACCGGCCAGAGCCAGAGCGAGATCCTGGCCGACCTCCGCCAGGACCCGCCGAACGTGGCCGACGCCAGGGCCCGGCTCACCGCCCTGGCGGCGGCCGACCGCTCCCCGATCTTCGCGCCCGAGCCCCAGAAGGCCCGGCAGGCGGTGGACGACATCCTGGCTCAGCCGCGCTACGCGGCGCTGCGGCCGGGCCCGTCCCTGCCGCGGCAGGTCCGCGAGGCGCTGGCCAGCCTGGCGCGGTGGGTGGCCAGCCTCGTGCAGTGGGTGGCCCGCCACCTGGTGGCGCCCATCCCGGGCGGGGTCGTGCCGGCGTTCCCGGCGTTCCCGGTGTTCCCGGTGCTCGTGGGGCTGGCGGCGCTGGCCCTGGGGCTGGTCGTGGTGGTCGTGGCTCGCGCCGCCCGCTGGACGGGGGGCGAGGCGCGGGCCCGCGCGAACCCGCGGGTGGCGGCGGTCGCCCGCGACCGATTCGGGGACGCGGACCGCCACGCCGTGGCGGGAGACCTCTCGCGCGCGATCAGGTCGCTGGCCGGCGCAGTCGCCGCCGCGCTGGGCGAGGACCGCGACTGGGAGATCAGCCCGCTCACCGTTCGAGAGCTGTTCACGAAGGCTCCTGACCCGACCTCGCTCGGCGCCCTGCTCCAGGCGTTCGAATCGGACGCCTACGGCTCGCGCCCGCCGGACCGGGAGGCGTACCGGCTGGCCGAGGCCGCCGCAGCGCCGTTTCGGCGAACGGCCGGCGCCACCAGATGAAGCCCAACGTGCGGCTGGCCGGCACCGTGGCGCTCTTCGTCGGCATCGTCGCGGTGTTCGCCGTCGCGGGGAGCTCACCGAGCGACTCGCCGGACCACCGCACCGACAGCGACGCGGCGAACGGTGCTTCGGTTCTGCCCCAGCTGGCCCAGGCCCTGGGCCATCCCGCGACCACCCTCGATTCCGGCTTCGCGCCGGACCTGGGCATGGGGGTCGTGTTCGTCCTGGAGCCGACGACCGGCTTTAGCAGGGAAGATGCCAGGCGCCTCTTGGACTATGTGTCGGGCGGCGGGGCGGTCGTGTACGCGGCCGATCGGGGGGACGCACAGCTCGACTTCGAGCTCCACGTGATGCGCGTGCCGGCCCTGGCGTCGGGCGATGCCACGGGCAGCGGGCCGATGCTGGCCGGCGTCGGGCGCGTCAGCGGGGCCACTTCCGCGATCCCGCTCTCCCTGCTGCCCAACCAGGTGGTCCTGCTGCGGAGCACGAGCGGACAGCCGATCGCCTACGAGCAGCTCATCGGCCGCGGCCGCGTGGTGGTGATGAGCGACCCGCTCCCGCTCTGCAACGGCTACCTGCAGCGGGCCGACAACACTCGGCTCGCGGCGGACCTGGTCTCGCTGGCCCCGGCCGACAGCCCGGTCGCGTTCGACGAGTACCACCACGAGGCGGCAGGCGGAGGCTCGCCGCTGACCGGCTGGCTGTCCACGACCTGGGGCGCGGCCATCGCCTGGGCCGCGGTGGTGCTCTTCGCGGGGCTGGTGCTCCAGGGCCGGGCGTTCGGACCCCGGCTGCCGCTGTCCGGCGCCCGACGGCGCTCCGCCGACGAGCACGTGGCGGCCGTCGGCAGCCTGCTGGAGCGGTCGCGCTCCGCTGCCCTCACCGGTCGGCTCCTCGCCGGCGCCACGCGCCGGACGCTGGCCGCCCGCCACGGGCTGCCGCCGGGGCCGGGCCTCGGGCAGGCGCTGGAAGCCCGCGCCCCGGCAGCGGCGGCCGAGCTGGCGGCGGCTGAGGCCGAGCTGGCAGGCCACGCCGGCGATGCGGCTCTGGCCGCCGCCGCCCGGCGCCTGCACCATCTCGCGTACCCTGATCAGCCGCGATCGTGACGGGACCACAGTTCTGGACCTGCTTTCGGGGCGAGGTAGGCAAGGCGCTGGTCGGCCAGGCCGAGGCCGTCTGGCTGTGCGCGCTCGCCCTGGTCGTCCGCGGGCACGTCCTCCTGGAGGGGGTGCCGGGGGTCGGCAAGACGCTGCTGGCGAAGGCCATCGCCAGGGTCCTGACCCTCCAGTACGGACGCATCCAGTTCACCCCCGACCTCATGCCGGCCGACATCGTCGGCACGTCCGTCTACGACCTCCAGACCCGGACGTTCAACGTGCGCCAGGGGCCGGTCTTCACGAACGTCCTCCTGGCCGACGAGATCAACCGGGCGCCCGCCAAGGTGCAGGCCGCGCTCCTGGAGGCCATGGAGGAGCGGGGCGTGTCGCTGGAGGGCCGGCAGCTCCCGCTCCCCGAGCCCTTCGTCGTGCTGGCCACGCAGAACCCGGTGGAGTACGAGGGGACGTATCCGCTGCCTGAGGCCCAGCAGGATCGATTCCTGTTCAAGGCCGTGCTCGGCTATCCGGCGGTCGAGGAGGAGATGGACATGCTCGGCCGCTGGGACGCGGGCGTGGAGCTTCGCGACCCGGAGCGCGCCGGCGTCCTGCCGGTGCTGGACGGGCCGGCGCTGGAGGCGGTTCGCCAGCAGGCCGCACGCGTCCACGTCACCGAGGGCATCCGCCGCTACATCGTCGAGCTGGCGGTCGCGTCCCGGCGGGCGCCGGAGCTCGCGCTGGGCGCCTCGCCGCGGGCGGAGGTGGTGCTGCTCCAGGCGGCCAAGGCCGCGGCGGCCCTGCAGGACCGGGGGTTCGTGACCCCGGACGACGTCAAGTCGCTGCTCGCCCCGAGCTTCCGGCACCGGCTGATCCTGCGGCCGGAGGCGGAGGTGGCGGGCCTGACCGCGGACTCGGTCCTGGCCGAGATCGTGGCCCAGGTCACGCCGCCGCGCTGAGGCGGCCTGGTGGCAGGCGTCGTGACGCTGGTGCCGCGCTGGCGGCTCCTCGGCGCCCTGGTCGCAGGCGCGGCGCTGATCGCGCTGACGCCGGCGTCGGCGCTCCTGTGGCCGCTCGCCGTCGCGTACCACGGGGTGCTCGGCTGGGCGCTGGCGCGCGCGGCCCGGGCGCTGCCGGCTCCGGCCCGCTTCGTCGCCTCCCGCCAGGTGCCCCGGCCGCTGTCGCTGGGGGCGGAGCAGGCCATCCTGGTGGGGCTCTCCTGCCCTCTGGCCGCCGGCCTGAGCTGCCGGGTGGCCGACCACGTGCCGGCCGCGCTGCGACCCTCGGCGGGCTCGATCGCCGGCCGCTTCGACGAGGACGGGAGCCTCATCGTTCAGTACGATGTCCGCCCCGAGCACCGCGGCGCCTACTCGCTGCCCGCCCTGGATGTGCGGGTCTGGCGGCCGGGCGGCTGGTGGGTACGCCAGTTCCGGCTGGGCGTCGTGGATCAGGTGTCGGTCTATCCGGACGTGCTCGCAATCCGGCGGTGGCAGCTCACGCTGCGCCGGGGGGTTCGCGCCCTGCCCGGCCAGCGGCGCGGCCGGCCGCCGGGCGCCGCCACCGCGCCCGCGGGCCTCCGCGACTACCTGCCGGGCGACGACGTCCGCCGCATCCACTGGAAGGCTACGGCCCGGCGCGACCATCCCGTGACCACGGAGCTTGAGGCCGAGCGCGGCCAGCAGGTCGTCGTGGCCGTCGACTGCGGCCGGCTGATGACCGCGCCCGCCGGCCATCTGACCAAGCTCGACCACGCCATCAATGCCACGCTGCTGCTGGCGTGGGTGGCGCAGGCCCAGGGCGACCGCGTCGGCCTGCTCACGTTCGACGACCGCGTGCGCGCGTTCGTGGCCCCCAGGCGCGGGCTGCGGCAGGTGCACCGGCTCAACGAGCTGCTCTACGGGGTGGAGGCCAGGGCCGCCGAGCCGGACTTCGGCGACGCCTTCGCGTACCTGAGCCATCAGGTGCGCGGGCGCTCCCTGGTCGTGGTGCTGACGGACGTGCTCGACCCGGTCGCGTCCGCGGACCTGGTGAGCCACGGGCTGCGGCTGGGCGTCCGCCACCGCCTGCTGGTGGTGGTGATGGCCGACCCTGCCGTCACTCGGACCCTGCGCCGGGCCGTGGAGACCTCGGGCGACGCGTACCGCTGGGCGGTGGCTGAGGAGCTGGCCCAGGCCCGGCGCAGCGCGTTCGAGACGCTCCAGCAGGGCGGGGTGGCCTGCCTGGACGTCGAGGCGGGCCGCCTCAGCCCGGCCGTGGTCGAGCGGTACCTGGAGCTGAAGGAGCGCGGACTGATATAGCAAGGGGAGGCAGGCCTCCCCTTCCGAAACCCCTCCTCTTTCTGGGACCTTTGGGGCACCTTCGGTGCTTCCCTTCGGGCTGCCTGTGGTGTCCTCGCGTCGGGAAGACGGACTCGCACGCTCGGGCGAAGCCCTTGCTTACCTGGCCTCCTGGGGCTCTTCCTCCTTGCGTCCGCTCAGGAGGAGCCAGGAGTACAGGAGGGCTGCTGTGGCCAGGCCTACGGCGGCTTTGACCGCGGCGGGGGCGGCCGATGGGCTGAGGTTGCCCTCGATCACGCCCGCGATCACCAGGAGCGGGCCGAGGCCGACCAGCAGGACGTAGGCGCGGCGCCCGGCCAGGGCCAGGGCGTCGGTGCGCGTGTAGGGCCCTGGCTGGAGCAGCGCCCACCCCAGCATGAGCCCGCTGGCGCCGGCGGCCACGACCACCGACAGCTCCAGCGGCCCGTGGGCGGCCACGAACTCGAGGAGGCCGCCGCCCACCCCGTACGCCGTCGTCAGCCCGAGCAGCGCACCCAGGTTCACCCCGTTCGTCACGAGGACGAACACGGTGGGCAGGGCGAAGGCCACGCCGAGCACGAACGCCAGCACGGCGACGAGCAGGTTGTTCGTCATGATGAGGCCCGAGGCCAGCGGTCTGGCGTTCGGCGGGATGTCGGTCCAGAGCCGGTGGTGCCTGACCAGGTCGACGAGGGCCGGGGACACGAACCGGTCGGCGAGGGCCGGGTCGCCCCAGAGCGCGACGAACGCGACGAGCGCCGGCCCGAACAGCAGGAGCGCCGACGCGGCGAGGAAGGGGCCGGCTTCGCGGTAGGTTCGGGGGACGCTTCGCGTGTAGAAGCCGGCCAGCCGCGGCAGCAGGGGTCGCTGGTCGCGGTAGACCGCGGCGTGGGCGGCGGCGACGAGCCCGTTGAGGTAGTGCGCCAGCGGCTCGTCCGGCCAGTCGCGCTGGCTGCGGGCCAGGTCTGCGGCCGCCCGCCGGTAGAGGCCGGCGAGCGCCAGGGCGTCACCGGGCCGGAGACGACCGGGCCGGTGGCCCCGCCGGACGAGCTCCTCCAGCCGCTCCCAGTCCGGCCGTCGCCTGGCCGCGAACTCGTGCGCGCGCATGACCCTATGATGGCCTCCAGTGTCGTGGCAGGGTCCGCCCGGGGGGAGCCCTGGACCGGAGGCCGTCGCGCCCGACGAGCTGGTGGTGGCGACGCCCGAGCTCGTCGCCTTTCGGCTCGAGACGGCCGGCCTGGGGAGCCGGTTCGTGGCTCAGGTGATCGACCTGCTGGCCCTGGCGGGCCTGCTGCTCGCGCTCGGGCTCGTCAGCGCCGGCATCGCGGGGTTCCTGAACGCGCGCGACGCCGCACTGCTCGTCCTGGCGGTCGGCTGGTTCGTGCTGTTCTGGGGCTACTGGATCCTCCCGGAGGCGCTGTGGTCGGGCCGGACGCTCGGCAAGCGTGCGCTGCACCTCCGGGTCGTGGACGCCCGCGGCGGGCCGATCAGCCCCGGCCAGGCCATCGTCCGCAACCTGTTCCGGGTGGTGGACTTCCTGCCTCTCAACTACGCGGTGGGTACGATCGCGATCTTCGTCAGCCGGCGCAACCAGCGGCTGGGAGACCTGGCGGCCGGCACGCTGGTCGTTCGCGAGCGAATGGCGGTGCGGCTGTCAGACCTGGCGGCGCTCGCCGGCGGCCCGGGCGGGTCAGGGCCGCCGGCGCCGGCCTGGACCGTCCGGCTGGACCCCGCCCTGCGCCGGTTCGTGGTGGCCTATGCTCAGCGCCGCCCGTGGCTCCACCCGGCCCGCCGCGAGGAGCTGGCCCGACTCGCCGAGCCCGCGCTGCGCGCCCTGCTGCCGGACCTGGTGGCGGCACGCGGCCCGCTGGCCGCGCTGGACCACCTGGCCGACACCGCGATCTAGAGACCCGGCCGCACCCCTGGCCCGGCCCGGGCGGGGAGGCGGGCGGCTCTGGGAGAATTGGCCGCCATGGAACGCCGGCTGCGACAGCTGACCGACCTGCCGCCCGAGCCCGTGGCCGGCGCCGCGGCGGCGCTGACCACGATCCTGCTGGTCGGCGCGTTCGCCGCATCCGTGAGCGGCGGCTCGACGCGGGGCGCTTCCCTGGCCGCGGCGGGAGCGTTCCTGCTCCTCGTTGCCATCGGTGTGTCCCTGTATGCTTGGCGCCTCGGAGCTCCCGGCCGCTCCGATCGAGCACGATGACCGACCGGAGAAGAGCACTGGCGGAGCCCGCTTGGACCTCGTTCTGACGATCGTCTTCTACCTCGGCGCACTCCTGGCGGTGGCCGGAGCGCTCGTGGCCGCGCTGGCCCGCAGGGGGCCGGCCCGGCTGGCCGGCATGCTCGGGTTGGCGGTGGGAGGCGCGGTCGCGCTCGCAGGCCTGGGCGCCGGCTTCGCGGCGGTCACGGCGCTGGTCTGCCTCGGCGGCTCCGCGCTCGTCATCGGCGGCGCCGGTGCCAGCCTGCCGGCCGCCGGCGGCGGCGACCAGGCCGCCCAGCTGAACCTGGGCGCCGCCGTGCTGCTGTTCGCCGCCCTGGCGGTCGTGGCAGTGGGCGGGGCGGCTGCCGGCTCGTTCGCCACGGGGGGAGGCGCCGCAGGCTTCGAGGCGACCGCGGTGGGGCGCCTGCTCTTCGGACGCGACGCGCTGGCCTCGGAGGCCGCTGGCGCTGCGCTGCTGGTTGCGCTCGCGGCGGGCGCGGCAGCCTGGAGGCAGCGGCCGTGAGCCTCTCGTTCGCGCAGGTCCTGATCGTGGCAAGCCTGCTGCTCGGCTGCGGGGCGCTCGCCGCAGCCCGCCGTCTGCTCGCGGCCCTCCCCTCGCTGGCAGCCGGGGCCGCCCTGTGCATGGCCGGAGTGGCGCGGTTCGCCGCCGGCCGGCAGGACCCGGACACCGGCCGCGAGCTGGCCGTGCTCGTCCTGGTCCTGGGCCTTGCCACCGCCATCCTGGGCGCGGCCTGGGCTCGTGGGGGGGCGCACTGATCCACCTGGCAGCGACCGTCCTGCTCACCGCCCACGGCCTGGGAACGCTCTTGGCCGCGTCGGCCGCCTCGGCCGCGTCGGCGGCGCGCCGCGGAGGCTTCGATCCCGCGGTCACCCTGCCCTGGGCCGTGCCGCTGATCCTGGCCGCGCCGTTCGTGGGGTGGCCTCTCCTCGTCCTCGGCGGCATGCGCGGCCGCCGGGCGGCGGCGACTGTGGGCACCCTCGCGGTCACCCTGATGCTGGCCGCCACCGTTGTCATAGCGTGGGCCCGGTTCCACCAGGCCGCGCCCTACCGGGTGGCTTACCAGTGGATCAACATCCCGGTGGCGGTCTCAGGGGACGAGCGCTTCACGGGCTTCGGCATCGACCTGTCGTTCAGGATCGACCACGCGACCCTGGCGGGGCTGGCCGCCGTGACGGTCGTCCTCCTGGCCTGCCTGAGCTGGCATCGGGTCGCCGGTCGCGGCGAGCAGGGTCCGGTCCGGTACCACGCGAACGCGCTGCTGCTCGCCCTCGGAGCCGCTGGGGTCCTCGTCAGCGGAGACCTCGCCGAGCTCCTCGCCTTCTGGCTCCTGGCCGGCGTCGGCACGTACCTCCTGCTCGGTCATCGCTGGGGGACCGAGGCCGCCGGCCGGCGGAGCATGGCGGCCCTGGCCCTCCCGTTCCTGGGCGACGTCGCGCTGCTCTGTGGCGTCGGCGTGATCTACTCACGTTTCGGCGCCCTCACGATCGACAGCATCACCCCGGTGCTGCACGGCAGCATCGGGGTGGGCCTCAAGTCGCTGACAGCCGCCGCCGTGCTCGTGTTCGGCGCCGTGGCGGTCAGGGCGGCGGTGTGGCCGTTCACGTCCTGGCAGACGGCCACCGTCGACGCGCCGCCGGCCTCGGTCGCGCTGGTGGCGGGCGTCTGGCCGGTGCTGGCGGGCGCGGTCCTCCTGCGCGCGCTGCCGCTCCTGGCCGCGGCCGGCCCCCAGGCGTCGCTGATCGCCGGCTACACGCTTGGGGTCGCGGCGGTCGTGGGACCGCTGCTCGGCCTGCTCGGGGTGGACC
Organism: Candidatus Dormiibacterota bacterium; assembly: GCA_035263645.1. Lineage (GTDB taxonomy): Bacteria > Chloroflexota > Dormibacteria > Dormibacterales > Dormibacteraceae > CF-161. The sequence goes on along the minus strand of DATFRD010000130.1, from coordinate 8,502 downwards.
TGCGGCGCTCCCTCCTCCTGGCCTCGTCCGGCGCCGTGGCGCTGACGCTGCTCGGGATGGTGTACCCGGCCTCGACGACCGTGGCCTTCAGCGGGCTGCTGGCCGTGGCGCTGGCCAGGGCGGGCGTCCTGCTGGCCGCCGGCTCGGCAGTGGCGACCTTGCGCACCGTTGACCTGCGCGCACTCGGCGGCGGCTGGGAGCGGATGACGTGGACCTCCGCGGCGATGCTGATCAGCGCTGCCGTCCTGTCGCTCGGCGGCGTCGCCGCTGCGATGCTGCGGCCTCAGGGGGTGGCCTGGATCGCGTTCGCGGCGGGCCTCCTGCTGGTCTGCCTGACCGTGCTCCGGGCGTACCTCGCGTTCGCGCACGGCCCCCTGCGCCGGCGCCGGGCGTTCGAGCCGGCCCGCGTCCGGGAGGTGGCCGGCGCGGTCCGCTGGGCGGCGCTGGTGGTCGCGGCGGGCGGCGTCGCAGCGGTCGCGTTCGGCTTCGTGCCGGCCTGGGTCGACTTCCTCCGCGTCGGGGGTCGCGCCGTCCCCGGGATGGTCGCCGAGGTCCTCTGGCTCGCACCGCCGCTGGCCGGCGCCGTGCTTGCCGCCGCCGTGCTGCTGCCGCGCAGGGACCTGGCCCTCGCCGCCGGCGCGACGCTGGGTGAGCGGCTCGGCGCGCTCTGGGAAGCGTCGGGCGGGCTCTACGACCGCTTCCTCGCTCGACCCGGCCGGCAGATCGTCCACGGCGTGGAGGACGTCGGCGTGTCGGCGGCCGAGGCGGAGGTGGGGCGGGCGCTGGCCAGGACCGGCGGGCTCGCGGGCCTGGTCGAGCGCGGGCTCCCCCTGGTGCCCACCGTGCTCGCCGTCGCCGTGGTGCTGGCCCTGGTCTTCGGGCTCCTCAGCGAGGGCCTGCGCCGATGAGCGGGGTCCTCGCGCCGGCGCTGGCCGCCTGGTCGGCCGCTCCCTGGCTGGAGGCGATACCGACGCCCTCCGTCAGCGCAACGCCGGTGACGTTCGGGTCGAACGTCATCGGCTTCAGCTTCCTGCTGAGCGTCCTCGTCTGGGGCCCGGTGCTGATGGCGATGGTGACCGCCGTCGTGCCCCTGCCGCGGACCGGCCCGGGCCGCATCTTCCTGGGGATCGCCTTCTGGACCAACGCCGCCGCCCTGGGCCTCATCATCATCGGCTACCAGCAGTTCCAGGCCTACGCCAGCGGGCTCCAGTTCGAGGAGCGGCTGCCGTGGCTGCCGTCGCTCGGGGTCAGCTACCACCTGGGGGCGGACGGGATCGGCATGTCGCTGCTGCTGCTGAACGGGCTGGTCGGCCTCTGTGCCGTCATCGCCTCCTGGGACGTGCGGGAGCGGGCTCGCACCTACTTCGTGCTCCTCCTCCTCACCCAGGCGGCCCTGAACGGCGTCGTCGTCGCCCGCGACCTCTTTGTGCTGGTGCTGTTCTGGGCGGCGGCGACGGTCCCGGTCGCCGTGCTGGCCGTGGGCTGGGCCAGTCCCCAGCGCCCTGGCGCCGGCGGCCGCCTGATCGCCTACTGGGGGGCGGGCACGGCTGCGCTCCTGGCCGGGGTGCTGCTGCTGTACGCGGCCACGGGCTCCACCGGCTTCGACCTCGACACGCTCGGCCAGGCGGCCCTCAGCCCCAGGCTGCAGCTCGTGGTCGGCGTGCTGTTCGCGCTGGCGGCGCTGACCCGGCTGCCCCTGGTGCCGTTCCACAGCTGGGCGCGCGACCTCTACGCTGAGGCGCCGGCCGGCGTCGTCGTGCTGGTCGCGGGCGCTGCGAGCCGCCTGGGCGGCTACGTGCTGGTGCGGCTCCTGGCCGGCATCGAGCACGACGCCTCACGAACCCTCGCCCCCTTCCTCGGCGCGCTGGCCGCCCTGACGGTTGTCTATGCGGTGCTGGCGGCACTGTACGCGACGGATGTCCGACGGATCGCCGCCTACCTGGCGCTGCTGCCCGGCGGGCTGGCCGTGCTCGGCGTCGCCGGCCTGACACCGCTGTCGCTGGACGGTACCGTGATGCTGCTGTTCGCGGGCGGCCTCGCGGCGGCCCTCGTCGCCGGCGCCGCCGCCTCGCTGACGGAGCACGCTCAGGCGCGCAGCCTGAGCCTGGCAGCCGGGCTCGCCGGGCGGATCCCGAAGCTGTCCTGGCTCCTGCTGGCGGGCTGCCTGGCGGTCCTGGGCATGCCGCTGCTGGCCACCTTCCCATCTGGACTCATGGTCTTCCTGGGGTCGTTCCGCACCCAGGCCGCCGCCACCTTCGTCGCGGCGATCGGGCTCGTGCTGGGTGCGGTTGCGATCGGCCGGCTGGCGCGCCGCGTCCTGTTCGGGGCGCCGAACCCGGACGCGCCGGCGCCGACCGACCTGTCCCTTCACGAGGCGTGGTACCTGGGCATCCTGGTCGGCGCGCTGCTCTGGGTCGGCCTCCTGCCCAGCGGGCCGAAGCTGTTCGGCCTGCCCGTCGTGGACCCGGGCCTCGTGAACGTCGTCAACACCTCCACCGCCGACCTGGCCTCGACCTACGCACAGACGACGCCGGCGCCGCGGACCACGGCGCCGCGGACCCCGGCGCCGCCGTCGTCACCCTCGGGGTCCCCCTCACCGGCGCCCAGCGGGTCTTCCGGCCCATGAGGACGACGGCGCTCGTGCCCGAGGTGGTGGTGATGGGGGCCGCGCTCGCCCTGCTGGCGGCCGGCCGGCTGCTCCCGGCGCGGCGCCGGCTCTGGATCCACCTGCTGGCGCTCGTGGCGGCGGTGGCGGCTCTCGCCCTCGAGCTGTGGCTCGGCGCCGCGGTGGGGACCCTGTTCGCGGGCGGCTGGGGGCAGGATCGGTTCGCGCTCTTCGCCAAGGCGGCGCTCCTGCTCGGACTCATCGTGCTGGTCGCCGGCAGCCTCGAGGCGAATGCGTCCGGCGAGTCGGGCGAGGACGCCGGCTCGCTGCCGCTCGCCTTCCTGGTCGTCTTCGGAGGGATGGTGGCGGCCTCGGCCACGTCGCTCGTCGGCCTGTGGGTCGGCCTGGAGCTGGCCGCCCTGGCGGCGGTCGGCGCGGTCGGGCTGTCGAGCCGGGAGGCCGGGACCCGCCTGCTGCTGCTGTCAGGGGTGGCGGCCGCCCTGGTCGCCGCAGGGTTCGCGATCCTCTACGCGATGGCGGGCAGCGCCTCGCTCGCCGGCCTCGCTGCCGCGCTCCGGCCCGGCTCGCTGAGCGTGCCGCTGGCGCTCGCCGTGCTGCTGACGCTGGCCGGGATCGTGGTCAGGCTGGCCCTCGCCCCCGTGCTCTTGATCACGACGGACGCCGGCCGGCCGGTGTCGGCCGTGGGCGCGGGCGCGCTGGGCGCGCTCCTGCTCGGGGTCGCCGCGGTCGTGATCGCGAAGGTGCTGAGCGGCCTGGACGCGGTCAACGTCGCGTGGGCCCCGTGGCTGGCCGTCCTCGCCGCGACGGCGATGATCCTGGGTGGTCTGCGGGCCGTCACGACCCGTTCGCCGCGCGCCCTCGCGGCCTGGCTGGTTGTGACGCAGGCCGGCTGGATCGCGGCCGGGTTCGCGACCCACGACCGGCGGGGGTCGGCCGCAGCGCTCCTCGTGCTCGCGGCTCTTCTCCTCGCGGCGGCCGCGGCTCCCGCCCTGGCCGTCGGGGGCGAGCGGGAGCCCGACCTGGCGACGCTGAGGCAGACGGAGCCCGTGCGAGCGTTCGGCCTGGTCGTCCTGCTGCTCTCGCTGGCCGGGGCGCCGCCGCTCGCCGGCTTCGTCGGGGAGTTCGCGGTCGCTGCCGAGCTCGTCCGCTCCAGCTCAGCGTGGCTCCTGGCCGTCGGCCTCCTCGGCTCGCTGCTCGCGCTGGTCGCGGTGGTGCGCGTGCTCCGGCTCACCTATCTGGGGAACCCCGTGGAGGAGCGCCGAGGGGCGCGTGTCCGGCGGGCGCCGCGTTCGTGGTCGCCGGTCTCGCTGGCTCCAGCCGTGCTGGTGCTGCTGTTCGTCGTGCTGGCCAACCCGATCAGCGGGCTGGCGATGCAGGGCGCCGAGGCGCTCCGCCTGCCATAGCTATGCGGAGGGAGGGCTGACTCACACGCCCGGGCGAAGGCCTTGCTCACGCTTCCATCGGAGCCCTCTCGTCCTTGGGTGACACGGTCGTGATCCGGGTGTCCGCGTCGAGCCTGGGCGGGAGCGCCTGCCTGGTCGTCGCGGACCTGGCGTGGCTGGCGCTCGCCCGGCCGCCGGGCGCAGAGCTGCTGCTGGGATGGTTCGTGACGCTCGGCGCGGTCGGCCTGTTCCTGCCCGGGGTGGCCAACCAGGTGACGCTGGCCCGTGCTCACCTGGTCGGGCCGGCGCTGGTCTACTCGCTGGCACCCTCGCGGCTGCTCCAGCTCGCGGCCGTCGTCAGCCTGGCCGGATTCAGCGATCTGGTGGACGGCGCCGTCGCCCGGCGCCTGAGACAGCCCAGCCGCCTGGGAGGGGCGCTCGACCCGGTCGTCGATGGCCTCTTCTTCGGCGTGGTCGCCATCGGGCTCGCCCTCGGTGGAGCGTATCCGATGTGGCTGGCCTGGCTGGTCGTGGGCCGCTACGCGCTGCCCGCCGCCGCGGGCGCGGTGCTCCTCCTGGCCGGCCGGCGGCCGGTCCTCGAGCACACGCCCCTGGGCCAGGTCTCGACCACCGTGATCGGGGTCGCGCTGGGAGGCCTGGCCCTGCTGCGCGGCCTCGGCTGGCCCGCGGGGACGCTGCTGCTGGTGGCCGAGGTCGCGATCCCGGTCGCGGCGATCGGGACGTTCGCGAACCTCTTCTGGACCAACCGGGCCGCAGTGCTCGGCCGATGACGCCGAGCATGCGTTCGGCGGGGTGGTCGCACCGGGTAGACTTGGGGAGGCCGCGCTAGATGGGGAGCTGGCGGTTCCCTGTACCGGCAACCCGCCATAGCCGGGTCGAATTCCCTTCCGAGGTCCGGGCTTGCGGCCAGGGCCCGGGTGGAAAGCGTTGAAGGCTGGGACCTGCGCAGCCCGGGTCTCCGAACCCCGTCAGGTCCGGAAGGAAGCAGCGGTAAGGAGGCAGCCTGGGGGTGCCGCAGCCATTCTGGCCGGAGCTGGAATCTCGGGCACCGCCGGGGGTGCCGTGATCGACGAAGGGTGCGCGGCCACCCTCTTGTGCTTGAGTTGACCCACCAGAGCCTCTACCGCAAGTACCGGTCCCAGAGCTTTGCCGACATGGTCGGCCAGGAGGCGATGGCACGTGCCCTGCGGGGCGCGATCGCCTCGGACCGGGTGGCCCACGCCTACCTCTTCTCGGGCAGCCGGGGCACGGGGAAGACGACGACCGCCCGGCTGCTGGCGAAGGCGGTCAACTGCCTCCGCCGAGCTCCCGGGCAGTCGGAGCCATGCAACGAGTGCGAGTCCTGCGTCCAGGTGCAGAACGGCTCGGCCCTGGACATGATCGAGATCGACGCCGCCTCCAATCGGGGCATCGACGAGATCCGCGAGCTGCGCGAGCGGGTGAACCTGGCGCCGGCGCTGGGCAGGCGCAAGGTCTACATCGTCGATGAGGCCCACATGCTCACCCCGGAAGCCTTCAACGCCCTGCTCAAGACGCTGGAGGAACCGCCCCCGCACGTGGTGTTCGTGCTCTGCACCACCGAGGCGAACAAGGTCCCGCTGACGGTGCTCGGACGCTGTCAGCAGTTCGTGTTCCGCCGCTTCAGCGACGAGCAGGTGGTGGGCCACCTGGAGCGCGTGGCGGCGGCGGAGGGCATCGTGGTCCAGCGCGACGCGCTCGCCCTCCTGGCCCACGTCGCCCAGGGGTCCATGCGCGACGCCCTCGGGCTGCTCGACCAGCTGGTCCCGCTGTCGGACGGCCCGATCACCCTGGCGGCAGCGAGGGACCTGCTCGGGGTCGCCGATCCCGCCCAGGTCGATGCGCTTCTGGACCTGGTCCTCGGGGGGCGGGCCAGCGAGGCCCTGGGCGCCCTGGGCGGGCTCTACGAGGGCGGCGCCGAGCTCCGACAGGTCGTCCGCGGCCTCATGGAGCGGTGCCGGGACCGCCTGGTGGAGGCCATCGAGGCGCGGGACGGAGCCGGCCGGGACCGCCTCTCCACGGTCCTCGATTCGCTGCTGCACCTGGACGGGGAGATGCGGCGCCATGCCGAACCGCGGTTCCTCGTCGAGGCCACGCTCGTACGCCTGGCTGTCGCGACCGGCCCCACGGCGGCCGACCGGAACCGTGACGCGGCGGGGGCCGGCTCCCTGCGACAGCCCGCCCGGCCGGGTCCCGCGAGCCCGCCGAGTCCCGCCAGCCCGCCCGTGGCGCCGGTTCGCCCGGATGTCGTCCCCGACGCCGTCCCGGTCGCCGCCGTCGCGCCGGGTCCGGGCACCACCGCGCCGTCACCGGAGCCGGTGGTGGCGGACGCGGAGGTGGGGGAGGGCTGGCGCCGCGTCCTGGAGGCCCTCCAGCCCAAGCCCCGCGCATACTTCCGCGAGGCGCGCCCGGCCCTGGAGGGCGGCCGGCTCGTGCTCCGCTTCCCGTACAGCTTCCACTACAAGCAGGCCCTGGAGAACGCGGGCGAGGTCGAACGGCTCGTCAGGTCATGGCTGGGGGAGGATGCCGGGGTGGACCTGCGCCCTCCCGACCCGGCGCCGGCAGCCGCCGCTCCGGCGGCGACGCCTCCGGCGGCGCCCGAGGAGGACCCCGTGATCAAGGCGGCGGAGCGAAAGCTCGAGGCGAAGGTCGTTCGCGTCCGACCGCTGAAGGAGGCTCGCTGATGCAGAACCAGATGAAGATGCTCAAGCAGATGCAGCAGATGCAGAGCCGCCTCGCGAAGGTGCAGGCGGAGCTCGAGCAGGAGCAGGTGGAAGCCGCCGCCGGTGGCGGTGCCGTGAAGGCCGTGGTGAACGGCCAGCAGAGGCTGCTCGCGGTCACGATCGACCCCGAGGTCGCGCGCGACGACGTGGAGATGCTGCAGGACCTGGTCGTCGCCGCGGTCAACGAGGCACTGGATCGGTCCCGAGAGCTGGCGGCGAGCCGGATGCAGTCGCTGACCGCCGGCCTCGGGCTACCGCCCGGCCTGATCTGAGCGTCCCGGTTGGCCCAGCTGCCCGCGGCGCTGGAGGAGCTGATCCAGGAGCTGTCCCGGCTCCCAGGGATCGGGCCGAAGACGGCGCAGCGGCTGGCCTTCCACGTCCTCCGGGCGGAGCGCAGCCGGACGGACGCGCTGGCCCGGGCGATCGTCGAGGTGAAGACGCGCATCGGCTACTGCACCCGCTGCTGGAACATCGCCGAGGGCCAGCTGTGCTCCGTCTGTGAGTCGACCCGGCGTGACCCCTCGGTCCTGTGCGTGGTCGAGTCGCCGCTCGACCTGCTGGCGATCGAGCGGACGGCTGAGTTCCAGGGGCTCTACCACGTCCTCCACGGTGTGATCTCGCCCATCGACGGCGTGGGGCCGGAGGACATCCACGTGCCGGAGCTGGTGCAGCGGGTGCGGGAGGGGGGCCTCCGCGAGGTGATCATCGCGACGGACGCCGACATCGAGGGAGAGGCCACCGCCGTCTACCTGGGCCGGGCGCTGGCCCCCCTCGACGTGGAGGTCACCCGACCGGCCCACGGCCTGCCGGTCGGGGGAGACCTCGAGTACGCAGACGAGCTCACGCTGGCCCGCGCGCTGAGCGGCCGCCGGGCTCTCTGATCCCGGCCAAGGGCGCCGCCGGGACCCTCCTGGCGCCCGCGGCCGGCGGGCCGCCCCGGTATCATTCCGCTCGTACGGTGGCCGGCGCCGGAATGGGTACCGGCCCATGGCAGCGGCCCTGGGCGACGAGGTCGGGAGCCTCGCCGGCCAGGGGGACCAATCGAATACCGCGCCGGTGTCCTCTACGCGGGGTCCGGAACGGCGTGCTGGCTTGCGCTCCAGGCCATTTCGCGATACAATTGCGTTTACGCCTCCAACCGAAGAGTCTCCGTGCCCCTCGTGAGGGGGCGAGGCGAAAGCGGGAGAGGGGCGGCGCTACCGGCTCGGCGAAGCTCCGGAGGCGGTCCAGCACCTTGACAACTGAAGAGTGGGAAAGACTCGATGAGTCCATGAGGCTCAGGGCCGGAGAGGCCTTGGGTCCCGGTCTTTGGACGGAGAGTTTGATCCTGGCTCAGGGTTAACGCTGGCGGCGTGCCTAACACATGCAAGTCGAGCGAGGGCTCGTCCTCCGCAAGGGGGGTGGGTACCTAGCGGCGAACGGGTGAGTAACACGTGGGTAACCTGTCCTTTCGTGGGGGATAACACCGAGAAATCGGTGCTAATACCGCATGAGCTCGTTGGAGGCATCTCTGGCGAGGAAAGCAGTGATGCGCGAGAGGGTGGACCCGCGGCCTATCAGCTAGTCGGTGGGGTAGCGGCCTACCGAGGCATTGACGGGTAGCTGGTCTGAGAGGACGACCAGCCACACGGGGACTGAGACACGGCCCCGACTCCTACGGGAGGCAGCAGTGAGGAATCTTCCGCAATGGGCGAAAGCCTGACGGAGCGACGCCGCGTGTGGGATGAAGTCT
>DATFRD010000129.1:0-3173 GCA_035263645.1 Candidatus Dormiibacterota bacterium | reverse complement strand
GTCCCTCCCCCCTCGCGGGGGAGGTGGCCCGCCAGGGCCGGAGGGGGGATCCGCGACGGCTGGCCGATCTAAATCCCCCCCACCCAACCTCCCCCGCGTGGGGGGAGGGGCCATCGGGGGTCGGGGCCATGAAGCTCTTGACCGCTCAAATGTCAGACGTTTAGGCTGGCGGCGTGCCCGGGCAGCGCGTCGCCTACCTCGAAGTCGCGACCCGGCTCCGGGAGCAGATCCTGGCCGGCGAGCTGTCGGCGGGCGACCGCCTGCCGACCGAAGCCGAGCTCTGCGAACGCTTCGGGGTCGGGCGGAGCACCATCCGCGAGGCGCTCCGGATGCTCTCCTCGCAGCGGCTGGTGACGACGAGCCGTGGCGTCGGCGGCGGCAGCTCGGTAGCGCAGATCCGCCACGGCGACGTGAGCGACATGTTGCGCGACCGCATCGTCCTCCTCACGCACGGCGCGGGCGCCACCGTGGCCGAGCTGCTCGAAGCGCGCGAGCTGCTCGAGGTGCCGGCCGCCCGGCTGGCCGCGACCCGCCGCTCTCCTGAACAGGTCGAGCGGCTCCGCGCCACGATCCCCGAGTCCCTGGGCAGGGTCGACCGACGCCAGATCTTCGAGGTCAACCGCTCGTTCCACGACGTGCTGCTGGAGCTGGCCGGCAACCGCCTGCTGCGCGTCGTCACCGAGCCACTGTTCACGGTCATGCAGACCCGCTTCCTCCGCGACCGGGCCGGCGAGGACTTCTGGGTTCGCGTGATGCACGAGCACGGCGCGATCCTGGCTGCGGTCGAAGCCGGCGACGCGGAGCGCGCGGGGAGGGAGATGGCCGAGCACCTCGTCCACCTCCGCAGCACCTACGAGGCGATCGACTCCCACTACGGCGCCGCCCCCTGATGCTCCCCCTCGAGGGCGTCCGCATCGTCGCCGTCGAGCGGTACGGAGCGGGGCCCTTCGGGACCGTTCACCTCGCCGACCTCGGCGCCGAGGTGATCAAGATCGAGGACCCGCGGTCGGGTGGCGACGTCGGCCGCTACGTGGTGCCCTTCCAGGAGGGGGAGGACAGCCTCTTCTTCGAGACCTTCAACCGCAACAAGCGCAGCCTCTCGCTGGATCTCGCGACCGACTCCGGGCAGGCCGTCCTGCGGGACCTGGTGCGGGTGTCCGACGCGATCTACTCGAACCTCCGGGGCGACATCCCGCAGAGGCTCGGGCTGACGTACGAGCAGCTGCGCCACGTCAACCCCCGGATCGTGTGCTGCGCGCTGACCGGCTTCGGCATGACCGGCCCGCGCCGGGCCGAGCCCGCCTACGACTACATCCTCCAGGGCATCGCGGGCTGGATGAGCCTGACCGGCGAGCCCGGGGGGCCTCCGACCAAGTCGGGCCTGAGCCTGGTCGACTACTGCGGCGGCTTCGTGGCCGCGCTGGCCCTGGTCTGCGGCGTCCACGCCGCCCGCCGCGATGGGCACGGCATGGACTGCGACCTCTCGCTCTTCGACGTCGCCGTCAGCATGCTCAGCTACCCGGCGACGTGGCTCCTGAACCGGGGCTACGAACCGGTGCGGACGGCGCAGTCCGCGCATCCGTCGCTGGTCCCCTTCCAGAACTTCGAGACCAGCGACGGCTGGATCGTCGTCGGCTGCGCGAAGGAGAAGTTCTGGCGGCGGCTGACCGAGGTGGTCGAGCGGCCAGACCTGGCCGACGACCCGCGGTTCCGCGACTTCACCCTGCGCCGGGAGAACCGCGACGTGCTCATCCCGATCCTGGTCGAGATCCTGCGGGCGCGGCCCACCTCGTACTGGCTGCCCCGGCTGGCGGCCGCAGGCATCCCCAGCGGCCCCGTCAACACCGTCGACCAGGCCCTTCGCGAGCCGCAGACCGCCGCCCGCCGGATGCTGGTGGAGACCGAGCACGAGCGGTGGGGCCTCCTCCAGGCGCCGGCGTCGCCGGTCCGGGTCGGCACGCCGCGGGGAGACCACCGGCGCGCCCCCCACCGGAACGAGGACGCCGAGCGCGTCCTCCGCGACCTCCTCGGGTACGACGAGGCGCGCCGGCGCGCGCTGGAGGCGGCCGGCGCGTTCGGCCAGGACTGAGCTGAGATGACCGCGTCACGCCAGCTCGCCGGCTGGACGCTCGGGCTGGAGCCAGGTGACGTGCCGGCCGCGGTCCGGGCAGCCGCCCGCCGGCACGTGCTCGACGCCCTCGGCTGCGCGCTCGGCGCCAGGCGCTCGGGAGAGGCGGAGCCGGCGCTGCGCGTGGCCGAGCGCCTCGGTGGACCGCCGGAGGCGACCATTATCGGGGGCCCGCGGACCGGCGCCGCCGCCGCCGCGCTGGCCAACGGCGCCCTCGTGCACGCGCTCGACTTCGACGACACCCACGCCGGCTCGCTGGTCCATGCCACCGCAGCCGTGCTGCCGGCGGCTCTCGCCGCCGCGGAGGAGGCCGCCGCGTCCGGCGCCGACCTCCTCCTGGCGGTGGTGGCCGGCATCGAGGTCGTGACGCGGCTCGGCGCCGCCGCGCCCCACGCCTTTCACGCCCGCGGCTTCCATGCCACCAGCATCTGCGGCACCTTCGCGTCAGCGCTGGCCTGCGCCCGGCTCTCCGGGCTTGGTGAGGACGCCGCGGTGGACGCACTCGGGATCGCCGGCAGCTTCGCCGCCGGGAGCCTCGAATTCCTCGCCGACGGTTCCTCCACCAAGCAGCTGCATCCCGGCTGGGCGGCGCACTCGGGCCTTGTCGCCGCCCGGCTCGCGGGCGCGGGCGCGAGCGGGCCGGCGACGATCCTGGAGGGCGAGTCGGGCCTGTACCGCAGCTACGTCGGCCGGTCCCTCGATCCGGCGCAGCTGACCGGGGACCTGGGCCGGCGCTGGGAGACCGCGCGCCTGACCATCAAGCCCTACCCCGCCTGCCAGCTCTCGCACGCGTCGCTGGACGCCCTGCGAGCGATGCGGGTCGCCGCGGGCGACGTGGCCGGCATCCGCTTTCGGCTCCCGGAGGAGGCCGCCGGGATCGTGTGCCGGCCCGAGCCCGCGAAGGTTCGTCCCCGCTCGCCGTACGAGGCCAAGTTCTCGCTCCCATGGTGCGCGGCCGCGCTCCTGCTCGATGGCGCCCTCGGAACGGGTTCCTTCGCCCCCGACCGTATCGAGCGCCCCGAGGTGCTCGCGCTCGCCGCTCGCG
>DATFRD010000128.1:0-2506 GCA_035263645.1 Candidatus Dormiibacterota bacterium | reverse complement strand
CGCCTCGGGCTGGCGGACGTCCCCGTCCACTACCGCCGGGTGCGGCTCCTGGTGCGGGTCCGCACCGAGGAGAGCGACGAGCGGATGGCGCGCCTGGCTGACCTGATGGCCCGATACTGCCCCGTCGACAGCCTGGTCCGGACGGCCGTTCCCGACTACGAGGTGCGCTGGGAACGGCTGGACTGATCGGCACTCGCGTCCGCCGCCGGGAAGACCTGGCCCTCATCACTGGCGAAGCGCGCTTCGCGGCGGACATGCTGCCGGGCGCCGCCACACTCGCGATCGCGCGTTCGCCGCATCCTCACGCACGGGTCCGGCGAACAGGGCTCGACGCCGTCCGCCGGCTGCCGGGCGTCCTGGCGGCCTGGGATGCCGCCTGCCTGCCCGCGGCTTCGCTGGTGCTTCCCGACCCGGAGGTCGCCGGCGTCGACCACCACCCTCGCGTGGTACTGGCCGTGGACGAGGCTCGCTACCAGGGCGAGCCGGTGGCGATCGTGGTCGCGGAAACGTCGGAGGTCGCTGCTGATGCCGTCGAGGCGCTCGAGGTCGACTACGACGTGCTGTCCCCGGTTCACAAGCTCGGCGGGACGCTGCGACTCGGCTTCGGTGACGTCGAAGCGGCGCTCGCGGCGGCGCCTGTCCGGCTGCGGCGGCGGTTCACCTGCGCCCGGGTCACGGCCGCGGCGATCGAGCCGCGTGCGGTAGCGGCGGAGCCGGCCGGGACGGGTCTCCTGATGCACACCTCTACACAGTGGACTTTTGGTGTGCGGGACGCAGTGGCAGGTGCGCTCGATCTGCCGGCTGAGGAGGTCGTCGTCGTGGCTGCCAACGTCGGGGGCGGCTTCGGTGGCAAGGGCTTCCCCTATCCCGAGGAGGTGCTCGTGGCGGCAGCCGCGCGTGCCCTGCGCCGGCCGGTTCGCTGGGTGGCCTCCCGCAGCGAAGAGACCGCAGCCTCCTCACAGGCCCACGGCATCGAGTTCGAGGTCGAAGTGGGCGCAGGTTCCAGCGGCCGGCTGCTCGCGGTCCGCGCCGCCTTCCGCCACGACATGGGAGCCTACTCTGCCGCCGCCTTCGCCCAGGCCGAGAACCTGGCCACCCACATGCTCTCGCTCTACAGGGTGCCGGCGCTCCTCGCGGAGGTCGAGCTGTGGTTCAGCAGCCACGCGCCGGCCCGCTTCGTTCGCGGGGGCGCGCGGCCGCTCGGGAACTTCGCAATCGAGCGAATGCTCGACTTTCTGGCGGATGAGCTGGGGATCGACCGCCTCGAGATCAGGCGGCGCAACATGCTCTCGGACGCCGAGCTGCCCTATGAGCCGGGGATCAGCGGGGCGGTGATCGATGGGGGCGGCTTCGTGGAGATGCTGGAGACCGCTGCGCAGGCTGTCAGCGGAACTGGCGGAATGGGTGTAGCAGCTGCGGTGGAGTCGAGCGGCATCGGCCGGCCCCAGGCCGCGCGAGCGTACCTGGATCCGGAAGGCGGGATATTGGTGTTGGTGGGCTCGACGCCTCACGGCCAGGCGCATCGCACGGTCTTCGCCCAGGTGGCAGCGGAGCGTCTGGGCTGGCAGCTGGAATCGGTGACGGTGTCGGTGGGCGACACGCGCCTGGGCGGCTGGTCGCCCCAGACCGCCGCCAGCCGGTCGGCGATCGAGGTGGGCAACGCCGTTTCGGCGGCTGCCGCCAGGCTTCGGCAGCGTCTCCTCGATCTCGCCTCTGAGCGCCTGGAGGCCGACCGAGCCGACATCGATCTCGCGCCCTCCGGCGCCGCGGTGCGCGGAGCGCCCGGAAGCCGGCGGCCCTGGTCCGAGCTGGCGCCGGCAGGCCTGGAGGTAGATGAGGTCTTCACTCCTGTCCGGCCACGTTCGTGGGGCGCGAACTGCCACGCGGCGCGCGTGCAGGTCGATTCCGAGACGGGCAAGGTGTGTCTTCTGGCCCACGCGGTCGCCCACGACGCAGGCATCGTGATCAATCCGGCGGTCGTCGAGGGCCAGGTCCATGGCGGCCTGGCCCACGGCATCGGCTATGCCCTCTTCGAGGAGCTTGCCTACGACGGCGAAGCCCGCCTACGGGGGGCGACCTTCCTGGACTATTCGATTCCGGGGCCGCCGGAGCTTGCCATCGCGCCTTCGATCGTGCCGTTCGAATCGCACTCGACGCAGAACCCCGAGGGCTTCCGGGGGGTGGGGGAGGCGGGCACTATCCCTGCCCCGGCCGCGATCCTGAGCGCCATCGAGGCGGCGCTCCGTGGCCTGGGGGTCACGATCCAGCTGACCGAGCTCCCGGTCACCCCGGATCGTCTGCTGGCTGCGATAACGGGCGCGCGAGGCCGAATGTCGTGAGGTACGTGACTGCCGTTCGACACCTCGAGACCGTGGGTGAAACCGCCACGGCAGACCTGCGACTGAAGGACACCAGCATCGGCTATCCCCTGGAGGAGCTGTGGGTGGGCGGCGATGTCCTCGAGGGACTACCCGTTGTCCGCCCTTCTGACGACCAGCTCAGGTCC
>DATFRD010000127.1:0-2656 GCA_035263645.1 Candidatus Dormiibacterota bacterium | reverse complement strand
GGACCCAGCGCGTCCTCGACCTGCTCGAGGCGGTCGACCGGCACGTGCCCGTGCCCGCCCGGCACCTGGACCGGCCGTTCCTGCTTCCGATCGAGAACGTGCTGACCATCAGCAGGCGCGGCACGGTCGTCACTGGCGCGGTCGAGCAGGGCGTGATCCGGCTCGGCGACCCGGTGGAGGTCGTGGGGCTGGGCGCGACGGTGGCGACGGTGTGCACCGGGCTGGAGACGTTCGGCCGGACGATGGACCGTGCGGAGGCCGGCGACAACGCGGCCATGCTGCTGCGCGGCGTCCGGCGCGGCGACGTGCAGCGCGGCCAGGTCGTGTGCATGCCGGGCAGCGTGCGGCCGCACGAGCGGTTCCGGGCGCAGGCATACGTGCTCTCGGCGAAGGAGGGCGGCCGGCGCACGCCGTTCTCCAGCAGCTACCAGCCGCAGTTCCACTTCCGCACCGCGAACGTCGTCGGCACGGTCGAGCTGGGCGAGGACCGCCTGGTCATGCCCGGCGACACCGTCGAGCTCACGGTCGGGCTGGGCAGGCCCGTCGCGATGAGCGAGGGCCTGGGCTTCGCGATCCGCGAGGGCGGCCGGACGGTCGGCGCCGGCACGGTGACGGCCGTGCTGGACTAGATGAGTGAGAGGGGTGGCCGGGCGGCCCCGGTCACCCTTCTACACTCTGGCGATGACCCAATCGGAGCTGTTCGTGCTCGCCGATCGCGCGCTGAACGGGGTGGTCGCGCAGGTGCGGGACGACCAGTGGGCGATGGAGATGCCAGAGACGTTCTTCACCCGCTCGGTGGACCACCGGCCCACCCTGCGCGAGGTGCTCAACTACCACGCGTACGACGACGCCTGGGTGCCCGACATGCTGGCGGGGCGGACGATGGACGAGGTCGGCCGCGACCGCCACCGGGGCGACCTGCTCGGTGAAGACCCGAAGGCCAGTTTCGCCGAGATCGTGGAGGCCGCGTGCGCGGCCGCGCTGGCGGTGGACGACCTGGACCGTACGGTCCACTGCTCGTTCGGCGACTTCCCCACCCGCGGCTACCTGTGGCAGGTCACGAGCTTCCGCGCGTTCCGGACGCACGACATCGCCCGGGTGCTCGACGTCGACCCGACCCTGCCGGCCGACCTGGTGCAGGGCCTGTGGGACGAGTTCCTCCCCCGCGCCGGCGAGATGCGCACGCTCGGCGTCTTCCGCGAGCCGGTGGCGGTCCCCGACGGCGCCACGCTGCAGGATCGCCTCATCGCCCTGACGGGCCGCCAGCCGTAGCGTCCAGGCTCCATACCAAGCGTCACATAGTATGGTGACGCCAAGTATGGACGACGAACCCCCGACCCCGCCCCTTCGGCGCAACCGCGACTTCCAGCTCTACTGGAGCGGGCAGCTCGTGTCGGTCGTGGGCACCCGCATCGGGTTCATCGGGCGGCCGCTCCTCGTGCTGGCGACGACCGGCTCCCCCGCGGCGGCGGGCCTGGCGTCCTTCGCGTTCACCCTCCCGCTCGTGCTGTTCACGCTGCCCGCTGGCGCCATCCTCGACCGGACCAACCGCAAGCGGGTGATGGTGGCGTGCGACGTCGTCCGCGGCCTGGCCGCGGCCACCATCGTGCTCGCGCTGTGGCGCGGCTGGCTGACGTTCGGGCTGATCCTGGTCACGTCCGTGATCGGCGGCATCGCCTTCCCCTTCTTCTCGGTCGGGGAGCGGGCCTCCATCCGGCGGCTCGTGGCGAGGCCCCACCTCCCCGCGGCGATCGCGCAGATCAGCGCGCGCGAGTACACGGGCCTGGTGGCGGGCCAGTCGCTCGGCGGCGTGCTCTTCGGCCTGGGCCGGGCGCTTCCCTTCGCGGCCGACGCCATCAGCGACGTGGTCTCGGTCGTCAGCCTGCTCCTGGTCCGCACCCCCTTCCAGGAGGCGCGCACGGCTCCCCGGCGCCATCTGGTGGCCGAGGTGCGGGAGGGGCTGGCCTGGACCTGGCGCCACGCGTTCGTCAGGACGACCGCCCTCCTGAGCGCCGGCCTCGACTCCGTGACGAACGCCCTCTACCTCGCCGTGATCGTGGCCGCGCAGCAGCGCGGGGCCTCCGCCGCCGCGGTGGGCCTCCTGCTCGGCTTCATCGGCCTGGCTGGCGTGGGCGGCGCGCTCCTGGCCACGCGCCTGGCGGCGGCGCTGTCGCTGCGCGCGGTGGCGCTGCTCACGCTGGGCACGTGGACCGCGCTCACGCCGGTCCTCGCCGTCGCGCCCACCCCGCTCCTGGTCGGGCTGGTCTACGGCGTCATGTTCGTCTTCCACCCCACCTGGGGCGCCGCGATCGGCGCGGCGCAGCTGCGCAGCGTCCCCGAGCCCCTCATGGGCCGCGTCCAGAGCGCGGTCATGCTCGTGGCGCTCGGCGCGGTGCCCCTCGCCCAGCTCGGCGCCGGGGTCCTGCTCCAGGCAGTCGGCCCGACGCGCACGATCCTCCTGCTGGCCGGCGTCATGCTCGTCACCCTGGCGGCGGCCCTCCTCAGCCGCTCGCTCGGGCGCCCGCCGGACGACGCCCAGGCGGCTACGCTGCGGCCAGCAGCTCCACCTCGCGCGGGCTGAGCCGGATCCCGGCCGCCTCCACGTTCTCCTCCAGGTGCGCCACCGAGGCGGTGCCCGGGATGGGCAGCATGGCCG
>DATFRD010000126.1:0-13704 GCA_035263645.1 Candidatus Dormiibacterota bacterium | reverse complement strand
CGAGGGCTACTGCCAGTATTTCGCTACCGCCATGGCGGACATGCTGCGGTCGCTCGGCATCCCGGCCCGCCTGGTGAACGGCTATGGGCCGGGCACCTACGACCAGCGTCTGCAGCGCTTCGTGGTCCGCGAGTCCGACGCGCACACCTGGCCCGAGGCGTACTTTCCGGGCTACGGCTGGATCGCGTTCGAGCCCACTCCCGACGGCGTCTACTTCCCCCTCCAGCGCGGCGCCGGCGGCGGCGCGCCCTGCACCGGGGACGCCTGCTCCACGGCTCCCGCGGCAGGCGCGCTCTCGTCCCCGGCGGCCAGGCCGGCGCCGGTGCGGGCCGAGCGGACGCCGGCGGGCGGCGTGGCCGGCCGGCTGCCGTCGCTCGTGTGGGCCACGAGCTGGACGGGACCCGCCGCGATCCTGCTCCTGCTGTGCGTGCTGGCCGCGGTGGCGCTGTCGCGCTACCTCCGGCCCGGCACGCCCGCGGGAGTCTGGCGCCGGACGACGCTGCTGGTCCGGCTGACCGGCGTGCGGCTGCGCCCGGGCGAGACGCCGATCGAGTTCGGGGACCGCGTCGCCGGCGAGTTCCCGGAGGCGGCGCCGCACGTCCGCCGGCTGGCAAGCGACTTCGCCGCCGCGGCGTACGGGCCGCCCGGCCTGGCCGAGCAGCGGACGCCCGCGGTTCTGGCCGATTGGACCGCGCTGCGGCCGCTGCTGCTGCGCCGGATCGCGTCGCGCCGCTGGGTGCGTCACGACCGCGGCCTGCGCTCCGCCGAGCCGGTGTAGAAACCGCGTCAGGGGCGCCCTTCGCGCGTCAGCCGCGTCATGAGCGCGAGCCGGCGCTCAGCGGCACGTGTCCGCGGAGCGGCCCGGCCGCGCTCCTAACGCAGGAAGTCGACGGGCTCCTCCCGGCCGTCCCACACCACCGTCGTCTGGGCCGGCACTGTGCGCGCCACGACTCGGCCGCGCCGGAGCACCAGGCGGCGGCGCGGGAGCAGGCGCAGCGCGTCCACGGCGCTGGGCGCCTCGAACACGACCAGGCTGGCCGGGCTGCCCTCCGCCAGGCCGTAGCCCTCGACACCGAGCGCCCGCGCCGGGTTGACCGTGACCATATCCACCAGTCGCGGCAGCTCCTCGGCGCCGGACATGTGCCCGTAGTGGGCGAGCACGAAGGCGGCCTGCAGCGGGTCGCCGCAGCCCAGCGGATACCACGGGTCCATGACCGAGTCGTGCCCGATGCACACGTTGACGCCCGCCGCCATCAGCTCCTTCACCCGGGTGTGGCCGCGCCGGATCGGATAGCCGTCGAAGCGCCCCTGCAGCACCGAGTTGTCGAGCGGGTTCGTCACCATGTGCATGCCGGCTCGGGCGATGTTGTTGACGACCCGGTACGCGTAGGCGTTGTTGTACGAGTGCATCGCGGTCGTGTGGCTCGCGGTGACACGGCCGGCCAGGCCGTGGCGGATCGTCTCCGCGGCCATCACCTCGACGAACCGGGAGTGGTCGTCGTCGGTCTCGTCGCAGTGGATGTCCACACGCAGCCCGCGCTCGGCAGCGAGTTCGAACGCAAACCGCACCGACTCCACGCCCATGTCGCGCGTCAGCTCGAAGTGGGGGATCCCGCCCACGACGTCGGCGCCCATGGCGACCGCCCTGCGCATCAGGTCGGGACCGCCCTCGAACGACAGGATGCCCTGTTGCGGGAATGCGACCAGCTGCAGGTCGAGCTGATCCCCGACCTCCTCCCGCAGCTCGACCAGGGCCCGCAGCGCGCGCAGCTCCGGGTCGCAGACGTCGACGTGGCTGCGGACGTGCTGCACGCCGTTGGCGAGCTGCCAGCGAAGCACCCTGCGCACCCGCTCCTTGACGTCCTGCACGGTCAGGGTCCTCACCCGCTCGGCCCAGATCGCGATCCCCTCGAACAGCGAGCCGCTCACGTTGGACCGCGGCTGGCCGACCGTGAGGACGGCGTCGAGGTGGATGTGGGGCTCCACCAGGGGCGGCGTCACCAGCGCGCCGCCGAGGTCGATAACCTGCCGCGCGTCCGGCTCGGGCGGCGCCAGCAGGCCGTCGCGCACCCCAAGGTCCGTTAGCCCGTCTGATCCGGGCAGGCGCACGTCCTTGAGCAGCAGGTCCAGCATGTCGACGCACTGTACCCGACCGAGTTCTGGTTACAATGACCATTAAACGGGCCGACGCTCTGCGGCCCATTCAGGGGAGACGAGCGATGGGAGCCAGCGAAGTGGGGATCGCATCCATCGAGGTGCCGGAGCGCGAGGGCGAGTACGGCGACCGGGTCGTCGCCGTCGAGCCGGGGGGCATCGAGCACATCCCGGAGCGAGAGCGGCACGGCACGCCGCTGAAGCTGTTCTGGACCTGGATGTCCGCCAACCTGGAGTTCGCCACGATCTTCGTCGGCTTCCTCCCCGTCGCCTTCTTCGGCATGGGCTTCTCGGACGCGGCCCTGGCGCTGATCCTCGGCACCGCCCTCGGCTCCCTCACCCATGCCGTCCTGTCCAGCTGGGGCCCGCGGTTCGGCGTGCCCCAGATGGTGCAGTCCCGCGGCGCCTTCGGGTACCTGGGCAACCTGCTGCCCGCTGGCCTGAACACCTTCACGGCCACGGTCGGCTGGTTCATCGTCAACAGCGTGGCCGGCGCCTTCGCCCTGATCAGCCTGTTCGGCCCGCTGCTGCACTGGTTCACGCTCCCGTTCTGGCTGGCCTTCCTCGTCATCGTCGGTGCCCAGGTCGTGGTGGCGTTCGCCGGCCACAACCTCGTGCACGAGTTCGAGAAGTACGCCTTCCCGTACCTCCTGGTCGTGTTCGGCCTGGCGGCGATCCTGATCTTCGCGCAGGGCCACCTCGGGCAGGGCATCGACGCCAAGGTGCAGGGCCCGCTGGGCGAGACCGGCGCCTTCACGCTGACGTTCACCGCGGCGTTCGGCTACGCGGTGGGGTGGAACCCCTACGCGTCCGACTACACCCGCTATCTGCCCAGCGGCACCAGCCGGCTGATGACCGGGCTGTGGGCGGGCCTGGGCGTGTTCGTGTCCTGCGCCGTGCTCGAGGTGATGGGCGCGGCTCTCGTCACCATCCCCGCTACGCAGGGCCTGAGCAACCCGACCGACCAGTTCATCAAGCCGCTGCCGGGGCTGCTGGCCGGGCTGGCGCTGCTGGGCATCGCCCTCGGGGCGGTGACGGCCAACGTCATCAACGTCTACAGCGGCGCGATCTCGTTCCTCACGCTGGGCATCCGCCTCCCGCTGCGCATCCGCCGGGCGGCGGTGGCGCTCGGCGCCGGCGTCGTCGGCTACGTGGTGGGCGTGATCCTCGAGGCCCGCGTCGGTCCAGGCAGCGGATACGAGAACTTCCTGCTCCTGATCTCCTACTGGATCGCCCCGTTCCTGGGAGTGGTGCTGGTCGACTACTGGCGGCGCAGGGGCAGCTACCCGGAGCGGGAGTTCTACGACACGCGGCATCGGCCGTGGAAGGGGCTGGTGGCCATGGCGGCGGGCATCGTCGCCTCCTTCCCCTTCTGGAACAACGCGATCCTGACCGGCCCGCTGCCGAAGGCGGTTCCGGGGCTGGGCGACATCACGTTCGTCCTCGGCTTCGCGGTCGCGGCGCTCGTCCACTGGGGGCTGAGCGCGCTCGGCCCCGCGGCGGAGCCGGCCTGACGCCACGCGCGGCCGGGGGCCGTCAGACGCCGAACGCCTCCTGGACCGAGTCCGCGACCAGGCGGCCGATCGCGAGCGAGGAAGTCGCCGCCGGGGATGGCGCGTTGCGCACGTGGAGGATCCGGTCGGCCTGCACGTCGACGACGAAGTCGTCGACCAGGCCTCCAGCCGGGTCGAGCGCCTGCGCCCGGACCCCTGACGGACCTGGCACCATGTCCGCCATCGTCACGTCCGGCAGGTAGCGGCGAACGGACCGCCAGAATGCCCGCTTCGAGTAGTCGCGCCACATCTCGACCGCGCCCATGCGCCAGTGCTTCCTGGCCAGGCGGCGAAAGCCCGGGTTGAGGAGCGACTGGGCCAGGTCGCGGGGCCGCACGTCCCTCCGCCGGTACCCCTCCCGGGCGAACGCGAGCACTGCGTTCGGGCCGAGCCAGACCTCGCCGGTGCCGATCCGTCTGGTCGCATGGACGCCGAGGAACGGGAACCCGGGGTCGGGCACCGGGTAGATCAGGTTGCGGCACAGGCGCCTGGCCTCGGGCCTGAGCTGCCAGTAATCGCCCCGAAACGGCACGATCCGGGGCTCCCGGGCACCTCCGGACAGGCTCGCCAGCCGGTCGGCCTGCAGCCCGGCGCAGGTCACGACCCGCCGCGCCTCCAGGTCGCGCGCGCTCGTCTCGACCACCACCCGGTCGGCCACGCGCCGCAGGGCGCGCACATCCACGCCGGTGTGCACCTCGCCGCCCGCCTCGCGGACGTCGAGCGCGTAGCGCCGGGCCACGAGCGAGTAGTCCACGATGCCCGTGCAGGGGGACCAGAGGGCCCGAAGGCCGGCGCAGTGTGGCTCGATCTCCCTCAGGCGCTCGGGCCCGATCATCTCCAGGCCCTCGACGCCGTTGGCGCGGCCCCGCTCGTAGAGGGCGCCGAGCCGCTCCAGCTCGGATTCCTCGGTCGCCACGATCACCTTGCCGCAGCGCTCGGTCGGGATCTCGCGCTGCTGGCAGTACGCGTACATCTCGCGGGCGCCCGCGACGCACAGCCGGGCCTTCAGGGACCCGGGCGCGTAGTAGATGCCGGAATGGATGACGCCGCTGTTGTGGCCGGTCTGGTGGGCGCCGATGCGGGCCTCCTTGTCCACCACGGCCAGCCGGAGGCCGGGCCGGCGCCCGAGCAGCTCGCGGGCCGACGCCAGGCCGACGATGCCGGCGCCGACCACGATCACGTCGTACAGGCCCACCACGACATGGTAGAGCCCCCACGAGGGACGTCAGGGATGCCTGCCGGCGTGCTCGGATTTGACATTTGCTTAACAGGTCCTTAGCAGAGCCTTAGAAGCGCTGGCTGTAGCGCTGGGCGCGCCCGGCGGCTGATAGCGTCCGATCAATCGCCCGGGACACACGTGCGTGGCGAGGGAGGGGAGGACATGAGGTACGGCTGTCGATCGACGCACCGCTCACGCGCGGAGCGATAGGCGCGACCTGTGCCGATCCGGGCCCCGGCACGGTGGCTGACGGGTCTGGCGCTGGCCGTCGCGCTGGCTCTGGCCACCGCCACACCGGTCCTGGCCCACGCGACGCTGCTCGCCTCTGACCCCGGCAACGGCGCTGTCCTGGCGAAGGCACCCGGACAGCTGCTCCTCCAGTTCGACGTGCCCGTCAACGCCCGGCTGAGCAGGGCCAGCCTGTACGAGCGGGACGGCAGTCGGGTCGCCGGCACCAGCCTGGAGCCGGCTGAGGGTGGAAGCTCGCTCGTCGTGACGCTGCCGGCGCTCCCCAACGGGGCCTATCGCCTGGCCTTCCAGGTCAGGGACGACACCGACCTCCACGAGACCGGCGGAGCCATCGTCTTCGGGATCGGCGAGCCCGTGGACCTCGCGCCGCAGCCGGTGACGGCGGCCGCGCCGTCGTACCTCGAGACCGCCAGCCGCTGGCTCGAGCTGGGCGGGATCTGCCTGCTGGTGGGCCTGGTCGCCGCCCTGCTCGTCATCCTGCCGTCTCTCGGCCGCAGCCCGGCCTGCCGGGCCGAGCGGCGGCGGCTGCTGGCGATCGCGACGCTGGCCTGCGCGGCCGTCGCGGTGGGCCGGGCGGGCCAGCTCGCCGCCACCGTCGGCGCGCTCGTGCATGGACGGGCATCGCCCGCCAGCTACGCCGTGGTCGCCGGGTCGGTGCTGACGAGCGACAGCCGCTTCGCGCTGCTGTGGCTCGCGTGCGTCGGCCTCGTCTGCCTGAGTGCCGTGGCGGCCTGGGAGGCGATCGCGCGCCGTCGCTCGCGCCTCGCCGGCGCCGGGCTGCTGGCCGCGAGCTCCGGCCTGGTGCTCGTCTCGGCGCAGGGCGCGCACGGCTCGAACCGGGCCGGCTGGGATCTCCTCCAGGTGATCGCCGGCGCCGTGCACATGGGGGCCGCGGGCCTGTGGATCGGCGGCCTGCTCGTGCTGGCGATCCTGTTCGCCGGCTCGCTGCGCGGCGGCGGGCCGACCGCCGCAGTCGCCCTGGTGGCCCTGCGCCGGTTCACCGGCCTGGCCTTCCTGGGAGTCGGGCTGCTGTTGGTTAGCGGCCTCGTGCTCGCCGGCCGCGCCGTCGTGTCGCCGGCGAGCCTGCTCAGCACTGCATACGGCCTCACCCTCCTGGCCAAGCTGGCGGCCTGCGCGGTCGCCCTGGCGGTCGGGCTGCGCCACACGCTGCTGCTCAGCCCACGGCCCGGCGCGGGCGCGCTGTGGCCGGGGCGACTCGCGAGCTCTCTGCCGTTCGAGGTCGCCGCCATGCTCGTGGTGCTGTGGGGCGCCGCCGCCCTGGGCGCGACCGCGCCGGCGACCGCGGGCGTGGCGGCCCGCAACGAGGCGCCGATCCTCCGCGCCGACACCAGCATGTCGCTCGACGACCTGGTGGTGAGCGGGTCCCTGGCCCCCGCCCACCCCGGCGCCAACTCCCTCCTGGTCCAGGTGCGCGGCGCTACCACGACGGCCGGGCGGCTGGTGAGCCGCGTCGAGGTGACGCTGGTCCAGCCCGGCCAGCCACCGCTGCGCGTGGCCGGCGCTGCCGCCGGCGCCGGGCGGTACGAGTTCCCGCAGGTCCACGTGAGCAGGCCGGGCTCGATGGACGTCGCAATCCTGGTCACGAGGGGGGATGGGACGGTGGAGCGCATGACCTGTGTCTGGACGATCACGAGGCCTCCGGCCGGCCCGCGCTCGCCGCTCCCCATGCGCCCGTGGGCGCCCGCGCTGAACGCGCTCGCCACCGCGCTGGGGCTTGCGCTGCTGGTCTTCTGGGCCGGGCGGCTCCTGGTCCGCCGACGCCGCCCCGGCACGCGGGCGCCCGCGGCGCTCTCGAGGTCAGAGCGAGGCCACGCGGACTAGCCAGCGAAGCAGGAAGGTGCAGCCGGCCCCCGCCAGCGCCAGCAGCACGACGGCCGCCGCCACGCCGGCCGGCGCCCGGAGGTCGCCCATCCCCTGCGAGGTCGCGAGGCCGGCCAGCGCCGGCGGCCGCGTCGAGGTCGGGTCGGCGGCGGGCGGCGGCGCCTGCTCCCCACCCGCCCCGGCCGGGCCCGGGCTGGGAGGTTCTTCGACCGGGGCCGGCGGCGTCGGGGTCGGCGCGAGGACCTTCGGCATCGTACCCGCCGGCAGCGCATGGGCCGCGCCGGGAGGGTCGGGAGCGACTGCTCGGGGCTCGGGGGCCGCGCCGGAAGCGTCCGGGACCGGGCCCGGGGGTTCCGGGGTCGGGCTGGGCGATGCCGTGGCTGCCGTGGCTGCCGTCGCTGCCGTGGCGGCCGGGGCGGGCGGGGCGGGCGGGGCAGGGCGCGGGGATGCGGCGCCCGCGCTGGGAGCGGAGGTCGGGCGGGGGCTGGGCGGCGCCGGGCTGGGGCTGGTCGTGGGACGGGAGCTGGTCTGGCTGGGGCTGACCAGCGGGCTGGGGCTGGGCACCGCCAGGCGCGCGGCGGACGCCAGGCGCGCGGCGGACGCCAGGCGCCCGGCGGACGCCGGGACGGGTCGGGATCGCGCCGAGCTGGCGCTGGCCGGCGCCGCGCTCGTGCCCGGAGGCGTCGAGATCGAGTCATGCACGACGACCGTTCGGAGCCCGGGGCCGCCGACGCCGAGGTCCGCCGCGGCCGCCGCGTGCACCGGGCTGGCGGCCGCCAGGGGGCCCACCACGAGGACGACGAGGGCGCGGAGCGCTGCGCTGGGCACCAAGAGCGAGAAGTCTAACCGCTCTCCTCTGATTTTGTAAGAGGTTCCTGGCAGGATCCGTCCGGCTCAGGGCTGGGTCGAGCGCAGGAGCGACCGGACCAGGAGGGCGCAGCCCGCGGCAGCCACCACCGCGAGCAGCACCGCGGCCGAGATCCCGGCCACCGGGGGGGCGGTCCCGGCCGGGAGCGGGGTCGGCACGACCGCCGGGGCCGGGCTTGGCGGGTCGCCCGGCGGGGGCTCCGGCGACCCGACCGCCAGGACCGAGGTGGCGCTGGGGACGGGGGTCGGCCCCTGCGGCGCCGTGGTGGCGGCCGGGGTGGCGCCGCGGGGCCGGGGCGGCGAGGTCGGCGGCGTCGGGGCAAGGGAGGAAGCGACGACCACGGTCAGCGTCCGACAGGCGCCTCCGGCCACGCCGAACCCGCAGACCTGGTGGGTGCCGCTCCCGCTCCCGGCGGGCGGCGGCGACGAGATCGCAGCGGTGCACGTGGCCGTGCCGCCGCCGGTGGGCGCCGCCATGCCCCAGGGGAGCGAGTCCCAGGTGAACAGCACCTCGCCGCCGCAGGCGCCCTTGCGCGGAGCGTAGGTCAGCGCGACCGGGACGGCGGCGTGCGCCTGGACGACCGCCGGCGCGTCGAGGACGGGCCCGCCCGCCGCCAGCGCCGGCCGGGGCCAGGCCAGCCATCCGGCAGCCACGACGAGAGCAAGGATGCGGAGCGCAGCGCCGGGTGTCAGGGCCGTCAGTGTAGCGGCCGCGGGCTGCGGCCGCGCCCTTCAGTGCAGGATCGCTGCGTGCCTGCCGACCAGCAGCCGGCGGCCCAGCGCGGCGCGCGCCCCGGCGATCAGGTCCGCTCCGGCGGCGGGCTCCGCCACCGCCCAGGCCACCCGCCAGGCGCCGAGCCGGACGCAGGTAACTCTCAGCACCGGCCGGAACCCCGTCCGTCTGACGCCGTCGCCGGCGTAGGGCGGCTCGCTCACGGTCGCCAGCCAGAGCCGGCGCGTGCCCTCCCGCCCCAGCGCGGCCGCCACCGTGCCGACCAGGGCCGTGTACAGCCCCAGGCGACGATATCGGGCCAGCGTCACGCAGTTCCACACGTAGGCCTCGCGGGCGGCTGGCCGGATCGGCGCCGCGATCTCCCCGATCCATTCCCCGCCGGTCGAGACCCAGGCGTAGGCGACGAGCTCGCCGGCTGACCGGGCCGCGAAGCAGCGGCAGCCGCGCGTGAAGCGACCGCTCGCCAGCCGGCCGTCCGGCCCCATCGCCGTGATCAGCGGTCCCGGCGCGTCCTGGACCACCTCGCCGACCTCGACCGGCAGCCGGGGCGGGGCGGCCGGCGCGGCCCCCGGCAGGTCGAGCCCCCAGAGCACCAGGTTGACCAGGCCCGTCAGGAGGCGGCGCCGGCCTCGGCGCTGAGCGGGCGCATCAGGTCGCGCACGTGCTCGAGCTCCTCCTCGCTGACGGAGTGGTCGAGGTCCGGGTAGAGCGCGCGCGTCACGTCCCCGCCGAGCCCCGCCAGCGTCTCGGCGGCATGGAGCACCCGCGAGGCCGGGATGTGGGGATCGTGGTCGCTGCAGCCCAGGAAGACGGGCGTACCCGCCAGCGAGCCCGCGTCGTGCCGGACCGTGCCCGCCGGGCCGATGAGGCCCCCGCTGAGCCCGACCAGGCCGCCGTAGCGCCTGGCGTTGCGCGCCGCGAACTCAAGCGCCAGGCACGCGCCCTGCGAGAACCCGAGCAGGATCGTCCGCTCCGCCGGTATGCCGTCTGCGGCCACCGCGGCCAGGACCTCGGCGACCAGCCCGAGCGCCGAGGACAGCCAGGGCTCGTTGGCCTCCAGCGGCGCCATGAAGCTGTTGGGGTACCAGGTCCCGCCCCTGGCCTCCGGAGCGACGTACCTCCACCCGGGCAGGTCAAGCGGCGGGACCAGCGTCAGGATGTCCTGCGCCCCGGCACCGCGGCCGTGCAGCATCACGAGGGCGGCGTCCGCCCCCCCGCGCGGGCCCCTCACCAGCACCCGAGCGCCCGCGTGCGGCCCGGTCACCGGCCCGCCACCGCCACCCCATGTCTGTGTCACGCGGACAGCTTCACGATCGTCACCCCGTCGCCGCCCTCCGCCGCCGGGGCGGCGGCGGACGACTGGACCAGCGGGTGCCCGGCGAGGTGCTCCCGGACGGCCGCCCGGAGCGCCCCGGTGCCCTTGCCGTGCAGCAGGCGGACGGACGGCAGGCCCGACACCACCGCCTCGTTCAGGTACGTCTCGAGCTCGCCGAGCGCGTCCTCGACCCGCCAGCCGCGAATGTCCAGCTGGGTGGACGGCGCCTGGCGCGGCTCGCTCCGCAGCCGGACCGGGCCGGGCTCGACGTCCTCGGCCTGCTGCCGGCGCCGGACCCGCTCCAGATCGTCCACGCCGGTCCGCAGCCGCACCGCGCCCAGCTGCACCTCGGCGTCGCTGCCGTCGGCGGACAGCCGGACGAGCTCGCCCGTGCGGTCCAGGCTGCGGACCCGCACCGAGTCCCCGACCTCCGGCGCGCCGGCCAGGCGCTCCTCCTCGGGCAGCACGGCCGGCCGCCGCGGCAGCGAGCCCGACACAGGGGCGACCCGCTCCTCCAGCCGCCGCGCGCGGCGCCTGGCCTGGTCGAGGCCCGCGGGGGTCAGCTCCCGGCTCCGGGCGGTCGCCCGGATCTGGGCCAGCTCGCCCAGCACCGCGTCGAGCTCGCGCCTGGCCTGCGCCCGAGCCTCGTCCAGCACGCGAAGGCGCTCCTGCTCGAGCTGGCGGCGCTGCTCGTCCAGCTCGCGGCGCCGCTCGTCCGCCTCCGCCAGCTCCCGGCCGAGCTGCTGGCGCTCGCCGGCGGCGGCGTCTCGCTCCTGCTCGAGGTGGCGCAGCAGGCCCTCCATCCTGACCCCGGCCGTGCCCAGGTGGCGGCGCGCGCCGCGCACGACCCGGGGGTCGAGTCCCAGCCGCTGCGCGATCGCCAGCGCGTTGCTGCGGCCCGGCAGGCCGATCTCCAGCTCGTAGGTCGGCGACAGCGTGTCGAGGTCGAATGCCACCGAGGCGTTCACGGCTCCTTCGGCCTCGTGGGCGAATGCCTTCAGCTCCGAGTAGTGAGTGGTGGCGACCGTCGGCACCCGGCGGTCCAGGAGGTAGGTCAGGATGGAGCGCGCCAGAGCGGACCCCTCGTCCGGGTCGGTGCCAGCCCCCAGCTCGTCGAACAGGACGAGCATCGGGGGCGGCCGCTCCGGTTCGGCCCGCCGGCGCGTGGCCTCCACGGCGCGCAGCACCTCGATGATCCGCGTCATGTGGGACGAGAACGTGCTCAGGCTCTGCTCGATGCTCTGCTCGTCCCCGATGTCGGCGAAGACCTCCTCGAACACGGAGACCTCGGAGCCGTGGTCCGCCGGCAGGTGCAGGCCGGCCTGGGCCATGAGGGTCAGCAGCCCGACGGTCTTCAGCGCGACCGTCTTGCCGCCGGTGTTGGGCCCGGTCACGACCACCATGAAGAACTCCTCGCCCAGGCGGAAGTCGATGGGGACGACGTGCCCGCTCAGCAGCGGGTGCCGCGCCCGGCGCAGCAGGACCCGGCCGGAGTCGTTGAGGACCGGCTCGGTGCCCCGCACCAGCCGTGCGTACCGGGCCTTGGCCAGCTGCAGGTCGAGCTCGGCCAGGCACTCCAGCGCCTCGGCGATGCCGGCGGCCTGGCCGCCGACCTCGGCGGAGAGCTCGCGCAGGACGCGCTCGACCTCCTGGCGCTCCTGCGCCTGCAGCAGACGGAGCTGGTTCGAGAGCTCGACGATCACGACCGGCTCGATGAACACCGTGGCGCCGCTGGCGGACTGGTCGTGCACGATGCCGCGCACCCGCCCCCGGAAGTCGGCCTTGACGGGGACCACCCACCGGTCGCCGCGCGTCGTCACGATTGGCTCCTGGAGCACGTGGCCGAGCTCGGTCACGAGGCTCCGCAGCCGCTGCTGCAGCCGCTGGCTCGCCGCCCGGACGTCGCCGCGCAGGCGGCGCAGGCGGGCGCTGGCGGAGTCCAGCACCTCTCCCTCGTCGTTCACGACCTGCTCGATGCGCCGCACCAGGTCAGGGTGGACGGGGAGCCGCTCGCCCAGCTTTCGCATCCGGGGGAACGGGCCCGGCTCCAGGGCGGTCAGCATCCGCGAGGCAGCGGCGGCCCCGCGCAGGGTGGACACCAGGGCCACCAGGTCGGCCGGGCTCAGGTCGCCGCCCCGCGCCGCACGTGCGACCTGAGTGCGGACGTCGTGGGCGCCGCCGACGCTGGCCCAGGGCTGCCCGTCCAGCAGGCGGACCGCCTCGGTCGTGAACGCGAGCCGGTCCCGCGCCTGGTCCAGCTCGCCGGTCGGCCGCAGCGCGAGCGCGCGCTCCCTGGCGATCGAGAAGCCGGCCTCCTGGGCCACCCTGGCGACCACCTTGTCGAACTCCAGCGTCTGGAGGCTCTTCTCGTGCATGTGTCGTTTGCCGGCCCGCACCCGACGCTGGCCGGACACGAAGCTATCACGTCGGGCGCCAGCCACCGCGGTCTCAGCGGCGGGCTGCGCCGGCGAGCCGCTCGTCGTCCCGAGGACGTCCGGCCACCGCCGCCAGGGGTGGCGCAGGCGAGCCCGGCTGCGGCCGGGCCGGGGCCGCGCCCCACCCGCCTGGCCCCCCACCCAGGCGCCAGCGCGGCGGCCGGGCGGCGATCAGCCCGGCCAGGAGCGCCGCCCAGGCCGAGTGGCGAAAGGCCGCGACCGCGGCGGCAGGTCCGTCCCACCAGCCGAGCAGGCCCTGCCCTGTGGCATGGCTCGTCCAGAGGTGGTCGGGCGCGAGCGGGCCGGGGCCGAGGACGCTCAGCAGCGCGGCGGCCGGCAGCGCGAGCCGCCACGGGCAGTGCGCCCAGCGCAGCAGCAGGATCGCCGCCACCGTCCACAGGCCGGTGCCGGCGGCCTCGAGCCACCACGAGGAACCTGCGAGATCCTGCACGGCGCCGCACGCCAGGCGCAGCGCGAGCAGGCAGGCGAACCAGCCGGGCAGGCGCCAGCCCAGCAGCGTGCACAGGAGGCCGCCCGAGAGGACCGAGGCGGTGAGCGCGACCGGCCCCAGGCCCGTCCCCCAGGGCAGGGCCAGCGCGCCCAGCAGTGCGAGGCCGGCTGCGGCCACAGGGGGCGGCAGCCGACGGCCGCGCCGGTGCAGGCGCGCGTCCAGGGCGCCCATGAGGAGGTCGAACGCGACCCGCACCGACGGCGCGGTCTCCTCCAGCAGCGCCTCCATCTCGGCCTGGTACCGGCACCGCCAGGCGCGGGGGTACAGGCGGAGCAGGCGCTTCACCGCTCCGCCAGCCTCCGCAGGCCGGCGCGGGCGACGGCGTCCATCCGCGTCAGCCGCGCACGCAGCAGGTCCCGGCCGGCGCTCGTGATTCGGTACGGACGACGCCGGTCCTCGGCGGGCAGCGCCTCGATCAGGCCGCGGTCCTGGAGGCGGGACAGCGTCGCGTAGAGAGTGCCGGGGCCCAGCCGAACCGCGGCGACCGCCTCCACGTCCTTGACGATCGCGTAGCCATGGCGTGGCCGCTCGACCAGGCTGGTCAGCACGAGCACCGCCGGCTCCTCGAACCTGCCGAGCCCGCTCAGATCGATCGGTTCACGTTGCACCATTACATGATATATCGCTGATCGATGTAGTGCGCCGGCGGCATGATGGGTCGGGGATGCCCGATCCCAGCCCATTCGTGCTCGTCCACAGTCCGCTGGTCGGCCCATCGACCTGGGGCCCGGTGGCCGAGGAGCTGGAGCGGCTGGGCCGGCCGGCGCTGGTTCCCGACCTCGACGCCGGCCCAGAGAGCGCCGGCCCCCACTGGCTCCGCCACGCC
>DATFRD010000125.1:0-8059 GCA_035263645.1 Candidatus Dormiibacterota bacterium | reverse complement strand
GCGGATCGGGGCGGAAGTTGTAGATGTGGATGTGGCCGGAGATCGTGCCGGAGCCCGGGATGCACTGGCTCCAGAAGAGCGGCTGATGCGGAAGCTGGCTCGCCACCAGGACGCCGGCGCCGTTGGGAAGCTGCGTCCGCACGATCGAGTAGGGCGGGCCGCTCCCGCTCACGACGTAGGTGACGACCAGCGTGCCCGTGTCGGGGAGGCAGAAGTCGAGCTCTGGGACCCGGTCGGCCGGGTGGCAGACCACGTATCGGTGGCTGTCTGCCTGCAGCGCGGCCGCGATCGCCATGCCGGTCGAGGCGCCGCTGACCCGGTCCGCCCAGCCCTGGTAGCGGCCCGTTACGTTGTAGAGGACGCCCGCCAGGCCCGACAGGACGATCGTGGTGACGGCCAGGGCGATGAGCAGCTCCACCAGGGTCATGCCTCGCTGACCCCTGCTGACCCGGTGGCCAGCCGTCATCGTGTCACCGACGGACGAGGATCGGGGCAGCCGACGGTGGCGTCGCCCGTGGGGCCGACAACCGTGCCGTCCATGGCCTTGGCGCCCTGGAGCGCGTTCACCTTGAGCACGGTGACCTGGAAGAGCAGGCCCGCGCCGGTCGGGTCGAAGGCCTGGACGAGGACCTGCTCCTCGGCGCCGGGCCCGCCGGTGGGCCGGCCCGGCCGCGGCTGCACGCTGACCTGCACCAGGCTCGGGTCCGAGCTGGGGTAGCCCTGGTCCGACCAGGGTGCCGCCAGGATGGCGTCCGCCTCGCTGCGGACCACGCAGCGGGCCCAGGCCTGGCGGACACCCTTCTGGGCCGCCCTGGTGGCGGCGTCCCAGCCGGTCACGCCGACCAGGCCGACGATGCCCAGGATGGCGGAGGCCACGAGCGCTTCCACCAGCGCCGCGCCGCGCTGGCGCGAGCCGCCACCACGGATCGACGCCGGGTCAGTGAATGGCATGGACCAGCGCGTACATCGGCGCGATGACCGAGATGGCGATGAAACCGACCATCACCCCGACGCTGATGACGAGCGCCGGCTCGATGATGGCGATCATGCGCTTGAGCCGGTAGTCGACCTCTTCCCCGTAGTGATCCGCCGCCTGCTCCAGGTTGGCGTCGAGGTTGCCGGCCTCCTCGCCGACCTTGACCATCTGGATCACGAGACGGGGGAAGAGCTGGGTCTGCTCGAGCGGACCCGCGAACCCGTCTCCGCTCAGCATGTATTCGCGGACGGACGCGAGTCCCTGCCGGTACACGACGTTGCCGACCGAGCTGATCGCCGTGTCCAGCATCTGCGCGATCGGCACGCCGGCGCGGGCCAGCGTCGCCATGGTGCGCAGGTAGCGCTCGATGACCGTGTACTGGACGATCACGCCGAGCATGGGAATCCTCAGCAGCAGGGTCTCGAACGTCTCCCGACCGCGCCTGGACTGGGCGTAGAGCGCGACCGCGGCCACGACCGCGGCCAGGCCGAGGAGCATCAAGAGCAGGTGCTCCTGGCAGAACGAGCCCACCGTGAACAGGATCCGGGTGGGCAGGGGCATCTCGGCTCGGAAGTCGCTGAAGAGCCGGGCGAAGGCCGGCAGCACGAACGCGATCAGCACGCTGACCACCACCACAGCGAGGCCGATCACGATGGCGGGGTAGATCATCGCGCTCCGGATCTTGCGGACGGCGCTCTCGTCCCGGCTCATGTATGTGGCGAGCTGCCGGAGCACGTTGTCCAGGTCGCCGCTCACCTCCGCCGAGCGGATCATGTCGACGTAGAGCTCCGAGAAGATGCGCGGGTACCTGGCCATCGCGCTGGAGAGCGAGCTGCCGGTGCGGAGGTCCATGAGCATCTGGTCCAGGGCCCTGCGCATCAGGCCGGAGCTGGCCTGGTCGCGCAGGACGGCGAGGCCCTCCAGCATGGGCATGCCGACGCGGATGAACGTCGCCAGCTGCCGCGTGAAGAGGATGACCTCGCTGCGCCGGACCCTGATGAAGGTGGGGAACAGCTCCTCGGCGCTGGGCAGGTGGGGCCGGGACCGGATGTCGACGATGTGCAGGTTCTGGTCCCAGAGGCTGATCTTGATCTGCTCGATCGACTGGGCGTTGACAGCCCGCGTGAGCCGCCTCCCCCCATCGTCGTAAGCAACGTACCGATAGCTAGCCACAAGCCATCCTGAAAGACCGGGCCGCAGCGTAAGCAAGGGCTTGGCCCGAGCGTGTGAGTCCGTCTTCCCGACGCCGAGGACACCACAAGTAGCCCCGAAGGGATGCGCCGCAGGCGCCCCCAAGATCCCAGACAGAGGGGGGGTTTAGGAAGGGGGGGCCTGCCCCGCCTTGCCCGGGGGGAGAGGGGGGGTTTTGGAAGGGGGGGCCTGCCCCCACTTGCGTGTTTATCAATTGATCCACACGCAGCGGATGACCTCGGCCAGGGTGGTGAGGTCGCTGGCGACCTTGTTCACCGCGTCGGCCCGCAGCGTCCGCATCTGCTCCCGCACGGCCTGGTCGCGAATCTCCTGGGCGGATGCCCTGGCGCTGATCAGCCTCTTGATCGACTCGGTGATCGGGAGCACCTCGAAGACGCCGATGCGGCTCCGGAAGCCGGTGTAGGCGCAGTGGGTGCAGCCGCGGCCGCGGAAGAAGATGGCCTTGTCGTGGCTCCCGTACTCCAGCCAGAGCCGGCGCTCGTCCGTGCTCGGCTCGTACGGCTCCCGGCAGTAGGTGCAGATCCGGCGCACCAGGCGCTGGGCGACCACGCCGATCAGCGCCGACGACACGAGGAAGCCCTCCATGCCCATCTCGATGAAGCGCTGGATGACGCCGGCGGCGTCGGTCGCGTGCAGCGACGACAGCACGAGATGGCCGGTGAGGGCGGACTGGACGGCGATCTCGGCGGTCTCGCGATCGCGGATCTCGCCGACCAGAATCACGTCGGGGTCCTGCCTGAGTATCGCCTTCAGGCCGTTGGCGAAGGTCAGGTTGGCCACCTTGCTGATCTGGATCTGGTTGATGTCCTTGAACGTGTACTCGACGGGATCCTCGATCGTCGTGATGTTCTGGCTGATCGGGTCGAGCTGCTTGATGGCGGCGTAGAGCGTGGTGGTCTTGCCGCTGCCGGTCGGGCCGCTGACAACGACCATGCCGAACGGCGAGCGCAGCAGCTGCGACAGCACCCCGTACCCGCGGTCCTCCAGCCCCAGCTGGTCGAGGCTGAGGACGGTGCGGGCCTGGTCGAGGAGGCGCAGGACGACCTTCTCGCCCCAGATCGTCTCCGTCGTGGAGACCCGGATGTCGACGGACCGCCCGTCGCTCTGGAACCGGATCTGGCCGTCCTGGGCGCGGTGCCGGTCGACGATGTCGAGGTTGGCCATGACCTTCAGGCGGGACGTCAGCGACTGCGCCATGTTCTTTGGCAGGCGCAGGGTGTCCGTGAGGATGCCGTCGATCCGGAACCGCACACGCAGCTGGTCCTGCTGCGGCTCGAGGTGGATGTCCGAGGCCCGGTCTCGAAGACCCTGGGCGATGATGATGTTCACGACGTTGACGACCGGCGACTGCTCGTTGATCGCCTGGAGGGCGGCCCGGCCCTCGCGGACGTCGGCCCTGCCCTCGCCCGAGGCGGGCCGCGCCCGCTGCA
Source organism: Candidatus Dormiibacterota bacterium (assembly GCA_035263645.1). Taxonomy (GTDB): domain Bacteria; phylum Chloroflexota; class Dormibacteria; order Dormibacterales; family Dormibacteraceae; genus CF-161. The sequence goes on along the minus strand of DATFRD010000125.1, from coordinate 4,441 downwards.
CGAACGCGCGCACGTGCTCGTCGACGTGAGGCAGCACCTTGTAGCGCTGGGTGATCGCCTCGTGGATCTCCGCCCTGGGCGCCGCCAGGGCCCGGACCCGGTGCCGGCTCAGGACCTGGACCTCGTTCAGCACGACCGTGTTGCTCGGGTCGACGCAGGCGAGGACCAGGACCCCGTCGCGCACCTCGAGGGGAAGCAGGTTGTTGGCGGCGGCGTAAGCTTCCGGGACCAGGGCCAGCGCCTCGTTGTCGCTCGGCCTCGTGCTGAGGTCGACGGTCAGGGCGGCCTCCCTGACCGTTTCGGCGACGGGGGCTTCCGGGTCGGATGCACCGAAGCGAGCGCCCGCGTCGCCCCGTCCGATCATGCTGGACATGATCCGCTAGGGGCCAGTCCCGAAGGCAATGGTGAATCGCCCGCCGACCTGGGTCATTTGTCCTACGCGGGAGGGCGTGCGGCGCATGGTGCTCAGTTCAGGGTCAGGCCCATGCGCGCGGCGCACAGCATGGCCTCGGTGCGGGTGCGCAGGTCGAGCTTCCGGTAGATGTTGGCCAGGTGGTTGCGGACGGTCTTCTGGCTGATGCCGCGCGCCTGCGCGATCTGCTCGACCGAGCACGCGGCCCCCACCATGGCCAGGATGCCGAGCTCGGTGGGCGACAGGTGGTTGAGGCCGGGGCGGACCGGAGGGTGGCCGCCGCCGTTGACCCGCGCGATGAGCTGGCGCATCACGTTGGCGCCGATCGCCCGGTGACCCGAGAGCACCGCGCGCACCCCGTCGAGGAACTGCCCGGGATCGGCGTCCTTGGTGAACAGGCCGGCCGCCATGGAGTCGATCTCGCCGACAAGGAGGTCCTGGTCCTCGACGTCGGCGAGCAGGACGACCGGAGGGGGCGCCGGCAGCTCCGAGGTGGCCGCGATGAACTGCCTGAGGCCCATGGGCCGGATCCGGACGTCGCAGAGCACCATGTCCACGGGCTCCTCCGCGAGCAGCTGGAGCGCGTGGTCCGAGCGGTTGATCGTGCGCGCGATCGCCCCGAGGGGCGGACGGGCGAGCAGTCCGGCCAGGGCCTCGGTGAAGAGCGACTGGCCGTCCAGGATGAGGATCCGGGGTTGACCCCGTGCGTCGTGCTCGCCCCGGCTGCGCCCGTCAGACGGTCGCGGAACGATGACCACGCGAAGACTGTAAGAGGGCGCCCTGCGGACGGTAATGGGATAGTCGTCCCGGGGACGGGGGACAGAACGGATGTGGGCAGGATCACTCGGCCCGCGCCCGGGCCGGCGCGCTACCCGCTGTCCGCTGCCGCCCAGGCCGTCCAGCGCTCGACGTCGATCCGCAGCACGGGGCCGGGGGGCCGCGCCGCCCGGTACTGCGGGTACTTGGCGGCGAGCGCGTCCAGGGCCCGGCCGGCCTCCGGGCCCGGTGACAGGCGGCGGGCGCGGCCGTCCAGCCGGACCCACCAGAGCCGGGACCAGTCGTCCTCGTAGTGGTCGACCAGCACCGAGACGCGCGGCTCGGCCGCGGCGTTGACCAGCCGGCGGAGGTCCAGGGTCCGCTTCGGCTTGCGGTCGACCGCCGAGTACACCGTGTCGCCGTCGAGGACGTAGCAGAAGGGCACCAGGTGGGGACCGCCGCCGGGGCGGACCGTGGCCAGCCGCGCGACCCGCGCGTCCGTCACCCGGCGGCGCATCTCGTCGGGGGTCACAGCCGCTACACGGTACGACCAATGGCCCGCCCTCGCGCGTTCTGGATCACGGAGGTTGCCTCGTGATTCGGCTCTCGGTGCTCCCGTGACACTCTTCTGGATCGCCGTCGCCCTGGTCTTCGCGATCGGCGAGGTCCTGACCGTCGCGCTGTTCGCGGGCTTCGTGGCCCTGGGCGCGCTCGGCGCCGCGGTGGCCGCCTTCGCCGGCGGCGGCATCGTCACCCAGTCGGTCGTGTTCGCCGCGGTTGCGCTGGTCGGCATCGCGGCAGTCCGGCAGCCCCTGCTGTTCTACCTCCAGCGCCGCCGGTCGCCCGACCTGCTCTCCGGCGCCGCGACGATGATCGGGCAGACGGCGCTCGTGGTCGACCCCATCGGGGGACCGGAGCATCGCGGCCACGTCCGAATCGCCGGCGAGGACTGGCCGGCCCTGCCCGCCGACGGCAGGCCCATCGCGAAGGGGGCGGCCGTTCGCATCGTCGACATCCGGCGCGCCACGCTGGTCGTCGAGCCGGCGCTGCCGGAGCAAACCTGAAAGGAGAAGACATGGGTCAAATCGTCAGCGTGGTCGTAGCGGCGCTGATCGTCGTGCTCGTGGTGATGTTCATCTCGAGGATGGTCCGGCAGATCCAGCAGGGGACGGTCGGCGTGGTGAAGCGCCTGGGCCAGTACCGCTCGATCCGCAACCCCGGCGTGACGTTCCTGGCGCCGTTCATCGACCGGATGGAGCGGGTCGAAATGCGCGAGGTACCGCGCACCGGCGACCGGCAGGACGTGATCACCAAGGACAACGTGTCCGTCCAGGTGAACGCGACCATCTTCAGCCAGGTCATCGACCCCCGCCTCGCCCTCTTCGGCGTCAGCAACTACTTCGTGGCCATCGACCAGCTGGCCCGCTCGTCGCTGCGGGCGGTCTTCGGCGAGATGACGCTGGACGACGCGCTGAGCCAGCGCGAGCAGATCAACGCCCGGCTCCAGGCCAGGATGGAGAGCGAGACGGACAAGTGGGGGGTGCGGATCAACCGGGTGGAGATCATCGACATCGTGCCCCCCGGCCAGATCCTCCAGGCCATGGCCCTTCAGAAGCAGGCGGACCAGGAGAAGCGCGCCGCGATCCTGCAGTCCGAGGGGCAGCAGCAGTCGCAGATCAACCTGGCCGAGGGCCAGAAGCAGGCCCAGATCAAGCAGGCGGAGGGCCAGCGGCAGGCGGCCATCCTGTACGCGGAGGGCCAGAAGCAGGCCGCGATCCTGGAGGCGGAGGGCCGCGCCCAGGCCATCGGGACCGTCTACGGCGCCATCAAGGCCGGGGCGCCGACGCCGGAGCTGCTGGCCGTGCTCCAGCTCGACACGCTCGGCAAGTTCGCCGGCAGCCCGAACTCCAAGATGCTGGTGCCGTACGAGTCCGCCGGCCTGCTGGGCGCCGCGCAGGCGCTGCGCTCCGTGCTCAGCGAGGTGCCCGAGGCGGCGTCGTCGGACGGGCGGGAGACGCCCAGGAGGCTCGGCGATCGATAGAGCCGAGTCGCGGTTCCCCGCCGGCTTCATCTGGGGGACCGCGACGGCCGCCCACCAGGTCGAGGGCGACAACCGGAACGCCGACTGGTGGGAGTTCGAGATGCAGCCGGGGCGGATCGCCGACGGCGCCCGCTCCGGCATCGCCTGCGACCACTACCGCCGTTTCGCCGAAGACTTCGGGCTGCTCCGGGACCTGAAGACCAACGGCCACCGGCTCTCCATCGAGTGGTCCCGGGTGGAGCCGTCCGAGGGCGAGTTCGACACTGCCGCGATCGACCACTACCGGCAGGTCCTGCGCTGCCTGCGGGACGCGGGATTGAGGTCCATGGTGACGCTCCACCACTTCACCAGCCCGCTCTGGTTCAGCCGCCGGGGCGGGTGGGCCCAGCCCGGCTCGGCCGCAGCCTTCTGCTCGTTCGCGGCCCGCGTGGTCGACGAGCTCGGCGAGCTGGTGGACTGGTGGTGCACGATCAACGAGCCCAACATCTACGCGCTGAACGGGTGGCTGACCGGGGAGTTCCCGCCAGGCCGGCGGGCCGACTGGCTGGGCTACTACCGCGTGCTGCGGAACCTGCGGCGCGCGCACGAGGAGACGTACCGCATCGTCAAGCGGAGCCGCCCCGACCAGCCGGTCGGGCTGTCCCACCACAAGTTCCTCCTCATGCCAGCGTCGCAGCGACGCGGGGACCGGCTGGCGGCCCGCCTGGGCCAGGACGTGCTCGACCGCTGGCCCGCCGGCGGGCGCCGGTGGGATCGGACGATCGACGCCGTGTCCGACTTCGTCGGCGTGGCCCACTACTGGGGCCAGCTCATCTCCCTCGACCTGCGCTCGCCCGGCGACCTCTTCAGCCGCCGCTCGGACCCGCCGGGCCTGCGCAAGACGGACATGGGGCCGCCGTCTGACCCGGCCTGGATGCGCAGGGTGCTGGCCGAGGCGGGCTCGCAGGGCAAGCCGGTCTATGTCACCGAGAGCGGGATCTCCACGGCAGACGACGGCTGGCGGCAGGAGTACCTGCGGGCGGTGGTGGCGGAGCTGGGCGCGTCGCTGGCGGCAGGCGTCCCGCTGCGGGGCTACTTCCACTGGACGTCGATGGACAACTTCGAGTGGGCGCGTGGCTACACGCAGCAGTTCGGCCTGATCGCGGTGGACCGCTCCACCCTGGAGCGCACGGTGAAGCCGAGCGGCCGCCTGTACGGGGCCATCGCCGCCGGCAACGGCCTGGACCGCTGAC
>DATFRD010000124.1:0-9287 GCA_035263645.1 Candidatus Dormiibacterota bacterium | reverse complement strand
CCACGTGGCTCTCGGCCGCGAAGTTGATCACGGCGGCCGGCCGCCAGCGCCGCATCGTCGCGACCGCGAGGTCGCGGTCGCCGATATCGCCATGGACGAAGTGGTAGCGCTCCGGCTCAGCGGCCGCGAGGGCGGCGATGCCGCGGCGATCGCCGGCATACGTCAGCAGGTCGTAGTTGACGACCGTGTCGCCGGGATGCTCGCGCAGCCAGTAGCGGACGAAGTTGCAGCCGATGAACCCGGCGCCACCCGTGACCAGCAGGGTCCCGGGTCCCCCGGCGGGGGAGGGCCGGGGTGGGGACGAGCCCACCTAGATAATTGATTCCGAATTGCCGACGGATCTTCGGCGCCCATGCACCCCATCTCGCGGCCCTGCTTCTGCGGTCCTCGCTCGCCTATCGACGGATAGGCTCGCTCCGGTCCTCGGCGCAGACCCACGATCTGGGGCACCTGGCCACCGAATCTCTCGCCGCCACTCGGAATCAATCATCTAGCTGTCCCCGCTGCCGCTGTGCATGGTGATCGGCTGGCCGTTCGCGAACGGCGCCGGGTACACCACCCGCATCGTGTCGACCGCCTGCCACTGCCCGACCACGGCCGGCGGGAGCAGGTTCTGGCCGGCGTCGGGAGTGCCCGGCTGGCCGAACTGCACGCCGCCGCCGTTGATGCTGCTGTAGCGCGGCTCGTGCAGCGCGAAAGCAGCCGTGCGGATCGCGTCCGGCGTGACCGTCCCCCTGACCCCCGGCAGCACGCCGTGGAACAGCGCCCACCCGCCCACGAAGCCGGCCACGGCGGGGATGGACATGTCCTGGCCTCCGCTGCGCTCGCGGTAGGAGGCCGAGGCCTTGGCCAGCAGGGCCCGGGCGGGTGCGAGCAGGATCGAGGGGTTCACGTCGGCCTGGTCCGGCTTGTCCGCCGCGTACAGCCCGACCGCTTCCGCGCCGAGCCGGCGGCCGAACTCGGGCATGCAGAAGGCGGAGCTGGTGCCGACGGCGGCCCGCAGGTGGAGCCCCCTGGCCAGGATCGCCTGCCAGATCGCGATCCCGTCGTCGACGTAGCTGACGTCCCACAGGTAGTCGGCACGGTCGGCGGCCAGCCTGTCGGCGACCGCGGCCGCGTCGAGGGTCTGCGGGTCGTAGTCCACGCGGTCGACGACGGCGATCCCGTGCTGGGCGGCGCGGGCCACCTCCGCGTCCGCCACCGACCGGCCGTACACGTCGTTCACGGCCACGATCGCCACGCGGGCCTGCTGGGACGCCAGCCCGGCCCGGGGCAGGAGCACCCCGCTGGTGAAGTCCGCCGCCAGCTGGCCCAGGTTGCTGCCGGTCGCGACCGTCCGAAACACGTACGGATGCCTGACCGTGACCTCGTCGGCGACCGCGCCGGTCTCCCAGTACACGACGTGGCGCTGGTCGGCCCGCGCCGCGGACTCCACGGCCAGCGTCGAGCCGTAGGTGCCGATGATCGCGGGGACGTGGTACTGGTCGATCAGCCGGTCCACGGCGGCCCGTGCCCCGGCGGGCGTCGTGGCCGAGATGACCTGGAGCCGCACCGGGCGGCCCCCGAACGCGCCCTGGCGCTGCGCGACCTGGAGGGCAGTCTGCACGCCGGCCAGCTCCTCGCGGCCGCCCTGGGCCTGGGGACCGGTCAGCGGGTACACGGCACCCAGGACCAGGGTGTCGGCCGCCGGCCCGGACCCGGCGCCGCACCCGGCCACGACCAGGACCGGGATGGCCGCCGCCAGGGCCAGCCAGCGGGCGAGCTGCGTCTTCATCCGGACGGTCAGCATAGACCGGGACCGGCGGCGCGCGCTGGGGGGAGCCGGAGCGGCCGGCGGCGGGGAGGGAGGCCGCATCTGCGGCCTCCCTCCGCCCGGACGGGTGAGCCTACTTCTCGATCGGCACCCGGATCGCGCTGCCCCACTCGGTCCACGACCCGTCGTAGTTCCGCACCTCCGGGTAGCCCAGCAGCTCGCGCAGCACGAACCAGGTGTGCGCCGAGCGCTCTCCGATCCGGCAGTAGGCGATCACCTCGCGATCGCCGGTGATCCCCCGGCCCCCGTAGACCTCGCGCAGGGCGTCCGCGTCCTTGAACGTGCCGTCCTCCTTGACCGCGGTGGCCCAGGGCACGTTGACTGCCGTCGGGATGTGGCCGCCGCGCTGGGCCCCCTCCTGGGGCAGGTTCTCCGGTGCCAGCAGCTGGCCGGAGTACTCGGCCGGCGAGCGGACGTCGACCAGCCCCGCCCTGCCGATCGCCGCCTGCACCTGGTCGCGGTACGCGCGCAGGTCCTCGCGGGGCTCCCCGCGGAATCGATAGGCCGTGGGCTCGACCTGGGGGAGGTCGGTCGTGTAGGCCCGGCCCTCGACCTCCCACCGGACCCGGCCGCCGTTGATCAGCTTGACCCGGTCGTGGCCGTAGTACTTGAGGACCCAGTAGGCGAACGCGGCGAACCAGTTGTTGTTGTCGCCGTAGAGCAGGACCGTCGTCTCGGGAGCGACGCCGCTCTCGCCCAGCCGCCGGGCCAGTGCCTCGCGGCTGGGCAGGTCGCGCACGGTCTGGTCCTGGAGGTCCCGCTTCCAGTCCCAGCCCACCGCGCCGGGGATGTGGCCGCCATCGTAGGCGGCCGGGTTGACGTCGACCTCGATTAGCCGGTAGCCCGGCTCGTTCAGGTGCTGGGCGACCCACTCGGTGCTGACGAGCGATTCGCTGTTGGCGTAGCCATTGGGTTGAGACATGGCAGGCGTACCTCCGGTCGGGTGTGAGGGCATACAGGGCGGACGCCTGGCGCAGAGGTGCGCGGCGTCCGGAGAAGGGCCGGCCTAGCTACAGAAGCAGGCTGGGGAGTAGACCAGGCGCTGCGCTGGGAACGCGAACGCGGGCCGCATCAGTGAGGATTGTAGCCGGGTTCCCCGGGCGGAGCCGCCGACTGCGATCATGTGTGATCGTGTCGATCCTGGAGGTGACCAAGTACCAGGCGCTCAGCAACGACTACCTGGTCCTCGACCTTCCGGCCGACCTGGACCGGATCGTGCCGCTGCTGCCGCGCCTGTGCGACCGCCACCTGGGCGTCGGCTCCGACGGCCTGCTCGCGTTCGACCCGAGCGACCGCTCGGTCCGCATCTTCAACCCCGACGGCTCCGAGGCGGAGAAGAGCGGCAACGGGCTGCGCATCGCCGCCTGTCACGCCGTGCTCCGGCACGGGGCGGGCCGTCGGTTCGAGCTCCGCACCGCCGACCGCGCCAACCCGGTCCGGGTGGTCGGAGTGGCCGGCGGCCGGGTCGTCAGCGAGCTGGATATCGGCCGGCCGCGCTTCGAGCCCGACCGCTGGGTCTTCATCGACACGGCCGCCGGGCAGGCGTGCTGCCGGCTGGTCAGCGTGGGCAACCCGCATTGCGTCGTCTTCGGCGAGCCCGTCACCGCCGAGCGCTGCCGGGAGCTGGGTCCGCTGCTCGAGTGCGACCCGACGTTCCCGAACCGGACGAACGTACAGCTGGCCGAGGTGCTGGACCGCAAGCGCGCTCACATCGAGATCTGGGAGCGGGGCGCCGGGTACACCCTGGCGTCGGGGACGAGCGCCAGCGCGGTGGCGGCGGTCCTGATCCACATGGAGCTGACCGAGAGCACGCTCGAGGTAGCGATGCCCGGGGGCTCGCTGTCGATCAGGCAGCGGGCCAGCGGTGACCTCGTGCAGGCCGGCCCCGCCGAGCGTGTGTTCACCGCCACCGTCGACCTGGCCGACCTCGCAGAGCGCGTCGACCTCAACGGTCGCGCCGGCTGAGCCGGCCGGGCGGCGGCCTGACGCGGAGCGCCCGCTGCGCCGCCCGGCGCTACCAGCGGCCGCGGTGGACGACGTCCTCGAACGGGCGCCGGTTGGGCCGCCGCAGCGGACGGAGCGGCCGATCGGCGGGGTAGCCCAGCGCGATCAGCCAGGCGCAGGTCCGGTCCTCCGGGAAGCCCAGGAGCGCGCGCGCCAGTTCCTGGTCCTGTACGCCCGCGTGGCCGCTGCCGATGCCCAGGTCCGCGGCGGCCACCATCATGCTCATCGTGGCCTGGCCCAGGTCGTACTGGACCGACTCGCGGGCGCGGGCCTCGGCCTCCACGGGAGCGATCAGGGCGATCGTGGCCGCCGACGTGGCCACGTGGCCGGCGCCGCGCCAGACCTTCGAGAGCGCCTCCAGCTGGCTGCGGTCCGTGCAGGTCACGAAGTCCCACCGCTGCCGGTTCCCGCCCGAGGGCGCCAGCCGGCCGGCCTCCAGGATCCGGTCCAGATCCTCGGCTGCGACCGGCCGGTCGGCGTAGGAACGCACGTTGCGGCGTGCCCGAATGGCTTCCCAGGTATCCATCTGCCAGAGCCTACCCGCGGCTGACGGCCCGGCTCACGGGAAGTGGACGTGGTCGAGGACGCGCCGGCGGTGCTGCCGGCGGCCCCGCGCCACCGCGCACTCGTGGCAGATGCCGACCACGACCACGTCGGTGCGGACAGGGTGGAACCGGTGACGCTCTTCCAGGTGTCGCTCCAGATCGGCCACGAGGCCCGGCTCGATGTGCAGCACCCCCTGGCAGGCCTGGCAGATCGCGTGCTGGTGGTCCTCGGTCGCCATCTCGTAGTGGATCGGGCCGTCGCCCAGGCGCACCGCGTGCAGCGCTCCGGACGTGGCGAGCGCCTCCAGCGCCCGGTAGACCGTGCTTCGCGGGAAGCCTGGCTGCGCCCGCTGGAGCTCGGCCGTGATCTCCTCCGCCGTGCAGTGGCCGCCCAGGCCCCGGACGGCCTCCCAGACCTGCTGGCGCTGGCGAGTCTGCCGCATACCCGGCCGGAGCGGCGGCGGGGAGCCGGCCCCTGCCATGGGAGCAGGCTAGTGGACGCCGGCGCCCGACGGCGTCAGCGAACGATCCGCGTGCGTCAGCAGGCGGCCGCCCGAGGCCTCGACCACCACGTCGTCTTCGATCCGCACCCCGCCCCACCCGGGCACGTACACGCCGGGCTCGATCGTGATCACCATCCCTTCCTCGAGGACGGCGCTGCCGCCCGGGTCGAGGCTGGGGTCCTCGTGCGCCTCCAGGCCCAGCCCGTGCCCAACGCGGTGGATGAAGCGGTCGGCCAGCCCGCCGGCGCGGATCACGGCCCGGGCGGCCTCGTCCACCTCGGCCGCGGTCGCCCCCGGTCGGACGGCCGCCACGGCGGCGTCGTGCGCGGCCAGGACCAGCGCGTGCAGCTCCGCCTGGCGGGCGCCGGCGACGCCGACCACGACCGTCCGGGTGGTGTCGGCCCGATAGCCGCCGGCGGCCGCCCCGAAGTCCATCAGCACGAGATCGCCTTCCGCGAGCCGGCGCCCGGTCGGCCGCAGGTGCGGCTGGGCCGAGTTGGGGCCGGACTGGACGATGGTCTCGAACGAGAGGCGGCCGCCGGCGCCCGCGATGTGGTGGTCGATCGCGGCGGCCACCTCGAGCTCGGTGCGGCCAGGCGCCAGCTCGGCCGAGATCCGGGTCGCGACCTCGTCGGTGAGCCGGGCCGCCCGCTCCAGGCTGGCGATCTCACCCGGCGACTTGCGGGCGCGCAGCCGGCGCACCTCGCTGCCCGCGTCGACCACCTCCGGGTCGCCGGCCAGCGCGCGCAGGCGCTCCCAGGCGGCGAGCGTGAGGTGGGAGGTCTCGACCGCGAGCCGGCCCGGCGGCCCGCCCAGCGCAGCGGCGACCGCCAGCCACGGGTCCTCCCCGTCGCGCCAGGCCCGGACCGGCAGGCCGCCGGCGGCGGCGGTCGCGCTCTCCTCCTCCAGGCTGGGCACCACCAGGACGGCGTCGGCCCGGCTCAGCACGAGCCCCAGCAGCCGTTCGTGCGGCTCGGTGGCGAAGCCCGTCAGGTACGCGATGGAGACCGGGTTCGTGAGGTACGCCGCCCCGACCCGTTCCGAGTCCATCCAGGCCCGGAGGCGCTCCATGCTCACGGGCTACTCGACCCGCAGGATTCGGACCCGGTAGCTGCCGCCGGCCGGCGTGCGCACGACCACCTCGTCCCCCACCCGGTGGCCTATCAGCGCACGTCCGATCGCGGACTCGGAGCTGACCTTCCCGGCGCCGGGGTCCGCCTCCGCGGTGCCCACGATGCGGTACGTCTCCTCCGACTCGCCCTCCTCGGCGAACGTCACCGTGCTCAGCAGGTCCACGGTGCCGTCGGACCCGCGCGACTCGATCAGGACGTGGTTCTTGACGATCCCCTCCAGCTCGAGGATCCGCGTCTCGATGAAGGACTGCTCGTTGCGGGCCGCGTGGTATTCGAAGTTCTCGGACAGGTCCCCGTGCTCGCGGGCGGCCCTGATCTTGCTCACGATGTCCGGGCGCCGGACGCCGACCAGCTGGTCGAGCTCCTTGCGGACCGCCGCGAGCCCCTCGGCCGTGATCGGCACCTCCTGTCGCTGGCTCACTGCAGACCTCCGGGCATGAGGGCCTGAACCTGGTTGGTGAGGCGCCGCTGGATCAGCTGCGATGCGCCGAGCACTGCGAGCACGAGGAGCCCGCCGGCCAGGCCAGCCACGATGGCATGTGCCCAGTCCGGCCTGAGCGGGACGAGCGACACCGCGTCGTCGCCGACGATGGCGGCGGCGGCCAGCGCCGCCGGGGTGATGATCGGCAGCAGTCGCAGCTGCTTCAGGACCGGGGGCACGGGCGGCTGGGGCCTCGGCATCATGCGCTGGCCCATCACGCCGACGCTGCGCACGTGGCGCAGGTTGGGAGTCACCGTCAGCATCACCGTCACCTGGTTGCCGGGCACCTTGGCCAGCTTCTCCGGCGCCACCAGGTACTGCTCGTTGCCGCCTCCGCGCGTCTTCAGCATCAGCATGCCGAGGCCAAGCGAGGTGCTGACCTCGCTGGCGCCGACCAGCTGGCCCTGGACGACGTTCGGCTCGGCCCGGCGGTCCTTCCGGGCCAGCTGATACCCCCGCACGATGAACATGGTGGCCAGGACAATCGGCACCACCCACGCCCCGGCCGCCACCGCCCTCACCGGCCAGCCGCCGGGCAGGAACAGCAGCAGCAGCGCCCCGATCAACAGGCAGGCCGCGGCGCCGGCGGCCGCGATGTGGCCGATGCGCTGGACCAGCTCGGGCGCGTAGCCCTGCAGCATGCCGCCGGCCTGGACATAGCGCTCACGCTGTTTGCGCTGGCTGGCGGGGGCCGGAGGAGGCGCGACCCGCTGCCGGACCTGGCGCATCTGCCTGACCTGGCGCGTCTGGAGTCGTTTCTTTCCCATTCACTGGCGAGTCTATCGACGCTGCCCGCGCGCCGCCGCCCCGGGGTAGGTGATTCGGTCGCCCTCGACGTGGGCGAACGGCGTGAGCGCGTGGGCCTGGCTGCGTCCGGCGCCCACGATGTGGCGTACGGGGATGCCACGGGCGACCAGGGCGTCTGCCAGCAGGCTGCGGTGGCAGCGCCAGGGCACCGCCTCCGCGCACATGAAGGCCACGTCGCGGTCGCGGCCGAGCCGGGCCAGCCGCTCCAGGCCGGCCCGGAACTCGGGCGTGTCCATGTGGTCCGCGTAGCCGCGGAACCCGGCGTTGCGCCAGCCCTGGTTGGGCGAGTCGGGCCGCGGCCGCCGCAGTCCGCCGAGCTCCGGCAGGTGGACGTACTCCACCCCGCGGCGGGGCAGCTCGACGGCCAGCGACGCCAGGTCGAAGTGCGGCAGCCGTCGCGACCGGGGCACGGTCCGGACGTCCGCCAGCAGCGTCACCTCGTGGCTGTGCAGCAGGTCGAGGAGCTCGTCGAGGCTGCGGGTGGAGTGGCCGACGGTGAACAGCGCCATCCCAGGACCGTTGTACCGGGAGCCGCCCGGCCGGCGCCGCGCCGGAGTCCGGCTCAGCCGGCGATGCCGAGCTCGGGCCAGTCGGCGACGAGGGCCGCGGCCACCTCACGCACCGCACGCCGCCAGGAACGGGGCGCGTCCACCCACGTGAAACGCCCGCAGGCCACCAGCCGCGCGGCGGCCACCTCGCTCGGCACCTCCAGCATCCCCTTCGCGTGGCGGATGACGGCCCCGAGAGCACGGAGGTCCAGGTCCGTCGGTACGCCGGACTTGTTCATCACCAGCCAGATCGGCAGGCTGTCCTGCTTCAACAGCGCGGCGGCCTCGGCCACCAGGCTGGCCGTCGACGGCTCGGAGTCCGAGACCAGCACCACCTGGTCGGCGGTGGCCAGCGCCGCCCGCGCGGCCGGCTCGTGGAGCCCGGTCCCCGTGTCCAGGACGATCACGCCGACCATCTGCTGCAGCTTGCGGACGACCCGGGTGTAAGCGGCGGCGTCGAGCCGGTTCACCCGCACCGGGTCGGTGGGCGCCGGCAGCACCATCAGCCCGTGCGCCGCCCGGCCGAGGTGGTTGTCCAGGGCGGTGGCGGTCAGCTCGGGCTCGTCGAGCACCTCGTGGAGGTCGTCGACGAACACGGTGTGCTCGGGCGCGAGCTGGCGGCCGAGCGATCCGAAATCCGGGTTCGTGTCGATAGCGACGATGCGGTCCCGGCGCAGCAGCGCGAACAGCGAGCCGAGCAGGGTGGTCATGGTCGTCTTGCCGACCCCGCCCTTGGGCGACATGACGGCCACGGTGGCGCACCTGTGCAGCTGCGGCGCGACGATGGCATCCTCCAGGCGCTGCAGGTAGTCCGTCGACCGCCACCATGTGCGCACGCGCACGGCCAGCCCCGGCCGGGCCCGGACCGTCAGGGTGGACGGGTTCACGATCTGCCCCGGCAGCGGCTGGGCGGCCGGATCGGCCGTGACCGGGCGCGGGGGCCGCAGCACGGCCTCCGCGGCGCCGGAGAGCCGCTCGACGAGCGTGAGCCGGGCCGGCAGGACGAGCCGGGTGCGGTCCTGGGGCAGGAGCGCAGCCTCGGAGCCGTTCAGCAGGATCGGCTCGCCCGGGTAGTCTGCCGGGTCGCCGGTCGCCGGCAGGGATTCCATGAAGTCCAGCGGCGAGGCGGACGCGTCCCGAAGGTGGAGCAGCGACCCGTCCATGACGCCGGCCTGGCTGAGCGTCCGATGGGCGTCGAACCCGAGCCCGCCGAGCAGCGCGAGCTCCCACTGAGCGCCCTCGAACCGGTACCCGGTGGCGCACACCTCGACCAGCAGCGGCAGCAGCTCGCCGATGGGCCGGTCGCCGGGCAGCTGCAACTCCACCCGGTGCTCGGGGCCCTGGACGGTGACGAGCACCGGGGTGGCCGCTTCTTTCCAGGCTTCCGTGGCCAAGAGGCCTCCCTTTCGAGCGCGTGTCCCCACGCCCCCCTAGGGGTGCGGCCGAAAACCCG